>NZ_QUDY01000029.1:307-638 GCF_003477745.1 Clostridium sp. AF35-15 | reverse complement strand
GGGAAAGGAGATGGGCTTGGATGAGTGATAAGAAGTCTTTTGTCATGTATGAGAGCTGGGGCGCTGCCATCGAAAAGATGAGCAACGAGCAGGCGGGCGAACTCATTAAAGCGATCTACGCCTATCAGAAAGACCCGGATGCTGTTCCGGAAGATCCGGCGCTGGCGTTTGTGTTCGAGCTTATTAAACAGCAGCTGGATGCGGACAGCCAGCGCTACAAAGAAGCATGTGCCGCCAGATCGGAAGCAGGGAAGAAAGGCGGAAGACCAAAAGAAAATGCTTCTGATAAAAAGCAAATGGTTTCTGAGGAAAGCAAAAAAAGCAAATGCTT
>NZ_QUDY01000029.1:0-297 GCF_003477745.1 Clostridium sp. AF35-15 | reverse complement strand
AAATGCTTCTGATAAAAAGCAAATGGTTTCTGAGGAAAGCAAAAAAAGCAAATGCTTTTCTGAAAAAGCAAAAAAAGCTGATAATGATAATGAGTATGATAATGATTTAAAAGAAAACACCCTAGAGGGTGTAAAAGAAAAGCGCTTCGCGCCTCCCACACTCCAAGAAGTAAAAGATTACTGCCTGAAAATGGGTTACACGAACGTGGATGCAGCACGCTTTATTGACTTTTACACCAGTAACGGCTGGATGGTCGGTAAGAATCGCATGAAGGACTGGAAAGCAGCGGTTAGAAA
>NZ_QUDY01000028.1:0-686 GCF_003477745.1 Clostridium sp. AF35-15 | reverse complement strand
GTATGTTATGATACCAGAGTTTCCAAGGATTGTCAACGATTTTTCTATATTTGCTATTCTTTTTATTTTGTTGTGATTTTTTAGAATATTTTGTCATTTCTATTTATTTCACACATACTAGATTAAAAAATCAGCAGCATTCCCACCAGCTTATTTTGATCCTTCTTGCGGAAATGCCGCTGATTTATTTTGCGCCATTTTCTTCTATTATCATATATACAACTATTTGCTCTCTTCTCTTTCCAAACACTACAGTAACGAGATTGCGGTGTGCCATTTTTCAAAACTGTACATAATATATAATTTTAATAATGGGTATGGAAAAAAGCGACTGAAAAATCCAGATACCGCCTGTTTGAGAAGCTCACTTCCCTGTTTCAGGAAATTAATCTTGAGCTTCAATACACGGGGATAAAGTTCAGTATTAATACAGAATACTCGCCAGAATACTTAAAGGAAGCCGCATCGAAATACGCAGAAATCTGGCAGTTGGATGAAACAACGTTTGTCGCCGGTAAAGGACATCGAAAGTCAGTCCAGCAGCGCCATTATGAAAAACTTAAGGAATATCTGTCAAATTGGAATTCCCTATTACACAAAAAAAACGTCATACATTTCTGTACAACGGTCTTCTTTATATACCTTCAAAACTGCACACTGAATTTCTTCTACTTTCTATCTTTCAT
>NZ_QUDY01000027.1:0-792 GCF_003477745.1 Clostridium sp. AF35-15 | reverse complement strand
TTGCTGATTACCCGAACCGTCCGGCGCACGGTCCGCACCTCGCCTTTGGTACGGGTGTCGGCAAGCAACATCACTTTGAGCTTCTCCCCGACTTGCACGCGGTTCCTGGTCTTTTCCAGTTCATCCGGCCAGATGCCGTCTACCATTCGACGATCATCTGGCTTGTCCAATTCCTCGTCGTTTTCCTCCTCACCTACACGCGTCAGCAGGTAAACCGCTTTCTGGCCGCGCGCACCGTCACCCTCCTGAATCAGTTCGCCCAGAGCACACATTTTCTTTACCGCAGCTCTGGTTCTCTCCCGTTCCTCGCCAATCGCTTCCGAAAGCTCCCGAAGGGTATTTCTCTTGCCGCCCCGAAGCTGCTTCTTGATGGCTGCCCGGCGTTCATCCATGCTTTTCATCGTCCTCTAACTCCCTTCATCCCGTACCGGGTTCCATAGCGCTTCCAGCCTCGCCCTGCGCCGCTGCGCCCACCATGCCCCACACCATCGCATCGTAGTCGTAACCATGTTCTTCCAGGTTGTGAAAGCGGTTCTTCTTGGAGACTTCGGCGGCCCCATCCTGCCTCTGCGGATTCTTTTCTCTCCTGTCCCAATTTCTAACCGCTGCTTTCCAGTCCTTCATGCGATTCTTACCGACCATCCAGCCATTACTGGTGTAAAAGTCAATAAAGCGTGCTGCATCCACGTTCGTATAACCCATTTCCCGGCAATATTCACTCACATTCTCCAGGGTGGGCGGCGCGAAGCGCTTTTCTTTTACACCCTCTAGGGTGTTTTCTTTTAAATCATT
>NZ_QUDY01000026.1:495-876 GCF_003477745.1 Clostridium sp. AF35-15 | reverse complement strand
TGGCTCATAACACCGCGATCCAGTTTTTTCTGTACGACAAACTTGTATACAAATGAGAGACCAACATTTTCAATGACAAGATTATGAACGGTATTGATGGTTCCGACTTCTACAAAAGAGGCGAAATTATGTATGTCCTGATTGTAACCGTGAAGAATAGAACGCAGATTGAGATAGGATTTTGAACCTTCTTCTCTGAAAATCAACCGATAGGGATTTAATTCTTTAAAATCTACGGTTTTTCCGGCCAGCGGATGAGTGGGAGCGCAGATGCAGATGGTTTCAGACTCGAATAATTCGTGACATTCATATTCTTCCGGTGGACAGTAGGTATCCACAATACAAGCCTGGATTCTTCCGTTTGCTAATTGAACTAACAAG
>NZ_QUDY01000026.1:0-485 GCF_003477745.1 Clostridium sp. AF35-15 | reverse complement strand
GTATCCACAATACAAGCCTGGATTCTTCCGTTTGCTAATTGAACTAACAAGTCATCAGATTCTCCCATATAGATGCTGACCTTTTTTTCAGGGTATTTGTCCAGATATTTTCCCATTACTTTTGCAGCAAATGTTTCTCCGAATCCGGTCAGGGAACCTAGTTTGAAAATGTCAGGTTCGTTGATGGGGACAGAAAGCCGGTTTTTTATGATTTCTGAATCAGCCTGTACAGATTGGGCATATGAGCGGAGGAGACGTCCTTGATCGGTTAGGTGAAGTCTTTTTTTCTCATCATAATAAAATAGTTTTGTTCCGTAATACTGTTCCAGATATTTGATGTGCTGAGTTACGGCTGGTTGAGTCATATGAAGCTTTTCAGCGGTTTTGGTATAATTTTTCGTTTCACAGAGCTCTAAAAAGGTACTGAGCTTATAATTTAACACAGATATACTCTCTCCTTTCTGCGTGAATATCTGTATAAGGCG
>NZ_QUDY01000025.1:0-1033 GCF_003477745.1 Clostridium sp. AF35-15 | reverse complement strand
TGAATATTACGGTTCAAATGTACCCCTGTTCCGAAGGAACGGATACCGGCAGTCTGGCGCTATGATACCGTGAGTCCGGAACAGGGATACCACATTTGCTACATGCGAGTTTACTCGCTTAATGCCGGATCCAACCCGTATACTTCACGCATGGATCTGTAATTCGCCGGGTCCGTCGGGATGATGTTGATCTTGTACGCATCATGCTTGATGCGATCCAGGATCGCTTCCGCGAGCGGACTGTCATCGCCTCCCAGTTGATCGAACCAGCCATTGCAATCATACTGAGAACAAAAGATGGTTGACGACTTCTTGCGTCTCCTATGGAGGAGTTCCAGTATATCGTGCTGTTCTGATGCGGTTGGCTTCAACAGCAGCCATTCATCGATGATCAGTAGAATCGGATTGGCATATTTGCTCTGGACCTTTTTGTAAGTTCCATCGTTACGTGCCATCTCTAACTCCAGGAGCAGGTCCGGAAGTCGAACGTATTTCGTAGTGTATCGACGCTTACAGGCCTCCATACCGAAAGCGCATGCCATGTAGGTCTTTCCACTCCCTGTGGCACCTGTGATGAACAGGTTTCGATGCTCTGTGATGTACTCACAGGTTGCCAGACGCTCGATCAGGCTGCGGTTGAGTTTCCGCCCGGAGGTATAGTTGATATCCCCGATGTATGCATCTGGCTGGTCGAATCCGGCATTACGGATCAGCCGTTTCAGGCTGTTGCTCTTACGGTTGCTGTATTCGATATCCACCAGCATTCCGAAACGGTCTTCAAAGGAAATGTCCCTCATTCGGGCGTCCTGCAGCTGGGTCAGGAATGCATCCGACATGGATGTTAGACGCATTTCGATGAGTTTATCTATAGTGCTCTGTGTAGTCATGGTTCCTTACCTCCTGTAGTAATCCGCACCCCGTGTAAGTGCGTGGCTGCTTTTTTCTGAGCTCGTATGGTTATCGGTTACCGCAGCTTTGTCAGCTGGCTCTGTTCGGTCACTCCCGGTATCAAGTATGTTCTTGATGCTTTTAT
>NZ_QUDY01000024.1:775-1041 GCF_003477745.1 Clostridium sp. AF35-15 | reverse complement strand
TCTTCTGGTGTTCCCTCGTCGAAGATAACGGTCGGATTGTACTGTACCATGTCGATATGTACGGTCGAACGTGCCGGCTGTCCATAGTAGAAGCCGTTGCCCATTGCGATGTGGCAGGTTCCTCTTGCCTTCTTCTCTTCCTCGAAGTCTCCGTTGAACATACAAGCCGGGTTAAGTCCAAGTCCGATCTCTGCGATGTTGTCGGAATCTTTAACTTCTGCGATCTGACGGCGGATTTCTTTACAAATCTTCGGATCGCCGCCAAC
>NZ_QUDY01000024.1:0-765 GCF_003477745.1 Clostridium sp. AF35-15 | reverse complement strand
GAATCTTTAACTTCTGCGATCTGACGGCGGATTTCTTTACAAATCTTCGGATCGCCGCCAACCACCTCTACGATACGTCCTTTTTCAATTCTTAACTCAACCGGTGTGGTCGGGCATCCATAGTAGCAGATAGGTCCATCAATTACCAGTTTGCCATGGGTTGTGTCGATCACCGGTCCTAAGGAAACCTCTCCGTCAGACCATGCCATTGCATCGCCCGGATTTCTCGCGATACCACACTCGATGATCGGCTCCATCTGATTCATTTCCATGTACAGGTCGGTACCAGCCGGTGTGGTGATGTGAGCCATCTTATGACCTCTCCAGATTGCCTGCAGCTTCTCGCCGTCTGCGTAAACTGCTTCATAATCTGCCAGTGCGCCGCCTCTTGTGAAGTTATCGATGCTTCTTAAGCAGATGGAAACCTCGCGAAGTTTCTTCTGGTTGATGAGCTCTTTCAGGTGGTTATTGTAGATAGCTGCACCGGATGCGGTGGTCATGCCGACAAATACATCGCAGGCATCCATGCCAAGCTCCAGTGACTTCGGGAAAATGGTTGCTTTGTCTTTTCCACGAATCGGCATCATGTATACGCCGTACTCAGCGCCGCAGTTTAAAGCGGCTGCTGCCATCGCCTGGGTCATTCTCTCGTCGGTTTGAGGGTCAACGACAATCAAAACTTCCTCGCCCGGTTTAACAGCCATCAGGTTGCCAAGAAGATACTGTGCACGTTCCATACATTCGATAATTCTGTTATCACTCATA
>NZ_QUDY01000023.1:0-1120 GCF_003477745.1 Clostridium sp. AF35-15 | reverse complement strand
AACAAAGCGTCTACCAGTGGCTTTATAGCCACCTGACGCTGGGAAAGCCGTTCTTCCGATGAGAGATCCTTTAGCTTTCCTTCTTTTCTGTAGATCGTCTGGATCTGCTTTAAGATCAGATAGGATGCGGATTCTTTTTGGCGTTCTTTCGGTACTACTGCAAGCGCTTCATCAAAGCGCCTGCGGGCATGGACCCAGCACCCGGCTATCGTCAGGTCTTCACGTTCTTTTTCCAGTGTATGGTAGACCTGATAGCCATCCGTCACGCAAATGCCGGAATAATTCTTTAGGAATTCCCGAGGATGAAAGGCATTTCTTGTCCGCTGATACTCATAAAGGATGATCTGTTTTTCCGGATACATGTGGCCAGAACGGTACACCCACATATAACTCTTGGAACCGGCACTGCGGCCATCCCGGTTTACCAATACCGGTGTCTCATCAGCCTGGATGACATGATAGCTGTAAAGCAGCGAATGAAGGTGATCATACAAAACGGCGAGATATTCTTCTCCCAGCCGGATCATCCAGTTCGCCATGTTCTGCCTGGTTATGGCAAGGCCATATCGAAGGAATTCCTGTTCAAGGCGATAAAGAGGGACCGCGTTTACGTATTTTCCATTCATGACCGCAGCAGCGAGCGAAGCGGATACGGGGCTTCCATGAAGCAGGCTTTTGGGATGCTTTGCTTTTATCATGTGCCCGTCTGTTTTGCTGGCATATACACCAACATGGTGCTCATCCACCTCGACTTTTGCCGGAATGAAACGATATCTGCGTGTAATAGCATCTGGAAGCTGTTTCCATCCGTTTTCACCGAATTCTGCTGTTAATTCTTCTTCGGTCATGTAGTGGTCGATCCGATTTGTAGGAAGCCCGGACATATCCTGAGCTTTCTTACCGGTTGCTTTTTTTCTGCGTTCCAGTGCCGGCTCCAGAGTCTCTGGTTCCGGTGCCTCCAGATCACAGACAGCTTCGGCTTCATTAAAAAACACAATGGTTCCATCCACTTCAGCAAAACGGAGCTGCTGGGCATCCTCCATTTTTTCAGAGGAACGTCCAAACCGGTTCTTATTAGCCAGGATCAGCTGTTCCATCATTGCCTGCATCTTCGTATCCA
>NZ_QUDY01000022.1:968-1683 GCF_003477745.1 Clostridium sp. AF35-15 | reverse complement strand
TTACTTTAGCCTGCAAATAAAAAGTCAAGACTTAATGGGGAAAAAAATATAAAATTTTACATGGTTAAAATTAGGCACTAAAATAAGACCACCACAAGCAGTGCTGGTCTGCAAATAAAAGTTTTGAATTAGCTTGACTCAGAAAGAATACAGAGATATTCCTTCACTCGTCCATAATAAATTCTGAGAAATTTATTAGCGCCTGCAGTCATGTAAACATAGTACGGTTTACCCTGGGCACGTTTTCTGTCCATGAATTGATATACAGGATCATCTTGCGGCATTGTTTTAATAAGAACATCCATTACTTGAAAAAGAGTCTTTCTTAAATTTGAAGACCCACGTTTGGATGTTGGAACACTTTTTTGTGCATAGGAGCCAGACTCGTTTACGCCAGGATCTACCCCGGCGAAAGCAGTAAGGGCTCCTTTATGTGTAAATCTGGTTATATCACCGATCTCAGCCATAAGCTGTGGACCAAAAGATGGACCAATCCCTTTAAACTGCATAACAATCGGGTACTCTGGAAGTTTTGAGGCGGTTTCATTCATGAGAATGCGTATTGTTTCGACGGTAGCGGAAGTGCTGTTAAGCTGAGCGATAGCTTGTCTAATGATGCGTTTGGTTATTTCGTTTTTAGGAAATACCGGGACAAGTTCCGTTGCCTTGGTATAAATTTCTTCGGCTTTTGATTTATTGAAGATATATTTTTTTT
>NZ_QUDY01000022.1:0-925 GCF_003477745.1 Clostridium sp. AF35-15 | reverse complement strand
TTTTTTTTGCTTGCACCAGTTTTGATAGTGTTTAACAAAAGAATTTAGAGACATTTTACGAACGCAATCTACATGCCAATACGTATAGACAAAATCAACCCATTTTTGGGAGCCATCACTGCGGGGTGGACTATTAAAATAAGTATTTGCATTTGGGTATGTCTGGTCAATGAGATTAATAAGATTATTTTTCATAGCCGTTTTTTGTTTCACATAGAAATGAAACTGACGATTCATGGCCTTTAGTTGTGTGCGCAATTCATCCACAATACTATATGGTTTAAGATTTTGCCATTTGTCAAGAGCATAGCGGGCGATCTTGATGGAATCAGCTTTGTCAGATTTAACTTTACGAAGAGAGTCATTATTAAAGTTTTTGACTAGCTTAGGATTAACAGCACTGACAAACAGACCAGCTGCTGAA
The DNA here is from genome assembly GCF_003477745.1 of Clostridium sp. AF35-15. Taxonomy (NCBI): domain Bacteria; kingdom Bacillati; phylum Bacillota; class Clostridia; order Eubacteriales; family Clostridiaceae; genus Clostridium; species Clostridium sp. AF35-15. The sequence continues at coordinate 501 of NZ_QUDY01000022.1, read as the reverse complement.
AATTGCTGAGCAAGTACTTCGTAATAGTGTCCGGTGTGCTCCATTACAATTCGTGATTCACCTTCGATAGAGTGAATAAGTTTAATTAGTGAAAGGATATCACTGGATGTGTGCTTGATCTCAAAAGGAGAGGATACAATCTCACCAAATGGTCTTAGAATTGTAACCATGCTTTTACCTTTTGAAACATCAATACCTACTGCGTTCATAAATTTGTCACTCCTTAAAAATATTACAATGGATAAATACCAGATTTACTCATTACCTGCTCAAACTACTGTGTGTGACACGAATGCACTTAATGTGATTCAACCTGCATAAAACGAACACTGTGAATGAGGAGCTGGTTATCAGTCTAAAGTACGGACGCTAAGTCCTAGTGATGAAGTCGATATACCATTGCATCCTACATTCTAACAGTTTAAGTAATGAGATGGATAAATCCTTACTGGATGTAAGGGGATTACCCATAAGTATATTGTAGTAGTGATGAGTTAGGTG
>NZ_QUDY01000021.1:425-1850 GCF_003477745.1 Clostridium sp. AF35-15 | reverse complement strand
TAATTTAACACAGATATACTCTCTCCTTTCTGCGTGAATATCTGTATAAGGCGTTTAGTGGGGGGGCTATATCAAATGTGAAATAACGCACATTTAGTAGCAAGAATGCCTTGGTATTCTTGAATTTGTAGACCAAAATTCAGACTAAAGTCTGTATAATACAGATTTATCACTTTATAAAATAACATAATTTCATTTTATTTGATTTATATGCTAAGATCAAGACAAAGAAAAATATTTTTCGCGAATTTCAAAATAGTATACTTAAAATTATGAATGTTAGGGAAAGGAGGAACTATGGAATACCCGATTGGAATTGAGATGTCGAAAGACTATTTATCGTATGAGGTCAGTAAGGCTGCGTACAAGTTGGTGCACGATGTTATGCTGGTGCAGCCGGGAGAGAACGTAGTAATTACCGGAGATACCTCTACGGATAAACGTGTACTGGAAGCTCTCATGAGCGCAGCTTATACTGTTGGAGCCAATCCGCTGCTTGTTTTCGCACCGACCAATTTAAGTACCTATTCAGAACCGGCGGCTCCGCTTGGAAATGCAGTTGCTGTTTCCGATGTCTGGATTGAGTTATCATACGGTTCCATCTTCCTGAGTGATGCATGGAAGAGAGCAATTGATTTTGGCTGCCGTTACATTAATCTTACCGGTATGGATGCAACCATGATCGTGAATTGTATCGGAAGAGTCGATGTTAACAAGGTAGTAGAGCTGGGAGAGGCTTTAAAGGCTAAATTAGAGGCAGGAAACGATATTATCATTAAAGATAATAATGGAACTTATTTAACAGCCCAAAATGAGGGAAGAAAAGTTCGTCACTCCGGTCAGCTGGCAACCTTTAAGGGGTATCCGTTCATGATGGCTGGCCAGATTAGCTGGTGTCCAATAGAGGAAACGATTAATGGAACCCTTGTATTCGATGTTGCGATTTTCCCGCCGACCGACATGGGTGCAATTTCTGAAAATGTGAAACTCACCTTGGAAAATGGACGTGTAACTAAGATTGAAGGCGGAAAAGAGGCCGAACGTTTCAGCGCATGGCTGCATTCGTTCAACGATCCGAATATGTTCCGTTTGGCACACTATTCACTCGGATTCAATCCGGGCGTTATGAAACCAACCGGACGTATCGTAGAAGATGAACGAATTTTTGGATGCATGGAATTTGGTATTGGAAGTCAGGGTAAAATGATTCGCGGAAGCTACTGGACAGCAGCTTCTCACACAGACGGTGTAGTATCGAAACCTACAATTATCGTAGATGGCGTGACAATTGAGGAAAACGGAAAATATGTGGATCCGCAACTTGCTGAAATCTGCAAGCAGATGGGAGTTGAAGGATATTAATCCATAGTCATTAACCTTATAACAGAGGAAAGGAGCTTCCTGTATAATAAAAAGCGTAGACGT
>NZ_QUDY01000021.1:0-415 GCF_003477745.1 Clostridium sp. AF35-15 | reverse complement strand
AAAGGAGCTTCCTGTATAATAAAAAGCGTAGACGTTGAAAATTGAAAATACCTCAGAGTACAATAAGACTACTGACTGGCAGGTTAGTAAAAATCTTATTATACAGAGAGGTATCTACAATGAAGTCTAACACACAGAACGCAAAAATTGAAGCTATTACAGAAAAAACTTTGGTACTCGGAATTGATGTCGGAAGTGAAATGCACTATGCCAGAGCTTTTGATTACAGAGGAATCGAGTATTCGAAGAAGCCATTTAAGTTTAGCAACACAGAGGCCGGATTTGTGACATTTAAGGAATGGATCCTGGACCTCAAAGAAAGACATGAGAAGGATAAGGTGATTCCAGGTATGGAACCGACCGGGCATTACTGGTTCAATCTTGGAAAGTTTCTACAGGATAATGAAATGAAACC
>NZ_QUDY01000020.1:2314-3345 GCF_003477745.1 Clostridium sp. AF35-15 | reverse complement strand
GTTCTTATTAGCCAGGATCAGCTGTTCCATCATTGCCTGCATCTTCGTATCCAGGGAATGCAGGTCGGCACTGACCTTTTCTAACTGTTCCTGTTGATTCAAAAATAACTGGATCAGCATAGATTTATCAAAGCTGTTTAACTGTTCTTCTGTGAACTTCATCGCCATGGCAGGAACTCCTTTTCTCAATGAGTCCATTGTACCAGATCTGTACGTTTTCTGCCACTTGGCGCCTGTTTTCCTTTCGGCATAATGACGGTGGATAACAGTACAGAGCACCTGGGATAGCTTTTCAGGATTCCAGATGTTCTGTACTGCTATCCACAGATTCAGAACGATTTTTCTGCCCGAAACCGTGTGGTTTGATTCCTGCGGACTGAATTCTGTGGATAAGCTTTATGAAACGGAAGAGATTCTCTTTTCTTCTGTGAAATATAGAAATTTTTTTCTCCATAATGCACAAATGTTACATCAATCTTTTAGGCGGATCATTTGGCCTGATCGGATGTTTGGGGAGAATTTCAAGCCCTTGCATCAGCATCGTATACTGTTCCGGGGATATTTCCAACGCCTCTTCTACGGAACGTGGCCAGTTGAAGGCACCGTTGCTCAGTCTCTTGTAAAGAAGCAGGAACCCATCCCCTTCCCATAAGAGTCCCTTGATTCGGTCCGTCTTCTTCCCGCAGAAAAGAAAGAGCGTATTTTTATCATACGGATCGAGCTGAAACCGGAACCGGATGATCGTTGCGAGACCATCCATTCCTCTCCGCAGATCGGTATAACCAGCTGCAAGATAGATCTTTTTCAGACCTGTGGCGTCATTCAGCATTAGACAGCACCTCCAGGATACACTGAAGCATATCTTTAGAGACAGGATTATAAATTTCAAGTGCTAATCCTCTGGAATTTCGCAGAATAGCTGTCGGTTTTAAGCTGCTGTCTTCCCGGGGCAGAGCTTTCTCTATCGGCTGAGGAAGCTCCACAAACGCCGGTTCTGGATTGTAGACCTCCAAACATGCTTTGCGGACTCT
>NZ_QUDY01000020.1:0-2304 GCF_003477745.1 Clostridium sp. AF35-15 | reverse complement strand
TCGGCTGAGGAAGCTCCACAAACGCCGGTTCTGGATTGTAGACCTCCAAACATGCTTTGCGGACTCTTTTCAGACGATAATAATAATTCGCTTTTGTGATGCCATGCTCACTGCACCAGGTTTCTACTTTCATATCTGCAGGGCGGTTTTTACAATCCTGGATCTGTGCCGCCCATTGCTGCAACCGAACCTGTTCAGCAACTAAACTTGTTTGACTGCTCATAGATAGACCTCCATAGGCGGTCAAAAAAGTTGAGTACTTAACTTTTTTGACTCTGTATAGTGTGAGACTATTATGGCAGAAAAAGGAGTGGAGGAACAGGTACTTGCTATGGAGCGTTTACGATCAGAAAGCAGCTGAAGAAGCGAAAAAGTCGGAAGCCGAGGCTGTGGTTAAGAAACTGCTGGCCGGTGGTATGAGTGCTGATGAGATTCTTGAGAAGTTGAAGTGATTCTATTAGCCGTGTGAACTTCAGAAGTTCGCACGGTTATTTTTAGAGGTGGTGGTTAGTCAAAACTAATCGCGCTTCATAAAAATAGCCCCACCGTGGAGTGGGGGCAATCGATCAGTCATTGTCCTCTGCTCGTATTCGGAGCAGCTCGGTTTTCTCGTTTTCCGTTGCCGGCCGCACGGCAGACTTCTCTCCAAACTGAGTATTCTGGGCGATTCTGAACCGCCGTTCCGGCGCCACAGTACCGCTGTTCCATTTTAGACGATACCGCGATTCTGGGAATCGGATACCGAGGTTCCGGTCAGATGGTACCGTTTCCTTTATAATGAATTCATACGCTTTGCAGCGTAAATTCATTACGAAGGAGGTCACCATTATGACCAAGTATCGTGAGATCATCCGGCTTGCCGGATTGAATCTCAGCCAAACCAACATTGCCCTTAGCTGCAATGCATCCAAGACAACTGTCAACAAGGTGCTGAAGGCAGCCAAAGAGCAAAATCTTGTCTGGCCTCTGGATCCTAAACTTAGCGATCCAGTCTTAGGCAAGTTGCTTTTCCCTGAAGTGAAAGCGAAGCCAGCCACTTTAAAGCGGATGCCCGATTTCGAGCATGTCCGCAAAGAGCTTCTTCGAAACGGGGTGAATAAGAAGCTCCTTTGGACAGAGTATCTTGAAGAATGCCGTCTCTCCAAAGAAGAGCCACTTATGTACTCTCAGTTCTGCTACTACATCCAGCAGGATGAGCAGAAGCGCCGCGCCACTATGCATATCAACCGCAAGCCTGCGGAGCAGATTGAGGTCGACTGGGCAGGTGATCCTGCGCACATCATCGACCCAGATACCGGTGAAATTCTGGATGCCCAGATTTTCGTAGGTGTTATGACCTACAGTTAGTATCCATACGTAGAAGCCTTTATGGATCAGAAACAGGCGTCATGGATCGCAGCACACATCCACATGTACGAGTACTTTGGCGGTGTTGCAAAGATCCTCGTGCCAGACAACTGTCGCACTGCTGTGGATCATAATAATAAAAGCTGGAATGATCCACGGATCAATGCCGTCTATCAGGAAATGGCAGAACACTATAGCATCGCCATTATTCCGGCACGCGTCCGTTCTCCAAAGGATAAGCCTAATGCCGAGGGCAGTGTAGGCAATATTTCCACATGGATCACAGCAGCGCTACGGAACGAGCAGTTCTTTTCTCTCGGTGAGTTAAATCAGGCGATCCGGCAGAAACTGGAAGATTTCAGCCATCGCCCGTTCCAAAAGAAAGAGGGGAGTCGGTATGAAATCTTCCGCGACGAAGAACTGCCATTGCTGGCTCCGTTACCTGCTACCCCATATGAACTGGCGGAATGGAGACAAGCCACCGTTCAGTTCAATTATCACATAGCGTTTGCAGGAATGCTATACTCCGTTCCACATGAGTATATAAAGCGCAAAGTTGATGTGAGAGTCACAAACAAGACCATTGAGGTTTTCTACAACCACAATCGAATCGCGTCCCACCGTCGACTGTATGGTCGCAAAGGTCAGTATAGCACAATCACAGAGCATATGCCGCCTTCTCATCAGCAGTATCTTGAGTGGAACGGCGACCGCTTCCGGCAATGGGCGAAGCGCATCGGTTCCAGTACCTACCAGACCGTGGATGCAATCCTTACCTCCAAGCTGGTAGAACAGCAATCCTACCGTAGTTGCATGGGACTTTTAAAGCTGGCCGACAAGTATTCTGTCGATCGGCTGGAAGCCGCCTGCTGCAAGGCGCTCACCTTTATAGCCACTCCGAGCTATAAAAGCATCAAGAACATACTTGATACCGGGAGTGACCGAACAGAGCCAGCT
>NZ_QUDY01000002.1:0-301978 GCF_003477745.1 Clostridium sp. AF35-15 | reverse complement strand
TTTATATTTTTTTCCCCATTAAGTCTTGACTTTTTATTTGCAGGCTAAAGTAATGAGAATGCGGTGTGCCGTTTTTCAATCAAATTAAAAAGAGACACGGCATAAATTATTCTGATAGATTTTACATCAGATTTCTTTATGCCGTGCCTTTTATGTTATCATAATGATTGCTACATACATATAGCAGGCTTCACCCTCCGTTATACACCGGATTCGCATTGATTTTCGGTACGAAGGCAACAGCCGTTCCGCAATTTTCACCATCCTCCCCATACTTCTTCATAGATCTGTCCGGCAGAAAATACCCAGGATGGATGTTTTGCCAAGTATACCAATGTTTCAAATTCCCGACGAGTCATAGAAATCAACTCACCGTTTCGGTATGCTGTTCTCTCCTTCAGCCGAAGCTCCAAGCCCGGAAAAACAAGAGTGTTACAAGGGTGGGATGTCACAATATGGTCAAATCCTGGCTCAACCGCAATAATCTCCATAATTCTACTGAGTATATATTCTTCATGGTCGGTAAGCGACAGTATTAGAAACTTGCCCATATTGTTCACATCCCTCTTTATTGATATTATTTTTGCATTACATTACGGGTTCATTTTTCATCTGTCGGATGCGGTATTCACCGCCATCGTCCCGTCTGCATAGAAGTAGTACCACTTACCATCGATCTGCTTCCAGCCTCCGGCAAACATCATTCCGGTGACCTTGTCCAGCCAGTACCACTTCTGATCCTCGGAGAGCCAGCCTTTCACTGACTCCCCGTTTCTGTAATAGTTCCACTGGCCGCTGTCATTCTGCTGCCAGCCGTTTGCGGCCTGCGGGTCAATGACGATTTCCACAAACCGCCGCAGAACCGTGGCGACCTCGGCGCGGGTGGCGGTTCCCTTGGGGTCAAACTTATTTTCATTCTTCCCGGCCAGGATGCCCGCCTGCTGCATGGACTTGACCGCATCCTTTGCCCAGCTGCTGATCTGTGTGTTGTCCGCAAAGGTCACAGCCTTCAAGGTCTGGGGCAGGTCATAGCCCAGCTTTGCAGCGTAATTTTTCATAATCACCGCCATCTGTTCCCGGTTGATGTTGGTGTCCGGTGCAAAGGTGGTGGCGGTAATGCCTTCCACAATACCGGTCTGTGCCGCCCAGTTCACATAGGGAGCATAGTAAGCGTCGGCTTTCACATCGGTGAATTTCCCGGTCTGGTAACTGTCCGGGTTGATGCCCGCCAACCGCCCCAGAGCTGTCACAAACATTCCTCTGGTCATGCCGGTGTCCGGGCTAAAGGTGGTGTCGCTGGTGCCGGAGAGCAGTCCCCGGCTGGCTGCAAAGAGGATGTTATCTGCTGCCCAGTGGCCGGTAATGTCGGTAAAGACCGGGGCAGGGTTCTTGTAGCCCACGCCGTAAACGCTGAAATGACCGGTTTCAAAAACCACCGCTTTCAGGCTGGCATTGTAGCTGGATTTGGTGATCCATTCCACCTTGCCAGCGTCATCTACATAGACTGCATAGAGATTACCTGTCTGCTCACCATTTGCCGGTGTGTAGGGCAAACGCACCGATATAGTGTGACCATTTAAGTTGGCAATCGGTGTTTCTTTGCCGCCGGAGAGGTAGACCAGTGACAGGTCATAGGCCGATCTTGTGCCGATGGTGGCTTTGGCCTCGGTGGAACGCAGTGCATCCACCTTATCTGCCCGGAGAATGATGTCCCCGCCAGCGTAGGCGGTATCCAGCTGCTTCAGAGTATCCAGGCCGATATTAACCGAAACCAGATGGTCTGTTGCTACGGTAAACTGCCGGACGTTTTCTTTAACCAGCAGATCCAGTGTCTGCGCCTTGATGGTCACGTTAAGAGAGGTCTGGCCTGCCGCCGGGATGATGGGAACAGTAACGCCAATCCCGTTCTCTGTGGTGCCGTTCTTTTTCGCATCCTGTTTGGCCTTGTCGATGGCGGACTGGACAGAGCTGTTATCCACTGCCGCATTGCCGTTTTTATCCGGCTGTATGGGTTTGGTTTCACCGGTGACAGGGGCTTCCGGCTGGTTGGTGTTATCATTGCTTCCGGAACCGTTAGAACCGCCGGAGGATGAGCCTCCACCGCTGCCCGAACCACCAGAGGAGGAACCGCCGTCGCTGGAAGATTGCTTGGAAACAGTCAACGTTCCAGAAACATAGGTGATCGCATAATTGTCATTTGACAGCGTACCAGTAATGTTGATCGCAGTTTTGCCGGTTTTGCTCATATCCGGTGTCTGTGCGTAGTCCAGCGTTACCGTGCCGCTCAGGGTATCTGCACCAACCAGACCTTCCACCTTGTAATCCTTATCTGCTTCCGGGCTGCTCAGATCGGGCGCGGTGCTGCCGGTGTAGGCGCTCTTGTCAAGCGCCGTAACTGTGACCGATTTCTTCGCTACGGTCACAGTCACGTTCTGTTCTGCCACATCTGCGTACTCTGCGTTTCCCTGAACCTTATACCAAACAGTGTATTCCCCCGCGTTTTTCGCTGTGGGGATCTGCTCACTCCACTCAGAATCGCCAAGCCGGTAGAGCATTGCGCCGCCAGTGGTCTTGCCCGCTGTAACCAGAGCCTGTTCTGCACCATTGTAGGTCAGTGTATTGACCGTAGGTGCCGTAACAGTGGGGACAAGCTTGTTGGTCGCATTGACATTGACGGTCAGCGTGATGTCCTTATAGTTCGTGCTCTTGATCACTACGGTCACTGTGCCCACAGAGCCGGTGGTTTCCACGTCATTTTTCTGAATCGGCAGGGTCAGCTTGCCGTTTTCCACCTTCGCGCCGCTGGTGTAGTAGCCGTCATTGAGTTTGATCTCGCCCAGCTCATAGGTGGGTGCACCGTACTCTTTGGGCGTTTCCAGCTTGGGCAGGGCGGGGAGCGTCACAGTGTAGGTCTTTTCGTGGCCGTTTACAATGGTAAGCGCAGTTTCCTTGACGAAGTCAGGCGCAGCGGCCTTGGCGATGCTGGCAGTCGTAGGGAAGCTGCTCTGCTCCAGGGAGTAATTCTTCGCGGCCTGCCCCATCAGGGTCACTGTGGCAGTGACGTTCTTGCCGTTGCCCACGCCGGCATCGTCAAAGCTGGCGGCCACGGTGTAGTCTGTGCCTCGGTTCAAGTTCATGCCGTCGAAGGTTACGCTGGTAATGCCTGCGTCTGTCGTGCCATCATAGGGCTTGGACACAGCCGTTACCCCGCTGATCGTCAGCGGTTTCTTTCCAATGCTGACCTCCACGCTGGCGGGTGCGGTATCATTGTGGTTTGCATCGCCAATCACCCGATACCACACGGTATACGTTCCGGCATCGGTGCCGGTAGGGATGCCCAGGCTGTATGTACCGTTCTCGGTCAGGCTGTACTGCATGGTGCCACCGCTGGTCACGCTGCCTGCGGTAATCAGCGCCTGCTCCTGGCCGGTATAGGTCAGGTTTTCCTGTGCTGTGGGAGGCGTGATGAGGCTTGACCTGATGTCGGCCTTTTGTACCGTTACAACAATATCCTGGCTCATCTTCTTGTAGCCGTCGCAGGTGGTCAAAAAGCGGAAGGTGTGCTGGCCTGCGGGTAGCTTTTGCGTAGAAAGATCAAATTGATTCTTTGTTGCGTTGTCAACCGCTGTCTCTTTGCCGTTCTCCACCTTGTACCACTGGAAGCTCACAGCGCCTGTGCCGCTTTCCTTATTTACATTGACAAGAAGCGTCCCCGTACCGCCATAAGTCATGCTCATCTTGTTCGGATAGTCCATGCTCTTGATGGGGATCTTGGCCATAGAAACATTGGTCAGCTCCTTGCCGGTAAGATCGGTTATCCAGGTACTGCCGCTCTTAAACACGTAACCCTCCGGCAGCAGGGATGCCAGCGTAACATTTCCGGTAACGGTCAGTTTTGCCGCCGTCTTACCGTTCAGATCCAGCTTGAGCGGGCTGCCGATGGTGATCTCGCCTGCATTTGCCAGCAGCTTCACCGTACCGCCGTCGGCTGCGGCGATGGCCGCGTCTGCCGTCAGATAGTAGGAAATGCTGCCGTCCGTCTTTGTCGCCGCAGCGGCATAGCCGCAGTAGGGGCAAACATTCCCGCCGGAAGGGTCATCCGGGTGACTGCACTTCACAACGGTTACGGCAGTATTCTCATTCATCTCCGACAGCCTGACCAATGCGCCGCCTTGCTTCTGATAGGCATAGCCCTTTTCCAGCAGGGATTGATACTTTGCGCCATTCTCGATTTGGATGCTGCCAAAGGAGCCGCCGGACAGGGGCACTGGAATACCCTCGAGCGCACCCAATTCCAGCCGAGCCACACTGCCGCCGGACATGGTCAGCGCTCCCTCCGTGTAGATGCCGCCGGGGAACGTGCCGCTCGTTACCACAGCTTCGTTCCCGGTACAAATGGAAAGCCCAGTTCCACCGGAACCAATTCCGCCGCCTACGCTGCCCTCCAGGGTGACATTGTCCAGCGTCAGCTTTGCGCCTGTGTGGTCAAATTTTCCAACTTCCACCGCGGTAGCGGGCTTGCTGGTGCAGGTGCTTAGCACCTTGCCGTTCATGATGGCTACATTGGAGCCGAGGATGCGTAGAAGCGCATTCTCAGCGGATTTACTCAGGGTGTGTCCATTCAAGTTCAGTATAATATTTTTGCTGATTTCGATAGGCTCTGCGTTCTCGATGTCCAAAGGCCCCCGCAGCGTGATAGTGTCACCGTCCTGCGCGGCAGTCAGCGCGTTTTCCAGACTGGTGTATCGCTTGCCGCCGGTTTCAAATGCCTCCACCAGCATATGGCAGCGGGTGCAGTAACCGGCGCTGTCCACCTTGCCCGCATGGTCGCAGACTCTGCCGCAGGCGCATTTGCCGTTATGATATTGGTCGGTATGCTCGACCACCTTGACCGCTCTATCCGGAATATCTACATTGGAAACGTTCAAAATTTCGTCGCTATCAGCGTCTGCAAAGGCATATCCGTCCGCCAGCAGAGCCAGGGCCTCCTCACCAAGTTCTGCATTGATTCCACATTGGAACGTGCCGCCCTGGAGCTGGGTTTTCCCAAGGAATTTCACCTGATGCTGAAACACGCAGTCGCCCTTTACCGTCAGGGTAAACAGGTTATTAACGACACCCCCGCCTGTTGTAACGCTGTCTAATATCAATACCGTGGGGCCTTTGGTGGCAATGACCTCTCCAATGCCCTCTATCGTGCCGTTTTTGATGGTGACGCTGTTGTACGGGCAATCTTGCAAATCCAGCGCCTTGACCTTGTGGCCCTGCAGGTCCAGCGTAAGGTCCTTTTTGTTGGTCCCATCACCTCCTCCCGCACGCAAGATTGCGTCAATATCCCGCACAAAATAAAAGGTTCCGCCGGAAATCAGCCTGCTCCCAACCATGACCTGATTGTTCCCGAGTTCAGACGAATAGGGGATACCATCTTCGTCAATAAAGAGCACTTCCTTGCGACACGGTTCGCCGCACTGTTGGCATTTGCCATCGTGGGTGTATTTTGCATGGGTGCAGGTGTTAATGGTAACGGTGACAGTTTTTGTATCTACGGTATAGTTATTATAGGACAGCTTGCAGTAGACCTGGCCGCTGTACTCCCAGTCCCTGCCCTCCACTGGGGTCAGGTTGGACTTGGTCAGGACGATTTTATTATAACTGCCGCTGCCTGTGCCCTGAAATTCTTTTCCGTTCACATACCACTGATAGGTAATATTACCGGACTGACCGCTTGCCAGAGAGGCGCTGACATCGACAACCGCTACACTTTCCCCATCTAATTTCTCATATACGACCTGCGGCTGCGTTCTTATGGTAATGGGGTTTTTGGGCGCGGCGGCGACGGTGACCGTTGCGGTGGCGGTCGCCTTGGCAGGAGAGTATCCTGCTTCGCTGTTTGCGGTCAGCTTCAGCTTATAGCGGCCCTCCTTGACATTGTTGTCCGCGGTAACGGTGATGGTCTGGTTGTCAGCGGATTTTGCCGCCGTCAGACCGGTGTGGTCGCCCACCCATTCCACGTTCAGGGTATTCATCTGGACCTTGCTGCCGGTAACGGAGAAGGTCGCCGTCTGACTGCCTGAGCCTTCCTGCAGGGTTCCCTGCTGCGCGCCGACGGTCAGGCTTGCGCGGGGCGCCATCTTGGCGATATAGATGGTCTTGACGTCCCCTTCTCTTGTCGTATCGGCCGCTGTGCCGACCGACATATCGTCTGTTTTTGCATTCTGACTTTCCGAATACAGAATGGTCAGGTTTTTGTTGATGTTTCGGGCGTTTCCATACCTACTATTCGAAATCGCACCATATTTTCCGGTGGCGTAAAGGGTTCCTCCCTTCATGGTCAGGGATGCAGTGTTAATACCCCAACCGGAATTTAGATTCAGCTTTCCATTCTCAATCACGATGGTTTTAGCGCTCAAGCCGCACAAACCGCCGTTGGTGGTTATCTTTACCCCGTCTTTTATGGTAAGCGTCCCGCCGGCGGTGTCGCTCCAACTGCCGTCCGCAATACCATCTTTCCCGCTAGGAACATTGACCGTCAGACTGCCGCTTCCCTGAATGGTCAGATTGGCGGAATACATATCCAGAGCGGCGGTATATGCGGTATCGGTAATCGTAATGGTATTCTCGCCTTTCAGCGTGATTGTTGTGTCGCCCTTCACCGTCACCGGGGTAGTTATGTTTCTGTTCTCCCAGATAACATTGCCGGAGATGGTTTCATCGTCTGCTGCAGCTGCCATCAGGGGCGTTGCCTGCTCTGTTCCCTTGCAGGCAGAGAGATCCGCATCTTCCGCAGAGCAGACCGGACAGTCGGGATTGACCGCCCCCTGCTCACAGCGGGTTTCGCAGATACACTCCGCCGGAGCATTCCCGGACACGCCGGGAACAAGCCCGTTGTCCTGAGAATTGCACAGTTCACAGGTATACCCGCAGGGCGTCCCCTCTGTGGCCGGAATGTAGCCGCAGGTATCGTCATGCTCGCCGCGTTCATGAGGACAGCTTAATTTTTTTGTGATACAGCCGCTTTCCTCACTGCATTTATGGGTACACTCGGTCGGCTGGACCTCCTCTACTTCAGATGAGGTCGCCGTATTTTCTGATACGCTGCCTTCCAAAACAGGGTAACAGCTTTCGTCATGTTTATGGATACACTTCTCCACAAGGGTGTAGCAATCCTCAGTATGTTCATGTTCACAGGCTGCCCCTTCGGTTCCTTCCGTATATCCGCAGTCCTCTGTATGTTCCGGGTGATGCTTGCACAACCCCGTATGGACGGCGGATACACCCGCTTCCACCGCAGATGCCGGAACTCCCGGCATCGTAAAAATCATTGCCGCCGCCAGTAAAAATGCGGCCGGCCGTTTCCATTTCCATATCATTTATTCATCCTCCTCACGCGGTTCGTTCCTTCTCGTTGTTTTCTGAAGCAGCTGGGATACCGCCTCCCGCAGCTGATATTCCGTCACAGGCTTCACCAAAAAGGTGTCCGCCTGCATCCTGCGGCTTTGGGGTTCAAATTCTGCCTGGTCGCTGATCCACAGGAGCGGGACATCCTTGCTGTACCCTCGTATGCTCATGCAGAAATTCATCCCCCTGGCTCCGTCCTCCATGACAACCACAGCATCATAAGGCCCATCCCGCTGCATGGCATAGACGCAGAATACGCCATTGTCAAAGCGGTCTACTTTGCCAAGCTTCATCAGTAACGCCGTTTCTTTCTCCTTCTGACTATAACTGCACAGCGCAATTCGCATTTTCGCACCTCCATTTTGTGATGGGTTTTATCGCCTCATATAGCTCCTGATCGGAGCAGTCTGCCGAAAGGAACGCAGGGATACGCAGGTGATATGCGATCAGGGCGAAGTTTTTATCATCGCTCCACCAGACAAGCGGTGTTTCCGGTGCCAGCTGCTTTGCCTGAATGGCAGCCTCCAATCCCCTTGCCCCGGTCATGGCGATGACAACCGCATGATATCGGCTCCGCCGCAGTGCCTGAGATAGCTGCTTCTCATTCCATAGCTCGTCGATGACAAGCTGTCCGTCCCCAGCAAAAAGAGAGCGCAGCCTGCTCTCAAACCATTCTGCATTCCTTAATTCCGTACAAAGTGCGATTTTCATGCTGAGCCTCCTTTCCTGAAAAGAAAAACAAGAAAGAATGTGCCTTGGCACATTCTTGCGCCTTGCGCGGTCGCTTGCGACAATCTACATCTTCGCGCAAGTGCGCATCTTTGGCACGTTAGTGCCTTTTTTATGTGACAGGGAATTCTTCGGAATTTCCTGTCACATAAAAAAACCAGACCTTCTCATCGGAAAGTCTGGTAGTATAATTAGAGTAGCATCTTGTCAAGGGAAATGCAACCGACTTTGTTTAAGACGCAGGTTTCCTGTTTAAGACGCAAGTTTTTCCTGCGGTTTTATGTTATACTATTATTGGATTTTTGTGCAAAGGAGATGGCACGATGCAGATTGCGATTGTGGATGACAGAGCAGAGGACAGAGCCGAACTGTCTGTCTGCCTGGAAAATTATATGAAAAAGCATCAGCTGGACTATACGCTGACAGAATTTGAGGACGGAGAGAATTTTCTGAAAGCTGCCGCCCAGGTCAATTTTCAGCTTGTCTTTATGGACATCTATATGGAGAACATGGATGGAATAGAGGCCGCCAGAAGGCTGCGCCAGAAAAACAGGCTTTGTAAGATTGTTTTTCTGACCATTACAGAAGATTATGCCCGGATGGGGTACAGCCTGTCCGCCAGCTATTATCTGCTGAAGCCTCTTTCGCTCCATCAGGCAGATTTTGAAGAAGCGATGGAGCTGTGCCAGCTAAAACCGCCCTATGAAGTGATGACACTTTCGGTTATGGCTGACCGTCAAAAGCTGGAACTTCCCACAGAGAAGATTCTATACATAGATTATCAAAACCGTATGACACGGATTCATACGGCAGAACGCGTGATACCGGTAAGCGGAGGCTTTCAGGAGGTTACTGCCGCATTGCAGAAGGACAAGCGTTTTTTGCCCTGCTACCGGGGCATTTTAATCAACATGGATTACATCAGCCAGGTTGACAGTCAGACCTTCCGTTTGATAAACGGGGAGGAACTTCCGATTGCCCTCCGCAATGGAAAACAGCTGCGGGAATCCTACCGTCAATATGTTTTCTCTGGAATGGGGGGGATCGTATGAGAATGAAGCAAATGCACAGGCGTATTCTGGAGGGCTGTCTGGCCTGTCTCCTCTGCTTCACCGGCAGTATCCCCGCATTTGCCGCCGAAACTGCAACCCCATCCAATGCCGATGAAAGAAGGGAGAATCCGCCGGATTTAGAAAGCGAGGCTCCGGGGACACTGGAGAGCAAAACCCCGGAAGCATCGGAAGAAGTATCCCTCGTCCTTGTCACAGAAATACAAAATGAAGACGAACTGCTCTCCCTGCCAGATTTCACCCTGCCCCTTAGAACCACACCGTCTGATGATGACCTGGAGGAAATTTATCAGCTGGCCCTTCGGTATCAAACCGTCTGCGCCACTGTAACAGCAGGTGAAGAAATCCGGCAGGAAACATTTTCTGTCGCATGGGATTTTTCGGCCATTGACCAGACCACTCCAGGCAAATATACCGCAGCAGGCCGGATTGAACTGCCGGAGGGGTATGCCTTTGGTGAAGCTGTCTTGCAGGAGCTTCAGATTTCCGTCCGGGTGAAAGAAATGCCGCCTGCTGTCATCACCTCCATAGAGCAATGGTATCCTTATACGGACGCGTTTGCGGTTCAAGAGGGCAGCGAAACCGAAACGCTGGAAAATTTGTTTGCCTTTTCCCCTTACTATCTGGAATGCTATGCGGAAAATGGAACCAGCTACACCGCTGTGGTGGAATGGGATTTTTCTGGTATTGATTTGAATACTGTGGGACTGTACCATGCCATTGGAAAGCTGACCGCACCAGCAAATACTGCGTTTGTAAAGGGAATTGCTTTCCCTGAAATCTCAATTCCTGTTTCTGTACAGGCTCCAGGCAGACCGGACATTAACTGCTTTCTGTCCGCCAGAGGAAACCTTCATTTTCCCTGGGTCACACCGCCGGGGGGACTGGATGAGATCAGCGTATGGCTGTCCGAAAACAACGGTTCATGGAACCGCCTGGAAAGTGGCGTTTATGTGGGTCAGGAAATGCTCTCGATTGCTACCCGTCTGCTGGCACCGGGCAGCAGTTACCGCCTTCAGGTGGATTATGACGGCGGACAGACCGGCATCCTGTCCTTTACCTACGCAGATGAAATTGTCCTTGAAGGGTACCATGAAGGCGACCGGGATGGAGGGGATGCAGGCGGGAATCCTCCCGATACCATCATTCAACCGCCTCCTGAAGATACCAACGATCAGGATGACGGTTTCGCAGACAGGCCCTCCACAAAGCCTCCAAAACCGCCTGCAACAAATGGCGGCAGAGTGGATTCCAACGATTCTGAAAAAACACCACCTGTCAGTGAAGAAAATGATCCTGCGGATCATGAACCATCCCACAAGTCTTCCGAGCCATCCTTGGAGGGAAAGGATGATTCCATAGATATAGATAAAGACGATTTTCCATCGGAACAGGCAAACGGTGATACAGCGGAAGATGCGGATTCCAAAAGCCCTGATTTTTCAGAGTTCTCCGATGAAACCACCGACCGGATTTCCGGCACGCGCTTTTTGATGATGCTGCAAACAGGGGAGCAAAGAGCCGTCTTTTCCAAACAGGGAATCACCATCAGCATACCAAAAGACGCCTTGCCGGAGGGCATCCAAAACGAAGATCAGATTGAAGTCATCATCCAAACGGATACGGACGGCGGTTTTTCTTTTTCGTTTTCCATCAATGGAACTGCACTCAGCTCCCTGCCGGATGTTTCTGTCATGCTGCCCTGTCCAAATGACCCGGCAGCCGGCACATGGTTCCTCTGTGATGAAAGCGGCGTGGAAATTCCCATGACCGGTTATGACGATGCGGCAAAAGCCGTCTCCTTTCAGATCAGCCATACAGGGACATACACCATTGTGGGAAAGGAAGATGCCGTTTTCCTGGCACAGGCCGCCGACACAGAGCATAGCCGGTCGCCCATACTCCTTTTGATTCCGGCCTGTCTGCTTCTTCTGTCTGCCGGTGTGTTTTTCCTAAGGAGGAGGCGAAAATAAGATGGTATCTTCTGCAGTAAAAAAATATGCTGCCTTATGTATGGTCTGCCTGTGCTCATCCCTGTTTTTTCTTGGCCTGTATCAGTTCAATAATAAATATAGCCAGAACACAATCCAGGCGGCAAATGGGATTCTGGCGCTTTCTGAGGAAGAACTTCAAAAGTCACCGGTGCGCTTTCTGGTATCCGGCTGGGCATTTTATCCTGACGCGCTTTTGACCCCGGAAGAAATACGGGATGAAAGCCATTATATGCGCTACCTTTCCATCGGAGAGCAGACCAATTTCTCCAGCCCTGCAAACCCTTCTCCCTATGGCTGCGGGACTTATCAGATGACATTCTTTCTGCCGGAACGGAAGGAAACATATGCGCTGGAAATCCCAGAAGTGTTTTCTGCTTACAACCTTTATCTGGATCATGACCTGATCCTGCAAATGGGGGAACCGGCACAGGGGACACCATTGGTTCAAAACCGCATGGTCACTTTTCATGGCGGAAAACCGGTCACACTCACCATAGCGGTCAGCAACTATGACCACTTTTACGGAGGGATTGTCTATCCGCCTGCTTTCGGAACGATGCTGGCGGTCAATACAACCAGAGGAATCCGGTTTGCATTCTGCCTGTTCAGCTGTACAGTTACCTTTGTCTGTGCGCTGCTGTCCTTTTATTTCAGCCGCCGGATGAAACAGAAAAATACATTCCTGTTCGGACTGATCTGCCTTGCCATGTGCGGCCTGTCATCCTATCCTGTGCTTCATATGCTGGCTGCGGTTTCCGTATTCCCCTGGTACACGATTGAACTGTTCTGTATCTATCTGGTTACCTGGCTGATCGTAGTTCTGCAAAACCGGATATGCAGGCCGGGCTTCCTGCCTGCGGCCATCAGTAATGGAGTGGGCGCTGTCTTCCTGATATATGCGTTTGTGTATGGCATGATGGCTTCCCATCTCTCCCTTGGAGCGATTCGTTTCTTCTCTACATCGGTCTTTTGTTATAAGGCGGCATCTGCGCTCTATCTGCTTATCATCGCTGTGCTTGCCATTCACAGAGGAGAAAAACGGAGCAGGCCGATCTTCTATGCTGCGGCAGCCGCAACCTGCGCCTTTATATGGGATCGCCTTCTGCCGGTTTATGAGCCGGTTATCGGCGGTTGGTTTTTGGAATGGGGCAGCTTTTTCATAGCAGCAGCCATCGGTTATTCCCTCTGGCGCGATGTGATAGAAGGATATGGAAACAGCCTGATTTTCCAGGAAGAACGCAAGCAGGTCATCCGTCAGCTTTCTATGCAGACCGAATACAGCCGTCAGGTTTCTGAAGCAGCGGCAGAAAACAGAAGGCTGATCCACGACATCAAACACCATCTGCGCACCATAGACCGCATGGCCTCTGAACGTGGGCAGACGGAGATCTGCTCCTTCCTGTTACAGGTAGAGGAACAGGTTGCGGCATCATCGGGTCACTCCCCTGCCCAGTTCTGCAAAAATCCCGTCGTAAATGCGCTGATTGAATACTACTACGGTATGGCGCAGACACAAGGGACAGAATTTCAGGTACGGCTCGATCTTCCCGATCAGATGCCGCTTACCGATGTGGAACTGTGTACGGTGCTGGGCAATCTTTTGGACAATGCCGTTGAGGCGTGCAGCCGCCAAAAGCAAGGGGTGCGCCGCGTTTTCATTGCAGGCGAAACCAGAGGCAATATGTACTTTTTGAAGATTGAAAACACTTACGACGGTCTGGCCTTGCAAGAGGGAAAAACATTCCTCTCCCGAAAGGGTACATCTGCTGATCATGGAATCGGGCTTTCCTCTGTCCGAAAAATCATTGAAAGCCATGGCGGTGATCTCGATCTTGTTCCCGGTGAGGAATCCTTTCTTGTTGGAATTACAGTGGGTTTATAAACATTGCTCATACAAAAGGACACCATTACTTACATTTGCATAAGCAATGGTGTCCTCTCTATTTTCCAAGTTCTTCTTCCATAATATTCCTAATCGCTTTAATACCCGTAAAAGTCAATTTTATTCCACGATTATACATAGCCAGTACTTCATTCAGATTTTCAACAAGTACCTTATCCAACTTTTTATGTATCGTTACAGGCTGTTCCTGAATCGTATGAACATGGTCAAAATATTTTTCAATAACAGAAAATGTATTCTGTATCAAAAAAGCATTTTCTTTCCCTGCAAATAATCCAATCACTATCGTATTGCATTTACCATATCGTTTCTTTTTCTTTTCAACGATTTCCTTGTATTTCTCAGCTTGTGAGCTAATTGGTATCATCCAATACAATTTTGAATTTTTCTATCCTGAATTGCATAGTAATGAGGACGATAGTTCCCCTGTTCCTTATTACTCATCAAATATTTATCCTGAACCAAGTCAAAAAATTCATCCTTGATATGATACGAATATCCCTGTTGTATCTCCATAAATAACCTTTCCTATGTGATAAAATTCCCCATCAGAATTCACTGATGGGGAACATTTACAAACTATACTATTTTTATCCCACCTGTATAGCAAGTGGCTTCATTTACGAACTGAATTATTTATACCCCGCACCATCAGCAAGCGGCAAACATTTACTTCTATCTTTAGTATATACAGTTTCTCTGAATTTAGCAACCTGTTTTTTAAGTTTAGAAATATTTTTTACTATATCATGGCTCATCATTTGTCGTAACTCTGTCGTAAAATACAAATTTAAGCCTCTTAAATTGCTTGAAAACGCCCTGTTTTCGGCATTTTATTTCTCCAAACTCTTCATCGTCGGGAATTTTTTTAATTTTTCTTCATTACCCTTCGTGATGCTTCGCTGTGCTATTTCTATTAAATTGTCTTCTCTTCATTACCATTCATGATGAATCATTGTAAAATCATATCTGTTGTCAATTTGATCTCATTTGGTTATTTCTGTTGTCAGATGAAAGGGTTCATAAGCCCTTCTTAAAATACATCCATTGTTGCAGCCAAATGTTCAAATGTTTCCTGTTTTTTCTTCTCTGTCGCTTCTGCATAGATATCCACAGTGGTCTGAATATCCTTATGCCCCATGATCGACTGGATTATTTTCAGGTTCGTTTCTCTTTCACAAAGCCTTGTGCAAAATGTGTGTCTCAAGCTGTGCGCTGAAAAATCCGGCAAGAGCACCGGCTCCCGGTGCTCTTTTTTGCCTCTATTTCTTCTGTTGCGTTATAAGCAGATGAGATTCTCTTGATTGCCCGATTAACTGACTGGGCATTCATTATATTTCCATAACGGTTACAGAAAACAAAGCCTGTCATCCCATCAATCTCTGCATCTGTCCAGCCATTTTCTTTCTGCTCTTCCCAGATCATTTCAAAAGCATCTTTCACTGTATCCAACATGGGAATCGTACGCATTCCGGCTTCTGTTTTCGGCGTTGAAATGTGATTTTCCGATGCCCGGTCTTCTCCTACCGGATAATACGTTAGATTATATATCCAGACCGTCCATCTGATCTTTCATGAGCTGTGCTTCTTTTTCCCGAAGCGTTACAAGGTCTTGTGCATAAACATATTTACGTCTTCCGAGAGGATCCGTATAAGTATATACATATCTTCCGTCTGAACGTCTCTGTGATTCACCTTTTTGCATGAAAAAAGCAGCTAACCTATTTTTCATAGACTAACTGCTCGTATTTTAGTTCCATATTCAGTTTTATTCTACAAATCCGACAGTGAACTTCGGTCGTATGCGCCATTTTTCTTATCTTCCGGATGTGGTTCCAGTCCGATAATTGTAATATCTTTCTGGTCTGGTCCATAAACCCAGTACATTCTCATTGCGCCACTGGTTTTATTTTCCAGATATGATTGCCACACTTTCATTCCATAACGTCTGGATAATGGCTCTATTTCATGGGTTTGAAGACTCGGATAACCCGGATCAGCCGACAACAGCTTTAAAGCCTTTCCCCATTTTTTATACAACTGTTCTTCCTTCTTTTTTATATTACCGGAACGATATTTCTCCTGCAGATCTAACCAAAGTTCCTGCATTTCAGGAATTCCCATTCATATATTAAAATTCATCTCTTATTCCTTTTAAAAATCTGACAGGTCAATAGCCGGGGAAACATCGCCTCTCTTAAAGTTACTTACTGCACGATCCATATCTGCCAGAGTTCTGGCTGAAATGCTCTCTGGCACTGCCAGTTCCCGAGGTTCCAGAATAATGCAGCCATTTCCGTATTCTTTTACATTGTAATACTGATAAGCAGCTCCTCTGAGCGTAATTCTTTTTTTGTTATCCAGATGGGCAACATAATCTTTCATCGCTTCCATTACCAACACCTCCTACGCAAGCATTTGTGTGGGAAATCCCACCTCTTATTATTATAATACGCTTTTCTATATTATCTGTCAATCTACTTTTACTTACTCCTGATACTTGAAAGTATTCATGCACCGGCAGACAGACGGCAGGTGGCAGATGAGTCCGACATAACTAAGCTCTTTAATAGCAAAATTAAACTTAAAATCAAATTTTTTGTACTGATTTCCTGTTTTATTAGATGTATATAGTTTCTGTTCAAATTCAGCAATATGCTCATCTAACTCACTAATTCTGTCTCTAATTTCAGAACGCTCTAACTGTCCACCTGCTTCCTGAAAGACTTCACCCATTTGGAGAAAGGGGTATGAAATGCACACCCAAAATCGCTGCTTTTCAAAAAATTTTTCGAAATAAAAAAAGCCGCCTGCTCCGGTTAGGAAACAGACGACAAAACACGTTCTAAATGTATTCAATTTTCAATTTCTTTTTCTTTGCTTCAAGCACTTTACATAGAACATCATCTACTGCATCGGTGTATCGTCCCTGAGCTGCTAAATTGTTCTTCAGTGCAATGAGTGATTGTATCACTGGGCTTCGTTCTTCTTCATTTAAGTATCAGGTGTAAGCGGTAAGTTCTTCTCCGACCACTCCGAAACAAGCTCCGGGTGTACTTCTGCTAAACTGTTATTCATAGCCAAACCTCAACCTCCTTGTGCTTAGAGTATATGAAGTTTTGGCTTTATCTTGTAGTTTGCGAATATCCGTATAAATAGAAAAAACCCTTTGAGAAAAGGATTTCTCCTCTCTCAAAGGGCAAGTTGGCAAACTGGAATTTGGTGTGTGCTTTATAAATTTTTTCCGATCCACTCAAGTTCGTTCATGGAATCCTTATTTTTTTCAAGTTCATCTCTGGCTGTTGCGTAATATGATTTTTTGAAAAGCATATCCCATGAAAGATATTTTGCCATACAGTCAAACTGCTTATCAATCAGCTCATACTGGATACTGCCTACGGGAGAACCACCTACAACAATTGTGCCAACTTTTTTGTTTTTTAACTGCAATCCACGGCAGTAGCACTTATCAATGATAAGTTTCAATTGTGCTGACATTCCCCACCAATAAACTGGTGTAGCAAAAAGAATCATATCTGCGGCAGCAATTTTATCAATTGTAGAATTTGTATCATCCTTGTCGACGCATCCCTTAGAGCATTGACAGACACCACATCCCTTGCATGGTGCAATGTTGAGTTTGTCGGGTTCAATGATTTCAATTTTATTCTTTTCTGACGCTCCTTTTATAAATGCATTGATTGCTGCCAGCGTATTTCCTTTTCTGGCACTTCCATTAATGATTACAATTTTCATGCGTGTATCCTCCAACTTCCGATTTGTATTTCTGTTTGTTTTAAAAATGGGCAACTCCGATTGGAATTGCCCACTCATTGCACTAATTATGCGATTTTTTCTTGCTTGCACCGATTTCTGCATCAATTGATGTAAGTTTGATGTAAATCGCTGTTTTTTTAGTTTTTTATCAAATGAAGTACGTCCCGTCTATTCGGTAAAACGGTACATCTTTACATCACGTCGACTGGCGTCTCCGTGCGTTTTTCGCCTTATGTCGGTGTTCGCAAGCGCACACCGCCGCAAGGCTCAGTTTCTCATCTTAATAGAGCTTTGCACCTGCTGGAATGTGGTTATCAACCATCAGAAGATGAAGCTTTTCTTCGCCTTCTTCTTCGTGGATAGCACTGAGGAGCATACCGCAAGAGTCAATGCCCATCATAGCTCTCGGTGGAAGATTTGTGATAGCAATAAGAGTCTTTCCAACCAGTTCTTCCGGCTCATAAAAGCTATGAATACCGCTTAAAATGGTTCTGTCTGTGCCTGTTCCGTCATCAAGAGTAAACTGTAACAGCTTCTTTGACTTCGGTACTGCAACGCACTCTTTAACCTTTACTGCACGGAAATCTGACTTGCTGAATGTATCAAAATCAACCATTTCTTCAAACAATGGCTCGACTTTTACCTTAGAAAAATCAATCTTTTCAACCGGTTTTTCAGCCTCTGCCGGAGCTGCTTCGGAAGTCTTGGAAGCTTTCTTATCAGCGTCTAATGACTTCATCGTCGGGAACAGCAGTACGTCACGGATTGCCTGAGAATCGGTCAACAGCATAACCAGACGGTCGATACCGTATCCGATACCACCTGTCGGCGGCATACCGATCTCCAGTGCGTTCAGGAAGTCTTCATCCGTATGATTTGCTTCCTCATCGCCAGCAGCAAAAGCCTCTTCCTGTGCTTTGAAACGTTCTCTCTGATCGATCGGATCATTTAACTCAGAGTATGCGTTACACATCTCGCGGCCGTAGATATACATCTCGAAGCGCTCAACCAGCTCCGGATTGGACGGTTTTCTCTTGGTCAGCGGAGATACCTCAACCGGGTGATCCATAACGAAGGTCGGCTGAATCATCTTCTCCTCGCAGAACTCCTCAAAGAACAGGTTGATGATATCACCCTTCTTATGGCGCTCCTCAAATACAACATTGTGCTCTCTTGCGATTGCCTTTGCTTCCTCGTCAGTTTTAACAGTGTTGAAATCAACGCCGGAGTATTTCTTAACTGCATCGATCATGGTGATGCGCTCGAACGGCTTGGACATATCAATCACAGTGCCGTTATAGCTGATGACAGAGCTTCCGCAGACTTTCTCAGCCAGGTAGCGGAACATACTCTCGGTCAGTTCCATCATGCCCTCGTAGTCGGTGTATGCCTGATACAGCTCCATCAGGGTAAATTCCGGGTTGTGACGGGTATCAACACCCTCGTTACGGAATACACGGCCAATCTCGTAAACACGCTCTAAGCCGCCTACGATCAGTCTCTTTAAGTAGAGTTCCAGAGAAATACGCAGTTTTACATCTTCATCCAGAGCATTATAATGGGTCTCAAACGGACGTGCAGCCGCACCGCCGGCATTAGCTACCAGCATCGGGGTCTCCACTTCCATAAATCCGCGTCCATCCAGGAAATTGCGGATCTCCTTGAGGATCTGAGAACGTTTTACAAAGGTGTCTTTTACTTCCGGATTCATGATGAGATCCACATATCTCTGACGATAACGGATATCCGTGTTGGTCAGTCCGTGAAATTTCTCCGGCAGAATCTGCAGACTCTTGGACAGCAGTACGATGGACTCTGCGTGAACGGAGATCTCTCCCATCTTGGTGCGGAATACGGTACCTTTGATTCCGACAATATCACCGATATCCATCTTCTTGAAATCTTTATAAGCCTCTTCGCCTACGCTGTCTCTGGCAACATAAGACTGGATATTGCCCTTTAAATCCTGCACATTGCAGAAAGATGCCTTACCCATCACACGTTTGGACATCATACGTCCTGCGATCGTAACCTCTTTGCCATCCATCTGCTCAAAGTTATCCTTGATCTCGCTGCTGTGTGCAGTTACATCAAATTTTGTAATCTGGAACGGATCCTTTCCGTTGTCCTGAAGGTCTTTCAGTTTCTCGCGGCGCACCTTTAATAACTGATTTAAGTCCTTCTCCTCGTTCTTATTCTGCTGATTCTGCTCTGCCACTTTCTCTTTCACTCCTTCGTCTCTTTATGATACTCGCTGGATGTCCAGGATCTTGTACTGGATAACGCCCGCCTGTGTCTCTACGTCTACGGTCTCGCCAGCTTTCTTGCCAAGCAGGGCACGACCAACCGGAGACTCGTTGGAGATCTTACCATCTAAGCTGTTTGCCTCGGTGGAACCTACGATCTTAAATTCCATCTCTTCATCCTCTTCGACATCCAGTACCTTTACCTGGCATCCGATGCTGATCTTATCCAGATCGATCTCATCCTCAACAACAACCTCTGCGTTTTTCAACAGTTTCTCAAGGTCTACGATTCTTGCCTCGATGTCTCTCTGTTCATCTTTTGCTGCATCATACTCAGCGTTCTCAGACAGGTCGCCCTGCTCTCTCGCCTCTTTGATCTTCTGTGCAATCTCCTGGCGTTTATTTACTTTCAGATCATGAAGTTCATCTTCATACTTTTTCAGTCCTGTGTAAGTTAAAATGTTCTTCTTTTCTGCCATGACAGCTATCCTTCCTTCTATCGATTCATCATTGAATCCCCTAATAATTGCATCGCACTATTATACATGATTCTTGGTGTAATGTCAAGAATCACAAAGTGCCATAATGGCTTTAAAAACAAGGGAAAATCCTACATTTTCGTGCTTTTTCTGTGCCTTCCGATTTCGTCCACCCATGTAACACAACCATCGTTTTGATTCCACACATTCATCCTTCTCTTAAATTCTCTCATCCACCAGCCGTTCCAGCTCCTCCAGCGTCTCCACCTGGTTTATATCATTGCGAAGCGCCGACGAATGTGGAAATCCTGCCGTATACCATGCCACGTGCTTACGCATCTCCCGCATTGCGATCTCCTCGCCGCGAAATTCCGTCTGAAGCGTCCCATGGCGGACAATCATCCTCTTTACTTCCTCTGCAGTCGGCGGCGGCAGAAGTTCTCCGGTTTCCAGATAGTGGAGAATCCGTTTAAACAACCATGGATTTCCTTTCGCGCCGCGCGCCACCATGATGCCGTCGCAGCCGGTTTCTTCCTTCATTCTCTTGGCATCTTCCGGTGTAAATACATCACCGTTTCCCCAGACCGGGATTGAAACCGCCTCTTTGACCTGACGGATAATGTCCCAGTCCGCCTTTCCGGAATAATACTGCTCTCTCGTCCGTCCATGCACGGCTACCGCCGCCACGCCGCAGCTCTCTGCCATCTTCGCAAACTCAACCGCATTGATATTCGAATCATTAAATCCCTTGCGGAATTTAACCGTAACCGGTTTATGAAGTTTCTTTACCATCGCCGTCAAAATCTGCTCTGCCAGCTTCGGATCCTTCATCAGTGCCGAACCTTCGCCGTTGTTGACAATCTTTGGCACCGGACAACCCATGTTGACGTCGATGATGGCATACGGTCCTTCCTCCAGCTGCAGCGCCATCTCGCTCATAATCTCCGGATCTGAGCCAAACAGCTGCACCGCAACCGGCTCTTCTTCCGACCGCGTCTCCAATAACGGCTTCGTATTGCGGTTCTTGTAAAGAAGCGCCTTCGCGCTGACCATCTCCGTGTACATCAAACCACATCCCTGCTCCTTACAGAGCAGACGGAACGGCAGATCCGTTACCCCTGCCATCGGTGCAAGAGCGATTGCATTTTTTAATTCTACGTTTCCAATCTTCATTTTATTTCTAATCTTCCTGATACCGTTCCATCTGCTCGTCGTCTAACAGTTCGTCCGCCGGGATTCCCAGCACCTTCACCTTATAATACAGCTCCAGCGATTCCAGCAGCTCACGCTTCTCCGCCTGATACTGCTTGATTTTAAGCGCGCTTCCGATCTCGTCAAAGAGGTAATCATTCTCCTCCGCCTCAACCTTAAACTGCAGTCTGCCATCCGGCATAAACTCCAGCAAAATAATACCGCCGATGTCCTCTGTGTACATGACACACATGATCTGCAATTCCTGCTTAATTGACTCCGGCAGCCCCGAAAACTGCTCATTCAGATAATATTTTTCCACATACGAATTCGCACCGCAGAGTACGGTGGAGTCCCCATCTGTATTGGGATTCTGCATTTCTGCCATTTTCTTGCACCTCCATCTGTTTCATTTTCCATTGCCCACAAACAGGGCTGACGCACGAACGGAGAGCAGGCTCTCCCTTTATCCCTGAGAAGCCTGTTCTCCGTTCATATGCCAGCCCATCTCACAAGCAGCCATCAAATTCCTTAACGAATCAGCAGCTTACTAATCTCATACTGATCTTCCGGAATATCCTTCTTCATATTCAGCGCCTCCTGAATATCAAAATCCAGAAACTCGCCGTGCTTATACGCTACCACGCGGTTGGTCTTTCCTTCTTCCAGCAGCTCCACCGCCTTGGCGCCCATGATGGACGCATAGACGCGGTCTTTACAGGTCGGCGCGCCGCCTCGCTGCATATAACCAAGGATCGTCGCACGTGTCTCGATGCCGGTTGCCGCCTCGATTCGCTTCGCCATCGACGCGGAATGTCCGATGCCCTCGGCATTAATGATAATATGATGTCTCTTGCCGCGTTTCCGGTTATCGATGATGCGGTTGATCAGCATCTGCTCATTGCCATCGTACCGCTCCGGAAGCAGAATATCCTCGGCGCCGTTAGCGATACCGCACCACAGGGCGATATATCCCGCGTGGCGTCCCATAACCTCGATGATACTGCAGCGCTCATGGGAGGTGGAAGTATCTCTTACCTTATCGATCGCCTCCATCGCCGTGTTGATCGCGGTATCAAACCCGATCGTATAATCGGTGCAGGCAATATCCAGATCGATCGTGCCCGGAAGACCTACCGTATTGATTCCCAGCGCGGATAACTTTCCGGCGCCGCGGTAGGAACCATCGCCGCCGATGACGACCAGACCGTCAATGTTGTGCTTGCGGCAGATTTCTGCGCCGCGCTTCTGACCTTCCTCGGTCATAAATTCCGGACAGCGGGCTGTGTATAAGATCGTACCGCCACGGCCAATCGTATCTGCCACGCTGGTTCCGTCCATGTCCACAATCTCTTCCTGCAAAAGTCCAGCGTAACCACGCATGATACCTTTTACCTTCATGCCCTTGTTGATCGCCGTCCGGACCACCGCACGGATCGCTGCATTCATACCCGGCGCATCGCCGCCGCTTGTCAGTACACCAATCGTTTTAACCTCTTTTGCCATCGCTTATTCCTCCGTCCTAAGGCTTTCCGCTTCACATCCCCAACCGTGAACCAGCCGTTTTATTTTCGAATCTTTTGACCCTTCTGATACCAAATTGTTCTGCACTGCGTGCTACCACAATTTTCAAACAATTTTATTGTAATTCATTTTATAGGTCATTTCAAGATTTTTTATGATATTTTTTTAACATGTCGCCAAAGCGTGTTACTGTTCACACATACGTGCCCAGTTACCAAAGCTTTCAATGTCCAATGCAAATTTTAACACTTATGAAGAAATCTTCCCCAGCGGCTTCTCCACCACCTTGACGTTCTTCTCGCCCAGCATCTCGCTGAGCGTCGTCACCAGCGCCTCGCCTGCCCGCACATTCCAGTTGCGCGGCAGAACCTTTTTCGCGCGCTCGCGTCCCAGGTAAATGATCACGGTGTCATTTCCATCGCTTGTTTTCAGGAGGTCGAGAAGTTCTTTTTCGCCCGCCAGATACGCGTCCTTGTCCGCATACTGAATCCACAGCTCGCGCGGCACCCGCGAAAATGGGATAATCTGCTCGCAGATCAGTTTTCCGACCGGCTCATCGCCGACCGATGCGCGCCCGCGGATAAAGACTTTTTCATCCTTGATCAGCATATCGCGCCGTTTTTCATAATCCTTCGGGAATACCAGCACTTCCACACTTCCCGCCAGATCTTCCACCGTCAGGAACGCCATCATCTTGTTATTCCGGGTCGTCTTAACCGTTTTCTCGGTGATCATTCCGCCGATCGTCACATACGCGCCGTCGTGAATCACCGCCGAACCTGTCTCCTCATCCACAACAAAATCGGAGCTCTTCGCCGTCACATTTTTCTCCCAGGTGCCGATATATTCCTCCAGCGGATGCCCGCTGACGTAGACGCCCAGCATTTCTTTCTCGTATGCCAGATATTCTTCCCTCGAATACTCTCCGACATTCGGAAATGTGATCTGAAAACTCTTCTTGTCCTCTTCCGCTGCAAAATCAAAGAGTGACATCTGCCCTTCCATCGTATTTTTCTTCTCTTTATTCTTCTGATCGACCATCGAGCCGCAGACCATACATTTCTGCTTGCGGGTTCCCGGCAGCCCGTCCATCGCACCGGATTTGATAAAGCTTTCCAATGTGCGCTTATTGACCTCCCTGCCCGACATCCGGTCAATGAAATCTTCCAGCGATCGGAATTTTCCATGTTCGGTCCGCTCCCGCACGATCTCATCCACCACCGACTGACCGATACTCTTGATCGCCGATAAACCATAGCGGATCGCGCCGTCCGAAACAGAGAAGCCGCCCTCGCCCTCATTGATATCCGGCGGCATGATCTTCATACCCATCTGACGGCAGCTCATGATATATTCCGATACCTTCGTAACATTATCCTTGACCGAGGTCATCAGCGCCGCCATGAATTCGACCGGATGGTAATATTTCAGATATGCCGTCTGGTAGGAGACAACCGCATACGCCGCCGCGTGCGACTTGTTGAAGGCGTATTTCGCAAAATCGATCATCTCATCGTAAATATGGTTCGCCGTCTTCTCGTCGATCCCATTCGCAATACAGCCCTTTACGCCCTCTTGTGCATTGCCGTAGACAAAATTCTGGCGTTCTTTCTCCATGACTGCCGCTTTTTTCTTTGCCATCGCACGGCGCACCAGGTCGCTTCGTCCCCAGGTATAGCCAGCCAGATCGCGCACGATCTGCATAACCTGCTCCTGATAGACGATACAGCCATAGGTCGGCGCCAGAATCGGTTCTAACTGCGGGCACTCATAGACAATCGAAGCCTTGTCATTTTTGCCTTTCAGATAACGTGGAATGAAATCCATCGGACCCGGACGATACAGGGAAATACCGGCGATCAGATCCTCCAGGTTTTCCGGCTTTAACTCTTTCATGAATCCTTTCATGCCGGAACTCTCCAGCTGGAACACACCGTCATTTTTGCCGGTTCCAATCGAATCCAGCACCTTTTTATCGTTGTAATCGATCTTATCTATATCAAGC
Source organism: Clostridium sp. AF35-15 (assembly GCF_003477745.1). Classification (NCBI taxonomy): domain Bacteria; kingdom Bacillati; phylum Bacillota; class Clostridia; order Eubacteriales; family Clostridiaceae; genus Clostridium; species Clostridium sp. AF35-15. The sequence continues at coordinate 277,662 of NZ_QUDY01000002.1, read as the reverse complement.
GGTTTTCCGGTCGTTTTCTCCACCAGGCGAACCGCATTCTGGATAACCGTCAGGGTTCTAAGACCCAGGAAATCCATTTTCAGAAGTCCCAGCTCTTCCAGCGTCGTCATCGTAAACTGGGTCGTGATCGAACCGTCAGATGCCCTGGACAACGGCACATACTCATCGACCGCCGCACGGCTGATGACAACGCCCGCCGCATGCATGGAGGTATGTCTCGGCAGCCCCTCCAGACGTTTACTCATGTCGATCAGATATTTGACCGAATCATCCGACTCATACGCCTCACGCAGATCCGGACTGGCTTTGAGCGCCTTGTCTAGCGTCATGCCGAGATCACCCGGAATCATTTTTGCGATCGCATCACACTGTGCATACGGCATATCGAGCGCGCGCCCCACGTCGCGGACAACACCCTTTGCCGCCAGCGTACCAAAGGTAACAATCTGCACGACGCGGTCTTTTCCGTATTTCCGCACGACATAGTCGATAACCTCCTGACGCCGTTCGAAACAGAAATCGACGTCGATATCGGGCATGGAAACTCGTTCCGGGTTCAGGAAACGTTCGAAAATCAGCTGATAGCGGATCGGGTCGATGTCCGTGATCTCCAGACTGTACGCGACGATACTGCCCGCCGCCGAACCACGTCCCGGACCGACCATGATACCGTTTGATTTTGCAAAATGGATAAAATCCCACACAATCAGAAAATAATCGACATATCCCATCGAATGGATAACATCCAGCTCATACCTCAGGCGCTCCCGCAGCGTCCCATCGTCGTTCGGGTAGCGCTTGTGAAAGCCCTCCCCGCAGAGCTTCTGCAGATATTCCCAGGACGTATATCCGTCCGGGACATCATACTGCGGCAGCTTCGTCACGCCAAACTCGATCTCGACATTGCACCTCTCGGCGATCTTGTGCGTGTTGTCAAGTGCTTCCTGGGCATACGGAAACAGCGCACGCATCTCCTCCTCGGATTTGACATAGAACTGCCCGCCCTCATAGCGCATCCGGTTCTCGTCCGTGACTTTTTTGCCCGTCTGGATACAGAGCAAAATATCGTGCGATTCCACATCTTCTTTATAAATATAGTGGCAGTCGTTCGTCGCCACCAGCGGAATCTGCAGTTCCTGACTCATCCGCATCAAGCCCTGGTTGACCGTCCGCTGCGCCGGGATGCCGTGATCCTGCAATTCCAGAAAGAAATTGTCCGGTCCAAAGATATCGCGGTATTTCTGCGCCGACTTGCACGCTTCCTCATACATGCCTCTCGACAAATACCTCGGGATCTCGCCCGCCAGACACGCGCTGAGTGCAATAATGCCTTCATGGTAGGTTCTCAGCACCTCGTCATCCACACGCGGTTTATAATAAAATCCCTCGACAAAGCCCTTGGAGACGATCTTCATCAGATTCTGATAGCCGGTATTATTTTCCGCCAGCAGAATCATATGATAATAGCGATCCTCGCCGCTTCCCGCCTCCCGGTCAAAACGCGATCCGGGCGCCACATAGATCTCACAGCCGATGATCGGCTTGATCCCATTTTCTCTGGCTGCCCGGTAAAAATCGATCACGCCGTACATGACGCCGTGGTCGGTAATCGCCAGACTGTCCATCCCCAGTTCCTTCGCCCGGGCGGTCAGTTCTTTTATTTTACTCGATGCGTCAAGCAGACTGTACTCTGTATGCACATGCAGATGTGTAAATGCCACCTTTTTCCTCCCATTCAGATCTTTTAAGGGACTGCCGTTTCCCGCGAAACGACACCCCCTCATCTATCAAAGCTCTTGTTTAACTGTTACGTCCCCTGTCTCTTTCCGAAAAACGGTCAGAAATCTGGATTTCTACTGATTGCTCAGATATTTCTCAATTCCCTCGATCGCACTCTCCTCGTCGCTGCCATCAGCCGTTACCTTTACGTGCGCGCCCTCTGCCAGTCCCAGCGTCATCATGCCCATGATGCTCTTTGCATTGACGCGTTTTTCTTCACTTTCCACATAGATGCTGCTCTCATACTGGCTTGCCACCTGCACCAGCATCGCCGCAGGACGTGCCTCCAGACCTGAACTCAAACCAATTCTGATTTCCTTACTTGTCATAATATCCTCCTCATCGAGCCCCGCTCGAAAAAAACGGCAAAATCCGCTGCCACTACTGTATCGCACGGAATTTTCCATCCGGGAAATTCCTGCCTGTGAACAATAACCTAACTTTACTCGCCCCGCTCTTCGCGGAGGCTTTCAGCTACTGCACTTATCTTTCTGAGCCTGTGATTGACTCCCGATTTTCCAACTGGATGGCTCAGATTCTCCCCCAATTCCTTCAAGGTCGCATCCGGCATCTCCAGACGAACCTGTGCTACCTCTGAAAGAAGCTCCGGCAAGTAATCCAGCCCGACCGTATCACGGATGTATGTGATGTCCGCAAGCTGCTTGACTGCCGCCGAAACAGTCTTATTGATATTGGCAGTCTCGCAGTTGACCTGACGGTTGACGCTGTTTCGCATTTCTTTCAGGATCCGGATATTTTCCAGCTCCATCAATGCCACATGCGCTTCCATCAGTCCCAGAAGTTCCACAATCTGACTGCCTTCTTTTATATATACCACATAATACTTCTTTCTGACAACTATTTTCGCATCGATGTCGAATGTCAGAATCACATTCTGAAGCTGCACCGCCTTTTCAAGCGACGCGCATACGATCTCAAAATGATAAAATTTCTCCGGATCGCTTAAGGATCCGGCTGCCAGAAAAGCGCCCCGGATAAATGCCTTCTTGCAGCACGCATTCTGAATCACCAGATTCCGCACCACCGAAAGGTTTTCCCCGACATTTCCCTGCGCATCCACCATCTTGACCGCCTCCAGCACCCGGAGTGCATTTTCGTGATCGCGCACCAGAAGCGTATAAGAACGGCTCTTTTTTAAAAATGCATTGCGCCGGATCGAAATGTCCGCCTTAATATTAAATGTATTTTTCAATAATGTAAAGTATTTTCGTGCAACCGCTACGTTTTCCGTGTGGATCCGTATACTGAAATGATCCTCTTCATCGATATGAATCTTGCCGCAAAGGCTCAAAATCGCCGCCAGCTCTGCAATCTGGCAGTGCCTCGCCTTGCTCAGCTGATGCGACAGCTCTTCCTTTACCCGGGCTGAAAATGACAAAGTCCTCTACCTCCGTTTACCCTTTTGTCCGGTTATCCATCTCTATGTCCCGATGTTCCAGTTTAAGCCCTATTTCCGAGTGCTCCTTGAGGCGCTCATAGAGCCGGTTCGCCACCGTAACTGAACGGTGCTTTCCACCGGTACATCCTACGGCTATGACAAGCTGATTCTTTCCTTCTTTTACATAGTACGGAAACAGGAAGTCAATCATGTCATAGAGTTTATCCAAAAATACGTCTGCCGTCCCGCCGCGGCGCACAAAATCCTGCACCGCCTTCTCATTGCCGGTATGGCTTCTTAAATTCTCATCATAATAAGGATTCGGCAGAAAACGGACGTCAAACACGAGATCCGCGTCCGACGGAATCCCATATTTAAAGCCAAAGCTTAAGATCGTCACAAAGAGGCTGGAAAAGCGCTCGCGCCCCATGAAAATCCGTTCCAGTTCCGCCTTGAGCTCCCGCGTCAGAAGCGTGCTGGTGTCCAGAATATAGTCCGCCCGCTTTTTCAGGAAATCGAGTTTCAGGCGCTCTTTCGCAATACCGCGGTCCAGCCGCTCTTTTCCTGCCAGCGGATGGGAACGGCGCGTTTCCTTATATCGCTTGATCAGCACCTCATCGCTGGCATCCAGAAACAGGATCTCATACGGGAACTGGATGTTATTCCAATCATTCAGCGTTCCCTCCAGCTGTGCCAGCTCGTCGCCGCTGCGGACATCGATTCCCAACGCTGCACAGCTTACCTCCCCGCTGCTGCTCTGCACCAGCTCCGCAAATTTTCCCACCAGCGGGATCGGGAGATTGTCAACACAGTAAAATCCCATGTCCTCCAGCATTTTCAGTGCCGCCGTCTTTCCGGCTCCCGACATACCGGTTACGATCACAAGCCGCATATTGTTCCTCCCTTTTCCATACTCTATATATCTATATCTTAAAAGCCCAGCATCTTTACTTCCGTCTCCAGTTTCACCCCAAACTGCTCATACACGCGCTTCTGCACCGTCCCACACAGCCCCGCGATGTCCGAAGCCGTCGCATGGTCGCGGTTGATAACGAAACCACAGTGTTTCTCCGACACCTGTGCGCCGCCCTCCTGATAGCCGCGAAGTCCGGCATCTTCGATCAATTTTCCGGCGAAATAGCCCTCAGGGCGCTTAAAGGTGCTTCCGGCACTCGGATATTCCAGCGGCTGTTTTTCCCGCCGTTTGGCTGCCAGTTCATCCATCCGCACCCGGATCGCTTCCGGATCACCTTTCTCCAGACGGATCCGCGCCGATAAAACGATATATCCGCGCTCCGGGATGCAGCTGTGGCGGTAACCCAGATCCAGTTCTTCCGTTTTAAGCTCTTTTACCTCGCCGTCCGGCGTCATCACGCGCACAGATTCCAGCACATCCTTTAATTCTCCGCCGTAAGCGCCCGCATTCATGACCGCCGCGCCGCCCACGGTTCCAGGAATCCCGGCTGCAAACTCAAATCCGGTCATTCCATCTTTCTGCGCCTCCCTGGCGGCACGCGAAAGCAGCACACCGGCGCCCAGCTCATAGACGCCCGGTTCGCTCTCCGGACGAACCACCTCTGTAAACTGGCTTCCCAGAAGGATCATCACGCCCGGATAGCCCGCATCACTGACAAGCAGATTGCTTCCATTTCCTAATATGTAATACGCTTTCTCTGCCTCCCGGCACGCCGCCAGCACTGCCGCCAGCTCTTTTTCGCCCTCCGGGGTCACAAAATAGCGGGCTGGTCCACCAGCCCGAAAGGTCGTATGTGCGCTCATCGGCTCCTGCTCCCGCACGGAAGCAGCGCCGATGGCATCACAAAGTTTCTGATAAAAATTAGACATATCTATTTTCCTTTATTCATTTCATAACGGCTCCATCCCTTGCAAGTCTGGATTTCCGCACTAAATCACACGAATCCGACTGCGTGAAGCGTTCCATCAATCTCTTCTTGCCAGATTCGCCTGTACCCGCTTGTACAGTTCTTTCGCCGCATTATATCCCATCTTCTTGGTACGATAGTTGACTGCCGCCGACTCTACGATGATTGCCAGGTTACGTCCCGGACGGATCGGGATTGAATGGCATACAATCTTGTTGCCAAGGAACTCGGTATACTGATCTTCCATGCCAAGGCGGTCATACTCCTTGTCCTTATCCCACTCTTCCAGCTTGATTACCATGTCAATCGACTGTGTATCCTTTACGCTCTCTACACCGAACAGCGTCTTGACATCGATAATGCCGATACCGCGAAGCTCGATGAAATGACGGGTAATATCCGGTGCCGAACCGATCAGGGTTTCATCGCTGACGCGGCGGATCTCGACCACATCATCGCTGACGAGACGGTGACCGCGCTTAATCAGTTCCAGCGCTGCCTCACTCTTGCCGATACCGCTCTCGCCCATAATCAGAACACCCTCGCCAAATACATCGACCAGTACGCCGTGAATGCTGATCATCGGCGCCATCTTGACGTTCAGCCAGCGGATGATCTCCGCCATCAGATCCGAAGTCGTCTTCTCCGATACCATGCACGGAACCCCATAATGGTTACACAGCTCCAGCACTTCCTCCTCCGGTGCCATGCCGCGGCTATATACCAGACATGGTATACCCGAAGACAGCAGTTTGTCAAACATTTCCCGGCGGCGCTGCGGAGTCAGGGTCGAGATGTACGCATTTTCCACATAACCGATGATCTGCACACGGTCCTTGTCAAAATGGTCGAAAAATCCAGTCAGCTGCAATGCCGGACGGTTCACATCCGCATGCACCAGCATAACATTGTCCGTCTCCAGCTCCGGCGTCATATTGCGAAGCCCCATCTTATCGATCAGTTCTGTTATCGTCACTCCACCCATACTTTTGTCTCCTTTTATTTTTACTATTGTCTACATCCTATCACATCTTCCCCTGCTTGTCATCACGGAAAAATATATAGACTGCCTCGGCGGCTGCCCGGTTCATCTGTGGCGCAGCTTCCAGCTCCTCCACGCTCGCCTCCCGGACTGCTTCGATCGTCTTGAACGTCCGCATCAGAGACTTACGGCGCGCTGGTCCGATGCCCTTGATATCATCCAGCACGGAGCGCACCTGCTCCTTGCCCCTAAGACTCCGGTGGTACTCGATCGCAAACCGGTGCGCCTCGTCCTGAATCCGGGTGATCAGCTGAAATCCTTCCGAATGGCGATCGATTGGAATTTCCACATTCTGATAATACAATCCCCTCGTCCGGTGGTTATCATCCTTTACCATGCCACAGACCGGGATTTCCAGCTGAAGCTCTCTTAATACCTCCAGCGCGATATTAACCTGTCCGCGTCCGCCATCCATCATCAGCAGATCTGGAAAACGCGTAAAACTTCCCATCGCCAGATCGCCGCCCTCGGCTTGCAGTTTCTTCGTCTCCTCCAGGCCATGTGAAAACCGCCGCAGCAGCACCTCGCGCATCGAAGCGTAGTCGTTCGGTCCCTGCACCGTCCGGATGCGAAATTTGCGGTAATCATTGCGTTTCGGACGTCCATTTTCGTAGACAATCATCGAACCGACCGACTCAAAACCGCTGATATTGGAAATATCGTAGGCTTCTACCCGCTTGATTCCCGAAAGTCCGATCCACGATCCAATCTGGTTCATCGCCCCGATCGTCCGAAGTTCCTCGCGCTTGATCTTCTCCTTATCCTGGGAGAGCACCATCTTCGCATTCTTCTCCGCCAGCTCGACCAGCCGCTCTTTCTCGCCCATCTTTGGCACGACAAAGCGCACCTTCTGTCCCCGGCGCGCCGTCAGGAAGCTGGCGATAACCTCCGCGTCCTCTAACTCCTCCTGCACCCAGATCTCATGCGGCACAAACGGCGTTCCCGCGTAAAACTGTTTGACGAAGCTGTTTAAAATTTCTGCCTTGCTCTCCGAGCCGGTCAGATTCATATGGAAATGTTCCCGCCCAATAAGCTTGCCATCGCGCACGAAAAACACCTGCACAACCGCATCGCGCTCATCCTTCGCCATCGCGATAATATCCCGATCTTCCATGCTCTGGCTCGTAATCTTCTGCTTCTGCGCCACCTTTCTGACACTTTCAAGCAGATCCCGATACTCAATCGCCTTCTCAAACTCCATCGTCTCGGACGCCGTCCTCATCTTTTCTTCCAGATATTTCATGACCGGCTCATACTGTCCATTTAAAAAACCGACCGCCTGCTTCACCGATTTCTGATAATCTGCCTGTGAAATATACCCCTGACATGGCGCGTCGCACTGGTGAATATGGTAATAGAGGCACGGACGGTCCTTTCCCATATCCTGCGGCAGCTTCCGGCTGCACGCCCGGATCCGGTATATCTTCCGAATCAGCTCGATTGTGTCTTTGACTGCTCCCGCGCTCGTAAAAGGACCAAAATACTTATTTTTATCCTTTTTCATCTGGCGTGAAAACAAGATCCGCGGGTACTCCTCCGAAGCCGTCACCTTGATGTACGGGTACGTCTTGTCATCCTTGAGCATCGTATTGTAGCGTGGGCGGTGCTCTTTGATCAGGTTGCACTCCAGCACCAGCGCTTCCAGCTCCGAATCCGTCACGATGTACTCAAAACGTGCTATCTTCGAGACCATCTGCTTGATCTTCGCCGTCTTATCCCGGCTGCTCTGGAAATATTGGCGGACTCGGTTTTTTAGGCTGATCGCCTTGCCGACATAGATGATCGCGTCCTTCGCATCGTGCATAATATAAACACCCGGCTGCCCCGGCAGTTTTTTCAGTTCTTCTTCTATTTGAAACATCTCAAACCATCCTGTTTTCTAATCTGCTGCCACCACGTTTTCTTACGGCACTTTCGGTTCCAAAAGTGCCTACCCGTGAACAGTTACCCAGACTCTTCTGCCAGACAGCCGCTCATTTTCCATACCGCAGGCGCGGTGCATCGTACCTCTGCTGCATCCGGATGCACTGACGGATCGCGTCAAGCTCTTCCTCCACGCTTCCACCGACCGGATTCATATCCAGACAGAAGCAGAGACTGTCGAGATCCCGCTTGGCCACCTTGCCGCTCATTCTCTGGAGTACTTCCAGCCTGCCCTCGGTCGTTTCCTGATCTAGAAACTCTGCCACAAGCGGATGCAGCTCCGGTTCCTCCTGCGGTATGTCCCAGGAATGAGTGGCTGCGTCAGACATTTTCGAACGGCGAACACCTTCATTTACGACATGAGTCGTTCTGGTTGTCCTTATTTCCTGCTGTTTCGAATTTTCCCACGGACCCGCCGCAATCCGCTCAAACCGGTATCTCTGCGCCGCCTCCGGATATTTTACCCGATCTACCTCTTCCATAAACATAGAAAGCGGTCTAACCCAGACGCCATATTCTCCATAGAGCGCCTGATAGACAACCATCTTTTCCCCCGTTTCCGAGTGGGTCGCCACCGCCAGAATCTGATATTCTTTATTTTTAAAATGCCGGTACCGCTCGCCCGGCTTTGGAATTTCCCGCATGAATGCTGATACCTCCTTAAAACATCTCGCTAAGTGTTCACATTATATCACGATTCGCCGTTCGCCTTAAATCTGCAAGCAGCTTTCTGGCTCACTTGCGCTCATTATATCATAAGAACGTATTCTCACCCGTCCACTCACGAACCCGCGCTATCGCGCTCCACCGCCCTGCTTCGCATGGCTGTTCGTTCGTTAATGGCGCAAGAAAAGAATATGTCTGCTTCGCAGCCGCATTCTTTTCTTCTGCGCTCATTATATCACATTTTGTATGCCCTTTTCTGTTTTTTATCAATTTACATCCAGATTTTCTTTCCTCCATCCCCATCGCCTGTACACAAAAATTTTCGCCAGAAAATATTACATTTCCGAAAACCAAATCCGTCATTTTTCCGATTTTAAAATTTTTTTATTTTTCCTCTACTCAAATAGACTTTTTTGTAGGATAATAGTACTAATTGTGATTCTTTGCGGTCTGCTGTGCTGCGTTCATTTCACACAAAGAGCATCGACATAAACAACTGCGAATGGCAGTCTGTGCCGGACATGGACTGTGACCTGGCGGCGCAATCATCCATACAAACATATGATTTTCATCCCACCAGATGGAAACCGGCATCTGCCCCCACCGCGATACCGGTATTCTGTGCGGGACGAAACTAAGAACGGAGGATTAGATGAAAATCGGTTTTGACAACAACAAATACCTGAAAATGCAGTCGGAACATATCCGTGAGCGTATCAACCAGTTCGGTGATAAGCTCTACCTCGAATTTGGCGGAAAACTGTTCGATGACTACCACGCATCCCGGGTTCTTCCGGGCTTTGCACCTGACAGCAAGCTGCGGATGCTTCTGCAGTTAGCGGATCAGGCGGAGATCGTCATCGTCATCAGTGCTGCGGATATCGAGAAAAACAAAGTACGTTCCGACCTCGGCATTACTTACGACGTAGACGTACTCCGTCTGATTCAATCCTTTACCGACAAGGGACTCTATGTTGGAAGCGTTGTAATCACCCACTATTCCGGGCAGAACACTGCGGATGTCTTCAAACACAAGCTCGAATCCATGGGCATCAAGGTTTACCGCCACTACACCATCGACGGTTATCCGGGCAATGTTCCGCTGATCGTCAGCGATGAAGGTTATGGTAAAAATGATTACATTGAAACCAAACGTCCACTCGTTGTTGTCACCGCGCCGGGACCGGGAAGCGGAAAAATGGCAACCTGCCTTTCCCAGCTCTACCACGAGAACAAACGCGGCGTCAAGGCTGGATATGCCAAATTTGAGACCTTCCCGATCTGGAATATCCCGTTAAAGCACCCGGTCAACCTGGCATACGAGGCAGCGACCGCTGACTTAAACGATGTCAACATGATCGATCCGTTCCATCTGGAGGCTTATGGTGTGACAACGGTCAACTACAACCGTGACATCGAGATTTTCCCGGTTCTGAGCGCTATTTTCGAGGGAATCTACGGCGAGAACCCGTACAAATCCCCGACTGATATGGGCGTCAACATGGCAGGAAACTGCATCATTGACGACGAAGCCTGCTGCGAGGCATCCCGTCAGGAAATCCTGCGCCGCTACTATCAGGCATTAAACCGCGTTGTCAAAGAGGATGTCGGCAAAGAGGAAGTTTATAAGATCGAACTTCTGATGAAGCAGGCAAAACTGACCACCGATATGCGCAAGGTTGTTCCGGCTGCCCTGAAACGCGCCGAAGAAACCGGTGCTCCGGCTGCTGCCATCGAACTTCCGGACGGAACCATCGCTACCGGAAAGACAACCAACCTGCTCGGCGCTTCCGCTGCCCTGCTTCTGAATGCTGTCAAGGTACTTGGCAATATTCCGCACGATGAGCACCTGATCTCCCCGATCGCGATCGAGCCGATCCAGAAGCTGAAAGTCGAGTACCTCGGAAGCCGCAACCCGCGTCTCCACACCGATGAAGTTCTGATCGCACTGTCCATGTGCGCCGCTACCAACAAACACGCGCAGATCGCCCTGGAACAGCTCGAAAAACTGCGCGGCTGCCAGGTTCACACCTCCGTCATGCTGTCGGAGGTTGATATCAAGACCTTCAAACGTCTCGGCATCGAACTGACCTCCGAGCCGGTATATGAGCACAACCGCCTGTACCAGTAATTGATATAATCCTATATAAATAACGGCTGTATCTCAGCAAAACAGAACTCATAGATTTTTCAATATATGGATTCACATTGCTGAAATACAGCCGTTCTATTTACTGTATAAATATTTCTTTTATGCTATACATCACTTTTATTTCCGGTCGAACGAGCTTCCACCGCGCATCTCATCCTCATTTGGACTCTCTGATGCTACAGCTTCTGCCGATTCCGGTGTTTCGTCTGCCGGTGCTTCATCCGCCGGTTTTCCTTCCAGCTTCTGCTGGTTCTGTGAGTTTTCCGCGTTCGTTTCCTCCGCAGTCTTTACCGGCTGCACCTCATCGCCTGTCTTCTCAGCCTCCGGCATCTCAATCCGGTCCTCGCCTTCCTGTTTCTTTTCCTCCAGCTCCGGAATTCCCTTTACCTCATGGAAAATCTTCATGAACTCTTTACCGGTGATCGTCTCTTTCTCAATCAGGAACGCCGCAATCTTATCAAGCGCCTCGCGGTTTTCACTCAGCAGGCGTTTTGCCTCCTCATAAGAAACCTTCAGAATATGCATGACTTCCTTGTCAATCTCTGCCGCTGTCATATCACTGCAATTCAGGACGGTTCTCCCGTTCAGGTACTGATTTTCCTGGCTTTCCAGTCCCATCAGACCGAACTTCTTGGACATACCGTACTGGGTTACCATCGCACGCGCGATCCGGGTTGCTTTTTCAATATCATTTGACGCACCTGTCGTTACCGTATCAAAAACGATCTCCTCAGCCGCACGTCCGCCTAAAAATCCGACCAGCATCGCGCGGATTTCCTTCTCAGTATTTAAGTACTTCTCTTCCTCCGGCACCTGCATGACATAGCCGAGCGCACCCATGGTACGCGGCACAATCGTGATCTTCTGTACCGGCTCCGAATCCTTCTGCAGGGCGCTGACCAGCGCATGACCAACCTCATGATACGAAACAATCCGGCGCTCTTCCTGGCTCAGGATGCGGTCTTTCTTCTCTTTGCCAACCAGAACCAGCTCAACTGCCTCAAATAAATCCTTCTGGGAAACGGCTTTCCTGCCATTCTTAACGGCTGTGATCGCCGCCTCGTTCATCATATTGGCAAGATCCGCACCTACAGCGCCAGATGTAGCCAGCGCGATCTCCTCGAAATCAACCGTCTCATCCAGTTTTACATCCTTGGAATGTACCTTTAAAATCTGCACACGCCCCTTTAAATCCGGCTTATCCACGATAATTCGGCGGTCAAAACGTCCCGGACGAAGCAGCGCCGGATCCAGAATCTCCGGGCGGTTCGTCGCCGCCATGACTAAAAGACCCTTGGAGGAATCAAATCCATCCATCTCCGAAAGGAGCTGGTTTAACGTCTGCTCACGTTCATCGTTGCCGCCCAGACGGGAATCACGGCTTTTACCGATCGCATCCACCTCATCGATGAAAATGATACACGGAGCCGACTGCTGCGCCTGCTTGAACAGGTCACGCACACGGGATGCGCCGACGCCGACAAACATTTCCACAAAATCTGAACCGGACAGAGAGAAAAACGGAACCTTCGCCTCTCCAGCTACTGCCTTGGCAAGAAGTGTTTTACCGGTTCCTGGCGGTCCGACTAACAACGCACCCTTCGGCAGTTTCGCACCAATCTTCGTATATTTTCCCGGGTTATGCAGGAAATCAACAATCTCCGTCAGAGACTCCTTCGCCTCATCCTCGCCTGCCACATCCTTGAACGTAACGCCGGTCTCTTTCTGTACATATACTTTGGCATTGCTCTTGCCGACACCCATTATGCCGCCTCCGCCGCCCATGCGCTTCATCATCATATTGAAAATGACGAACATCGCTGCAATCGGAAGCACCCACTCGAGCAGAAGCATGATAATACTGCCTGTCGCGTCCACTTCTGCCTGTTCATAGGTCGTAACACCAGCTTCATCCAGCTTCTTTTCCAAATCCGGATCGTTGATCGGAATCGTGTAGTACTCCATTCCTACCAGATTTCCGTATTTTCCCTGGCTGCCGCCATATTTCTTCGAATCTTCCTTCGGCGTGATCTGAATCTTTCCATTGCCAATCACAACCGATTCTACCTCGTGATCCTTAAGCATCTGATTAAACTCGCTGTATGGCATCTTGTGCGTGCGACTGCCCTGCCAGAGGTTGTGCATCATCGCCACGCAGAGAAGCGTAAACAGCATCGTCATGATCAGCACTGCATAATTCTGACCGCGGGGATTTTTTCCATTTTTATTCTGGTTTCCCTTATTATCCATACACTTTCTCCATTCTGTGTCACTGTACATCCGGAATCTGCCACATCAGGTTACTAAAAAGCCCTCTAAATCTGCCGCATCTGCTTCTCATCCGGCTTCATGCCCGCTTTTCTTCCCCGTCAGCGCGCAAATTTCTGCGTACTCTTATCCATTATAGTGGCAGATTGCCTATAAATCAAGAAGTGAAAATATTAAAAACTTGTGAACTCCTTATAAAATATAGGTGTTTTCTCTGCATATATGAAATGCCATCAAAACTATCCGCTGTGTATCTCTTCCCGATACAGTTACCTCGTCACAGTTATTCGAAAAATTGCTTTTTAAAAAGTCCCTATTTACATTTGTGTGTCTGATGTATCAACAGTATAATGATACATTTCACGAATTGCGTATGCAATTAGAAAATCAAGTAGTCCAAATTCCATAAAATGAAATTTTAGGGCAAATTACAGACATTGGCTTGGCTGTAGTATTTTTAAACAACGTGTGTTAGACTACTGTTATACAAATCGGGATTGACCGAACTCTTTGAGAAAAATAGGAGGAAGCAGCTTTTTATGTTGTACTTAAAATCAGCTAATTTGGAAGATATTGAAAAGGAATACGAATTTATTACTAATACCCCTTCCAATGAAAATGGATTTACGAATTTTGCGTCTGGATGTTCAAGAAAGGAATTTGAAATAAAAATATTGCCTGGTTATATTAATGCTGAAAAGGGAATTGATCTGGCTGATGGATGGGTTCCAGAAACGGATTTTTTCTTATGGGATGATGAGAAAATAGTAGGATTATTTCGCGTGCGTCATTACCTTACTCCTGCACTTGCAAACGGAGGAGGCCATATAGGATATGGAATAAAGAAAGAATTCAGAGGCAAGGGATACGCCTCGGAAGGGTTGAGATTGACAATCGAAAAAGCCTGGCACATTATTAAAGAAGACGAAATATATATGTCTGTTCATAGGGATAATATGGCATCTTTGCGTGTGCAGATTAAAAATGGGGCCTATATTCATCACCAAGATGAAAAAGAGTTTTATACCAGAATAAAACGATAAATTCCCGTTTATTGGGAAGTCACAGAGAACGAAAAATCGGAATTTGGAGGTGATTTAAATGGAAAACAAAATTGTAGGTGCTATTTTCTGTTTCATGTCAGCAGTTTTAATTTCTGCACGATATATTTCTGCTGCGATATTTATGAGTGGAGTAGCTTCGTGGAATGCCACTTTATTTGCAGCAGGTCTTGAATATGTAGGTCCTTTTTTAGCAATAGCGGCTGGTATTGCGTTTATTATTGGAATCCTGTTTCTGGGATATGGGCTGTATCAGGATATTAAAAAGATAAAGAAGTAGAACAATTCCAGTTTGTCAATTACAGGTGACATTGAAAGAGTCAGCCCATTCAAGGTGCTGGCTCTTTCAAAAATTCCATTCTAATAAATTGCATGATAACTTAGAGTAAAAATGAATACCCATTAGCCGGAAATGAATAGAAAACGAATAAAAGTGTGGTGTTTCGTATAATTATGAGTTAGTATGCATCAGACACACTTTTGTAAAAAGGGAGTTTCAAAAAAACATTCTATCATTTTTGATCTATGATATAATGTGAACACTTGACGAGGTATTTTCGAGTCTAGTGAGAACATATACCTGACCACTTAATGAGGTGTTTCACGAATTTAGTGGTCATGGTATAATAAGCGCAGAAGAAAAGAATGCGGCTGTAAAGCAGACATATTCTTTTCTTGCGCCACTAACGAACGAACCGTCCTGCGAAGCAGGGCGGTAGAGCGCGATAGCGCGGGTTCGTGAGTATCATGTCCATGTACCAAATGAAGCCAGATCAAAGTCGAAAATTGATTTCGTATTTATTATAATTGACAACAATAATCCGCAAAAAGGAGATTCCACCATGCCATCCCACATCATCCACCCAATCCCACCTGTTTTTGACGCCGACTCCCGCATCCTAATCCTCGGTTCCTTTCCGTCAGTCAAATCCCGAGAAAGCTGTTTTTTCTACGGGCACCCGCAGAATCGTTTCTGGAAGCTCTTAGCGCGCCTGCGAAAGGAAGACGTTCCATCCTCCATCGAGGAAAAGAAGGAATTTCTGCTGCGGAACCACATCGCCGTCTGGGACACCATCCATAGCTGTTCCATCGAAGGATCCAGCGACAGTTCCATCCGCGATGTTGTTCCAAACGACCTCGCCTCTATCCTGGATCACGCTTCCATCCAGGCGATTTACACAAACGGCGGGCTGTCCGGAAAAATGTACGACCGCTTCTGCCGTAAACAGACTGGCATTGAGGCAATCAAACTGCCGTCCACCAGCCCTGCCAACGCTGCCTGGAACCTCGACCGGCTGACAGATGCCTGGAAATGTATCAACCAGATCCTGGGGAAACCCGGATCTGAAACAAAAAGCACTGTTTCCGAAGACAATGCACACGGGGCAAAAACACGCTGCATCTAAACAAATACCATCTGCACCAGAATCATATAAAATACAGTCCCTGCCGGCCAATGGCGCTTCTGTCCGATCCACTGTTCCGTAAAAATCATTACAAACAGTGCCGTCAGTGCAAAGTCCAGCCCTTTCGTATTAAATGTAATCACATTTGACACTGCTCATCTTTCTTAGTAGAATAAATACATTATAACGATCGATTTTTCGGATTCAACACAGATTTGAACTATGTAAAAAAGCTTTGAAGGAATTACCTTTACAAAAAATCTTATAAAAAAAGGAAGCAAAACCTATGAACACATATATTCCCCTACCCAATTCAAGTGCCGGCTCGCCTGTCCAGTTCTCTGAACCAGCCGCCTACTCCTACGAAAGCTGCCATTGCTGTCCGCGAAATTGTCAGATCAACCGCACAAAAAAACAGGGCTGGTGTCACAGCCCTGCCGGTATCCGGGCGGCACGCGCGGCGCTTCATCCGTGGGAGGAACCGTGTATCAGCGGTCTGCACGGAAGCGGTACCATCTTTTTTTCCGGCTGCACACTGCGCTGCTGTTTCTGCCAGAACTACCAGATCAGCAGCGAAGGCTTTGGAAAAGATATTTCCGGAACGCGCCTGGAGGAAATTTTTCTGGAACTGCAGGCACAGGGCGCGCACAATATCAATCTGGTGACGCCGACGCAGTACCTTCCGTCGCTACTGCCCGTCTTAAAACGGGTCAAACCGCAGCTTTTCATCCCGATCGTCTACAACTGCGGCGGTTATGAGACGCTGGAGGCGGTTGATGCGCTGGCTCCCTATATCGATATCTGGCTGCCGGATTTAAAATATTACTCTTCCGAACTGTCCGCCCGCTATTCCGCCGCCCCGGACTATTTTCCGGTCGCCTCCGCAGCAGTCAAACGGATGATCAAGCACACCGGTCCGCTGGTATTGGAAGATTTCTCCGAAAATGGCCAGGCCTGCCAGCTCATGAAGCGCGGCGTGATCCTGCGGCATATGGTTCTTCCAAAACACAAAGACGATTCCATCCGCCTGCTCCACTGGATTCACGACAACCTCCCGGAGGGGCATTTTCTGGTAAGCCTTATGAGCCAGTACACCCCCTTCTACCAGAGCAGCAGATATCCGGAAATCAACCGTCGCATCACAAGCTACGAATACCAGAAAGTCGTCGATGCCGCGATTGAGCTGGGACTCACACAGGGCTTTATGCAGGAAAAAAGCAGCGCAAAAGAAGAATACACGCCGCCGTTTGAATTGCAAGGGATTTGATATTTATATAAGAAAAGATCCTTCTTGATGCCTTTCCATGAACCAGAAAAAGGGTATCGATAAATTGACATTTTATCGATACCCTTTAAACTATCTCGTCCATTGGATGATACCTCTTTCTTTGAACTTTTCCTTTATTCAATTTTGATTCCTTTTTCAACAATTTCTGAATCGTTCAATCTTATTTTTTTCTTTTTTCACTTATCTATCTCTCTTTTAAAAAACGCTTCTTTTTAATGATACTTTCTCGTCATATCACTAAACCGAATCCTGTTTCTAAATATGTATGATAGATGATTGACTGATTTTTACTTGTTGATTTTGGTTTTCCTTTGTTCAATTTTTTTATTAAAAAATTGAACCAGTTTTATGTTTTCGGTGGAATCAGCTCCCTTCTTTTTTTGTTTTATTTCTTGTTTCTTTTGATGGTTTTATTCTAATACATATGTCGCATTTTGTCAATACTAATTTTGTATTTTCTTGTTATTTTTCAGTTTTATTTCCACCACGAATGCCAGCTATTAGTTTTCATCTCGCAGTCACGCCATCTTATCTCTTTATTTACCATCGTTCACACATTATGAGCGTCATGCAAACTGTTACTGGGAACGTATGCGTGAACAGCAACAAATCCGCAACCAGAACTTCACTTTTCCCCTGTTATTTTTCTTGCCAATCTTCCCATTTTCCAGTATAATCATGATATCGGTGCATTTGGCACCTGCTTCTTTATATGCAGGCAATTTTTTCACATCTTACTGGTTCCTGCGATTCTCATGTTCAGTTTTTTCGATGATTTCCATGACCATTTTCATACTTACGCACTCAAAAGGTAAACGCTAAAACTCTGAACTTTTTATTTATTTTTTAATCACTAAGCAATCTTTCTTCACATCTCAAACTTCATGACTGCTTCTTGATTTGATTCCTTAAAACTTATTCACACGGGGAAACTGTTTCTCATTTTGCTGAAATTCATAACCTACATGAGCAAGCGGGCATCCCCTATCTGCAATTTTATTTCAGGAGGTACTCTATGGTCTATGAAACTTTTTTGAAAACAATCCAGTCGATGGTGCAGACGCGCCTCAATAAAAAAGCCAACGTCTCCCTGCGGCGGGTTCTGAAAAATAATGGACTGATGCTCGACGGGCTGAGCTTTACGAAACCCGGCTCACGGTTATCACCGACTGTCTATCTGAACGCCTACTATAATGAAGCGGAGGAAGGGATGCCGCTCTCCATTATTACCGATCAGATCCTGATGGTGTATGAGACAAATCCAGGATTTTCGGAGGATATCTGCGAGGAACTGCGTGATTTTGATGCCGTACGCGGCCGGATTGCCTACAAATTGATCCACGCCGCTAAAAATAAGGTGCTTCTCTCCCACATCCCACATATTCCGTATCTCGATCTGGCGATCGTTTTCTATCTGATCCTCACTGACAATGAGGAGGGACAGATGACGACCCTGGTACACAGCGACCATCTTGCCCTGTGGGATATTTCTCTGGAAGAGATCGGCATACTGGCGGAAGAAAACACACCTCGCATACTGCCGTACCACATCAGCTCCATCGAATCCACCCTCAATCAGCTCGAAATGGAGGACATCGTTGAAACGGAAGCTCTTCCATCGGTCGCTCTCTACGTTCTGACAAATTCGCGCGGCATCAACGGCGCTGCCTGCATGCTCTATCCCCGCGTCTTAAAAGAGTTTGCCGAAAGCCTGGGCGAAGATCTGATTATCCTTCCGTCCAGCATCCATGAAGTGCTTCTCACTCCCAGCAACGTCTCTCTTCCGCCGGAAGAACTCAATGAAATGGTTCAGGCGATCAATCAGTCGGATGTGCCCGCTGAAGAGCGCCTGTCAGATCATATTTATTATTTTAGCAGGATTCAGGGCTGTCTCTACCTGCCGCCCAGTTCCACTACGACGCTTTATTCCGGAGCAGACGGAACAGTGAATCCACAATAAAGATGGCAACCGCCATCGCCCCCGCTATCTGGATCGTCTGGATCAGATAAAAATTGTACCATTTTGTCTGTCCCTGTATCAGAAAATAGACGCTCCGGTAGATCGATGCGCCCGGCACCGTCGGCAGGATTCCTGCCACCAGAAAGATCGTGACGGGCGCTTTTAACACGCGTGCAAATACCTGGCTCAGCAGAGCCGCTGCCAGACTGGAAAAAAATGCCGCCGCCACCTGCGAGGTTCCCACCTGCATCGATACCAGGTACGCCAGCCATCCGGCACCTCCGGTAATGCCCGCATAAACCAGATATTTCCGCGGCATATCGACCAGCAGGGAAAAACCAAAAACCGCCAGAAATGCCCCCACGCTCTGGATCATCAATTCTCTTATCATCTCTGTCATACCGATCCTCCCGCCAGCCGGACTGCCACGATCGCCAGACCGACGCCCGACGCAACCGCCAGCGCCACCACGACTGCCTCCGCCATCCGCGCGACTCCCGAACTGTAATCTCCATTCAGCGTATCGCGGATTGCCGCCGTAAATGTGACCCCAGGCACCAGCGGCATGATTGCGCTGATAATCACTACATCCAGGCTCATTCCCAGAAATGCCCCACGGCGCAGCAGATACGCCGCAACCGCCAGTGCAAACGAGCCAAGTGCATTTTGACAGAAATCATTCAGCATAAGGTTGGACGCCGCCCGCAGGACAAACGCAAGAACGACTCCCACGACAGCCGCCACCAGGCATTCGCCCGGACCGCCTCCAAACATCACCGCAAAAAATCCCGTCGTTGCCGCATAGCCAATGCATTTCTTCCAGAATCCGTATAATGTCGTATTAGCAATCCGATCCAGTCGTTCCTGCGCCTCCCCGACGGACAATTTTCCGCTGCAAAATTCCCTTGAAACATTGTTTACCTGATAGATGCGGTTCAAATTCGTTGCCCGGTTTTCCACCCTTTTTACCAAGGTAAGCGGCGGAAGTGATGCATCCGCAATCGTCGCCACGATCCCCGTCGTCACGACAAACACATCTGCCCGTGCAATCCCTGAATGCTTTAAAATACGGTGAATCGTGTCCTCCACACGGTAGACCTCCGCTCCGCTCGCCAGCATGATCTCCCCCGCCCGGACCGCCATCTCCATCAGCGCGCCATATTCCATACCAACCACCCTCTGATTTACGAATTTTCCAAATCCAGCAACATTTTCTTGACCTCTACCATACGGTCACGCAACACGACCGCTTCCTCGAAATTCAGCTCGGCTGCCGCCTGATTCATCTTCTTCGTCAGTTCCTTTACAAGTTTTTCTAATTCCTGGCGATCCATCGATTCCAGATCCTTCGTTACCTTATTCGTAACCGGTTCGGCTGCCTGCGAGATCGTGATCAGATCCCGGACAGCTTTCTTGATCGTCGTCGGCGTAATGTGATGTTCCTCATTGTACGCCTGCTGAATCGCGCGTCTTCGCTCCGTCTCCTCGATCGCCGCCCGCATCGAATCCGTGATCGAATCTGCATACATGATAACATGCCCCTCAGAATTTCGCGCTGCTCGGCCGATCGTCTGAATCAGGGACGTTTCCGAACGCAGGAATCCCTCTTTATCCGCATCCAGAATCGCCACCAGCGCAATCTCCGGGATATCCAGACCCTCACGAAGCAGGTTGATGCCGACCAGCACATCGAAGACATTCAGACGCATATCCCGGATAATCTGGGCGCGTTCCAACGTGTCAATATCCGAATGCAGATATTTGACGCGGATTCCCGCATCGCGCATATAGTCGGTCAGGTCTTCTGCCATCCGCTTTGTCAGCGTCGTAACAAGCACCTTAAACCCTCGATCCACCTCCCGGTTGACCTCCGAAATCAGATCGTCGATCTGTCCCTCGACCGGTCTCACCTCAATCGGCGGATCAAGAAGTCCCGTTGGACGGATCACCTGCTCTGCCCGCAGAAGCTCATGATCTGCCTCATACTCGCCCGGTGTTGCTGAAACGCAGAGAATCTGATCCAGTTTGCTCTCAAATTCTTCAAAATTTAACGGTCGGTTATCCAGCGCCGACGGCAGGCGGAAGCCATATTCCACCAGCGTTTTCTTGCGCGACTGGTCGCCCGCGTACATACCGCGCACCTGCGGCAGCGTGATGTGCGACTCGTCCACAATCACCAGAAATTCATCCGGGAAATAATCCATCAGCGTACACGGCGGTTCTCCCGGTTTCGAACCAATCAGATGACGCGAATAATTCTCGATACCGGAACAGAAGCCTGTTTCCCGCATCATTTCCACATCAAAATTCGTCCGCTCCGCGATTCTCTGTGCCTCCAGAAGCTTATCCTCACTCTTAAAGTAAGCGACCTGCTCCTTCATTTCCTCTAAAATATTGTTTGCCGCAATCTCCATCCGCTCTTTCGGGATGACATAATGCGATGCCGGGAAAATCGCGATATGTCCTAACTGCGCCTTGATCTCGCCCGTCAGCGTGTCAATCTCTGTGATCCGGTCTACCTCATCCCCGAAAAACTCAATCCGGTACGCATCGCCGCCCGAATACGCCGGGTATACCTCCAGCACATCGCCGCGCACCCGGAACGAACCTCGCTTGAAATCCATGTCATTCCGGCTGTACTGAATGTCGATCAGCTTGTGAATGACCTCGTCGCGGTCCTTCTCCATGCCCGGACGCAGGGAAATAACCATGTTTTTGTAATCGATCGGGCTTCCCAGACCATAGATACAGGAAACCGATGCCACAATAATCACATCCTGACGCTCTGACAGCGCCGCCGTCGCTGAATGCCGCAGCTTATCGATCTCGTCGTTGATGGAGGAATCCTTCTCGATGTATGTGTCCGTGGACGGGACGTAAGCCTCCGGCTGGTAGTAGTCATAGTAGCTGACAAAGTATTCCACCGCATTATTGGGAAAAAATTCCTTCATTTCCGAATAAAGCTGGGCTGCCAGCGTCTTATTATGTGCAATAATTAACGTCGGCTTATTCAGCTTCTGAATCACATTTGCCATCGTAAACGTCTTGCCAGAGCCCGTTACACCCAGTAATGTCTGGAACTGATTTCCTTCCTTGAAGCCCTCCACCAGCTTTTCAATCGCCTGCGGCTGGTCGCCGGTCGGGCTGTATTCTGATACCAACTCAAAATGATCCATTGCTTTCTCCTGATTTGATATAATTCACAAATAAAGAATGTGCCTTTTTGTGTAATAGGGGATTCCAAGGAATTTCCTAGTACACAAAAAATCCCATTAAGTATTTCTATTATACCAAATCCACTCATGAATGTATACATAAAAGCAGAACAAATCAGTACAAACGTTCGATTTCAGATAACTGTTCACAGGTAGGAATTTTCTGAATTTTCTAAACTGAAGATTCCGTACGATACAGTTCTGGTTGCAGATTTTGCCGTCATTCCTATTATTGGTTTACTGTATTATTTCTTTCTTCCCGTGACTACTATCAGAACGATTCCTAATACTCCCATCATCCCAGCATACCCCACAAACGGCACGCTCACGCCCTCACTGAATCTTCCCATCCATTTCAGCACAAACGGCGAACACGCCGCTCCCAGATTGCAGCCGACCAGCACGATTGATGTGGCTGTATTGATAGAAGACTGCGGAATCTGCTCGGAAATCTGGTGGAAGGAATAGGTAACCAGAACGGTATAGAAAAATCCAACGATACTAATGCCAATTCCAATCAGCGGCAGATTGCCCGCATATGCGGTCAGAAGCATCCCCGCTCCAAGCATCAGGCATCCAACCCCCGGCAATTTTTCCTTCCACCACATCGTCAGTTTTCCAAAATAAACACCGGCAGCTATTCCCATCAGCATCATGAGCGTGAGAATGATGCTGGCTTCCGACTCCGTTCCAAGTTTCTTCTCCAAAATCAGCATCGGGACACGCAGGGAATTGGAACAGTAGATGCAGATGACAAATCCCGCAAACAGTGCATAAGCAATGGGCAGGACTTCTTTTTTCCAGCATTCTCTTTTTCCATCTGCCTCCGCTTCCAGACTTTCTTTCTCTGCCCCTGCACTCTGTGAGCCCGCACTCTCTCCCATCTCCATATTCCCCGGAACCCATACAAGATACAGAAGTACAATCACAAATCCGAGCGCGTACACCCAAAATGCCAGATTCCACCGGATCAACACCAATTTTCCAGCAACCAGCGTCATAACCGCGCTTCCCAGCACCTCCGCCGATCCGCGGTATCCGAGCAGCGCCGCTTTTTCCCTGCCTTCATAATATTCACTGAAAATGCTGATTGCTTTCGCATTAATGAGCCCAATCCCGATCCCCAGGAAAATCCTGGACGCGAACATCACCGGATATTCCTGTACAAACACCGGTACCATGCCGCTGACCGATAAAAGAAGCAGACCGCCCACAATCATTGGACGGTCTTTCATATAACGCGACAGCCATGCATTCAGCACGATCATGACAGTGATCGCAAACGACGGTGCTGAGATCAACATCTCCACCTGTGCGGTTGTATATTCACTGAAATGCTGCAGCAGCGATGGCAGCACGATCGAAACAGAATACGCCGATGTCAGTATCAATGACAGCGATAGCAGCGCTATTTTCTTCATTTGTTCTTTCATATTAATTTCTCCCCGAATGTAAGTTTTATACTAGAATTCTGATTGCTTCTGTCCTATCCATTCACAATCGCAGGCAACACAATCCATGTATCGTTTCTTAAAACAATACTCCATTCCTTTTATCATAAATGAAATTCATTCAGAAAGAAATACTTAATTTTTTTTTATTCTAAGATTTTTATTCTAAGGTAGATGTTTCACTGTTCACACATGTGTTCCCAGTAACGGGATTTTCAGTTCAGAAAATTCCTGCCTGTGAACGGTTACGTTTCTTCGTTACCTATCCCCGCGCAAACCAGTCTTTCATGCACTGAAGCACCTGCACCAGCTCTTCTTCCTTGATAATATACGGAACCATCGCGTACAGATAATTTAAGAACGGACGGCTGAACACGCCGCGTTTGTACGCATATTCCTGATACCCTTTCAGGACTGCCGGATCATATACCTCGACACAGACACATCCGCCCATCATGCGGACCTCCCTGATTCTCGGATCGGTAAATCCTTCCATCTCCCGGCGGGTGATAGCTTCGATCTTCTGAATCTTTTCCATATAGTTCTGCGTCTCAAACAGCTCGATCGAGGCAAGCGCTGCACTGCACGCGAGGGCATTTCCCATAAAGGTCGGTCCGTGCATCAGCGCATGTTCCGGGTTATCATCGAAAAATCCATCAAATACCTTTTTATTTGCCACAGTCGCCGCATGACCAATGTAACCGCCGGTCAATGCCTTTCCGAGGACCAGAATATCCGGAAGCACCCGATCTGCCACAAAGCGGTTTCCGGTTCTGCCAAATCCGGTTGCCACCTCATCAAAAACCAGCAGCACGCCGTACTTATCACAGAGTTCCCTTGCCTTCTCCAAAAATGAAATGTCGTACATCCGCATTCCGCCAGCACCCTGTAAAAGCGGTTCCACCAGCACGCAGTTCAACTTGTCATGATACTGTTCAAATGCTTTCTCCAGCGCCGGGATCTCAGTCGGAATGTGAACCACATACGGGCTTGCACCATAGGCTTTCAGCACAAAATGGTAGTCCTCATCATCGCCTGCCTCCATTGTCTTAAAGGTATCGCCGTGGTACGCGTGTTCCAACGCCAGAATCATCGTCCGCTTCTCATCGCCGCGGTTCATATAATACTGCAGCGCCATTTTCAGCGCTACCTCAACCGCCACGCTACCGGAATCTGAAAAAAAGCAGTAGTCCAGATCGCCCGGCAGCCAGGACGCCAGTTTTTCTGAAAGCCTGCGCGCCGGCTCATGCGTCAGCCCGCCCAGCATCACATGAGAAAATTTTTCTACCTGTGAAATAATTGCCTGATTGATCACCGGATGTTTATATCCATGAATCACACTCCACCAGGACGAAACCGAATCAATCAGCTTCTGATCCTTCGTGTAAAGATATACCCCGTTCGCATCCACGATCTCATAAGGCGCTTTCATTGTTTTTAACTGTTCATATGGATACCAGATCATTTTTCTTCTCCTTTTTATCTTCTTTCTTACGCATACAGCCCTTTCAGCGTCTCCACATCCATGGAAAGCTCCATATCTCCATCCGCCACACAGGCAACCACCGGAACGCCCGTGTAATATTCACACATTTTCCGGTTATCCTCATGAAGCAGATTTCCCGCCTCATAATGGTTGAAAATAATTCCCTTCAGGGCAATTCCCTGTTGTTTCAGATAATAGGCAGTAAGCCCCACGCCATTGATCGTCCCAAGCCCCGCATCTGCAATCAGCAGGCATCCAAGCCCGCACGCTTTTACTACTTCTGGAAGACGGATATCCGCCTCGTCTATGCAGAGTGGACAGAGAATTCCGCCGCTTCCTTCCATCGTCACATACTCATATTTTTCACAGACTTTGTGAAAATCTTCCAGCACCCGTTCCATCTGGACCGGGTTGCCCTCCAGACGGGATGCCAGATGCGGCGATACCGCCGTCTCGTACACATACGGACACATTTCCTCAAGCGGCTGCCCGATTCCCGACATTGTTTTTACCTGCAGGGCATCTCCTGGAATCAGGCTTCCATCCGCACGCCGCTCATTGCCGCTCATTGCCGCTTTATAATACGCCGCATTCACGCCGCTCTCCCGCAGTTTTTTCACAATCAATCCTGTCACATACGTTTTTCCAATATCCGTTCCCGTACCTGTTATAAAAATCCCCTTGCTCATCTTTTATCCAAGTCTCCCTCCCTGAATCAGCGGAATCATCCGTTTTCCTATGATGGCAGCCACAATACAGAGCACGATATCGCCCGGAACTGCCAGAACAAAGCAATATAAAAACAGCGCTCCTACGCCGATCGGCGAATTCAGATAGAAATTGCTGATCACGTAGTAATAAATCATTCCAAATGCATAGACAATAAAAAGTCCCAGAAAATTAGCTCCCAGCAGGCGCCGGTAACTCGGATGCGTCTTGGCATTGGCAATCTTACCATTCACATACGCCGCAACCGCAAATCCAATGATATATCCAAAACTCGGCTGGAAAATATATCCCGGTCCGCCGCCCTGAGTGAAAACCGGAAGTCCAATTA
This sequence comes from Clostridium sp. AF35-15, assembly GCF_003477745.1. Lineage (NCBI taxonomy): Bacteria > Bacillati > Bacillota > Clostridia > Eubacteriales > Clostridiaceae > Clostridium > Clostridium sp. AF35-15. The sequence continues at coordinate 251,626 of NZ_QUDY01000002.1, read as the reverse complement.
AACCTAATACGATATAAACCACAACCGCCAGCGCCCCGTTGACCGGACCTAAAAGCAGACCTGCCAGCATCGTAAATAAAAACTGCAATGTAAATGGAACCACCGGAACCGGTATCTTGATAAATGCTCCCACTGCAATCAGTGCGACAAACATCGCACACAAAACTAAATCTTTTGTCTTCATGTGTTTCAAACCTTTTTCCTCCTTGGGTATCTGAATGATTTCAGGCATCCGAAGCCATTCTATTCTCGCACATGTACATAAATTTCTCTCCGCAACCCCTGTTCCAACCATCTAAAACAGCAGCGGCCGTTCCAGATCCCGGGTAGTCGAAACAGATGCAGAACTGATTGCAAGCATAACATAGCCTTTTTCTATTGTCAACCTATTATTTTTATATAGTTAACAATTAGTTTTTTATCTGTTTTTATCTCTTTCCTTCCCATAATCTTGTTTCTTATATCCCTTGATATACATACGTTTCCCGTCCGTCCACACATTCACCGCCCCCGAATCCGCCGTTCTCCAGATCTCCGTCCCCGTCTGTTCCAGACGTTCCACCGCCTCCGGCGCCGGATGCCCGTAAGTATTTCCCTCTCCATAAGAGAGCACCGTGAAAGCTGGGGAAAAGCACTCCAAAAACTCCTCTGAGGAAGAACCGTTCGAACCATGGTGTGCAGCTTTTAACAGTGTCACCTTTTCCCCCTTTTTGTCCTCTTCCATCGCCAGAATTTCTCTTTCGTCCTCCACTCCAATATCTCCAGTCAGAAGCATACTAAACTTTCCATACGTGACATCAAACACCAGTGAATGACTATTTCGCTCCTCGGCCGGCTTTTCCCCCGCCTCCGGGTACAGGCACCGAAGCGCCAGGCTTTTCGCCCGCACCGTTTCTCCCCGATGCAGATAATAGACTTCCGCCCCCCGTTTTCTGGCAAGAGTTTCCATTTTTTTATATGCCTCCTGTCCTTTTCCCGCCGCCGGAAGTGCCAGATTCCGCACCCGGATATCTGCCTCCTCCTTCAAAAGCCATTCGATCCCGTTCGTGTGATCCGCATCCGCATGGCTGACCAGAATCCAGTCCAGCGTGCGGATTCCCTGACTTTTCAAAAATGGTTCCAGCACATTTTTCCCGATTTTTTTATCCTGGCTGCTGCCACAGTCCGAAAGAATTGCCTCATCCTGCGTCCGCAGAAAGACGCCGTCGCCCTGTCCTACATCGAGAAACCAGATCTGAAAGCCATGAACAGGCTGAACTACTAAAAAGACTACTGCCACAGCAATAAACACACTATTTTTTCCCTGTGCATTCCAGTCTTTTGGAAACCGAAAAATCCCTTTTCTCCCTAAATTATCTCTTGCTTCTCCCACACTCCATACATATCGAATCCCCAGCGCCACATAAAACACCCCTATTTTCCACATTTCCGGGCGTCCTGCCACGATGGAATGAAACGGCACGCGTTCCACCTGGATGCAAAGCCATTCATACAACTGAAAAATATAATGCCCCGGACCCGTACATGCACTTGCCGCTATTCTGAATATTTCTGGTATTTCTGATATTCCCGATGCCGCACCTCCAAAAGCCGAAAGTACTCCCGCAATGCTGCTGCCTCCGCCCATCCCCCCAATTTTTCCTCCTACAAACGCTATACTGTAAATTCCAAGCGCCAGCAGACCGCTTCCGGCTGCATACGTGAGAAGCGGTATCACGATCAGATTCAGAAAAATTCCCAACATCGGAAATGTAAAATAGTGATACAGCTGAATCGGCATCGTATAAAGCTGAATTGCCGAGCTGAGCATGAATGTTTCATATCCTTTCTTTTTTTCTTTCTCTTGTTCCTCCTCTTCCCGCTCTTTTCTCTTTTTTCCCACTTTCCGCAGCCGCTCCGTCTCCAGCCCAATCGCGGCAACCGCGCCATAGGAAAGCTGCAATCCCGCCGAAAAGAGCAGATACGGCGACTGCCACGCCTGTAAAATCAAAGATAGCGACAGCGCACTCAGCAGATCGTAACTCCGCCCCAGATATGCCGCCAGACAGGACACCTCTACCATAAATACCGCCCGGAATACCGATGCTCCAAATCCGGTTACTAAACCATAAAAGGTAAGAAGCGCTGAAGCACCCAGCCCCGCCCATCCATACGATATGCCCCAAAAACGCAGTGCGCTGTAAACGCTCATGCCAATCAAAGAGACATGAAGCCCGCTGACTGCCAGAATATGTGCAATCCCATTATCCTGAAACCGTTCGCGCAGCTCTTCCGATAACCCGGATTTATCCCCCAGCAAAATTGCCTGGAAAATCCCTGCATCTTCTGGAACACAGATTTCCTGAAAAACAGCCGTCGCGTACGCCCGGAAGCATTCTGCCTGACTTCGGAGAGGGGAACTTTTTCCTTCTGAAATAAAAATCCGATCCGCCGTTACCCGGTTTCTGATTCCTAGTCCCCGATAATACATCCGATACGAAAACTGCCCCGGATTGCGCGCTTCTTCCAGAAACTCAGCAGTTCCCGTCAGATGAATCTGACTTCCGCAGGGTGGCAGAACTTTTTCTTCATACTTCTCCAGTAAATCTCTTTTACACGATATCAGTACCTTTCTTACACTTTCATCCTCTACCTCCACCCCCGTCAAAATCATCGTACACCAGCCATTTTTTTCCGAAACAGAATCCAGTGTTCCAGATACCGCCACCTCTGCCGAACCGCCCTTCTGCGTTACCATCCGTTCCAGCACATCCGGGCGCATTTCCACCATCATCCGTCCCCATCCTGCCAGGAAACAGAAAAACAGCAGAAAGACACGGCACATCATCGGATCTTTCCAATTCCAGACGCGTTCTGCGTCTGTCTGAAAGTCCGAATCTACCCGTCCTTCTGCTGTTTTTATAACTGCAGGTGAAAAAGAATGTGCCTTGTGTTTCATAGGACACAATTTCCTATGAAACACAAAAAGCGCTGCTGCAATTATAAAACACACCGTCATGCCCATCTGGTACGCTGCGACCTCTCCAAGTACGAAAGCCACCATCATCCACATTACCGGTCGTTTGATATTCAATTCCTCTTTTCTTGTATTCTACAAAACATCAACAAAATCCCATTGCTGCTCTCTTCCAAACATGGCATATACATTCTGTCTGACAGTTACTTCACAATATACTTCTCCTCTCTCTCCAGAGGCTGCACCAGCGAAATCACATTCCGGTACGTCACATCTGCCGAGCCATTGACCGTGATCTGTACTTTATTTACCGTCTGAAGCTCTGTCAGCGAATCGACGATCGCGTAAATCGGAATATACTCCGCCACATCGATATCCCCGGAAATAAAACTGCTATCCAAGTTGACATAGCAGGTATTATCTGTCAGTGATACGTTTAATACCTTTGTATTTTTCGGCATCACTGAAAGCCCGCCATTCTGGGAACCTGCCAGCAGCTGTTCCACTACCAGGCGTTCCAGCGACGTGTTCATACTGTGAAATACTTCCCGTTTTTCTGCCACCAGACCATCTTTTTCTTCATTGGCAAAATACAGGGTCAGCTCTACTTTTTCATACGAATTGACATCCGAAATACTGTCTACAAAATCACTTCCTGCGATCGCGCCCACCGGGTTTCCATGTGTGTCCAGGAGCGGCTGTCCCTCGCAATTAATGCTGATATAATCGACTCCCTTAACCTGTGTAAAGGTCTTTGCCAGCGCCGCCCGGCACAGAATCTCCCGCGACGCTTTCGTATTCATATATTCCTGATTAAAATTCAACGTCAGCACGTTATTGTCCCGGTTAATATCCAGGAATTCAACCTTATCGCTTAAAACTGCCTGATACTCCGGGTTTTCCGGTGCCGCAAGGATCTGCCCCGCCAGCTCCCCGATCAGGATCTCAGCGTCCGCCGTCTCCGTCTGATAGGAAACACTCGCCAGCCCCGTGCGCGTCGAATTGAGATAATAAATCTGATAGACGCCGTCCTCACCCGCCGTCGGATGCACCTCTTCTTTTTTTCGGCATCCGCTCAGAAGAAGCAGACATGCCAGGCAAAGGATCAGCCACAAACTTACGCTTCCTGCCCATTTTCCAGAGCTTTTTTTTCTTATTTTCTCCATTTATTATTTCCTGTTGTTATTTTGCAATCTATCTCACAATAGACATTGCCCTGACCGCACATTCGAACACTGCAACACTCAAATACCGCAACATTCAAACACTGAAACATTCGAACACGGCAGCATTCAAACACCGAAATATTCGAACACCGCAGCACCAGCAACCCTCTCGAACCTCTAAACCGCCCAGAACCACGCTGTCTACGGAATATAATTCAACGGAATCCGCACCGTAAAGGTTGCTCCCTTGCCTTCTTCACTCTTCAGGCGGATCGCGCCCTGATGAAGAAGAATAATATTCTTCGTGATCGCAAGCCCCAGCCCGGTACCGCCTGTCTCGCGTGAGCGCGCCTTATCTACACGGTAAAAACGTTCAAATACGCGCTCCTGAAATTCCTTCGGGATTCCCACGCCATTATCCTCCACCTTCACATAAAAGAACTTGTGGTCAGCATCCAGCGTTACCCAGACTTTTCCCTCTTCGCGGTTATACTTGATCGCATTTTCCACCAGGTTCGAAAGTGCCAGGCTCAATTTTACCTCATCCACATCCGCCGATACTTCCCGCTTGCTCTCATATGTGATCTCAATGTTCCGCCGCTTCGCGATCGGGGTCAGACGTTTTAAAATCTGTTCCAGAAGGCCATTGATCGAAGTCTGTGCAATATTCAGATCCGGCGATGATTTATCCATTTTGACTAACGTCAGCAGATCATCGATAATCTTGCCCTCGCGGTCAATCTCCGCCGAAATATCCTGCATAAACTCCTGATATAACTCCGCCGGGGTGTTCTCCATCCCCATCAGAGAATCCGCCAGAACCCTTATCGAAGTCAGCGGTGTTTTCAGCTCATGCGACACATTGGAAACAAACTCCTGACGCGACTGATCCAGGTTTTTCAGCTTCCGGATGGTCTGCATGACTGCCTCCGAAATGTCCCGCGTCTCCCGGTACGTTTTTACATCAATATCCTGATCCAGATTTCCCTCTGCCACCATATCGAGCTGCTGCTGCAGGCGGCGGAATGGTTTCAGCAGGCAAGCCGCCGCCAATAAATCTGCGATCAGAATAAAACAGAACATAACGAGCTGCAAAAATCCCGTCTTCTGCACAATTTTCTCCTGCAAAAGTGCCGAATTTTCCGTGGATGCCATCAGAAGAAGGACTCCCTGCACGCCTGCCGTATTTTTCCCTTTTCCGGCTGCCACATCCGAATCGATCGGCGCTGCATCCGTGCTTTTTGCCTGAATCGGCTGCGCTACATAGAAATACTTTTTCTTCTGGTTCAAATAGCTGGAAGTTTCCCCGTCAAATGCCTTTAACACATCCGATACAACCAGCGTTTTCCCTCTGGAAAGATCAAATGTGTCTTTCAAAATCTTAAAGCTGTCGTCCACCAGCACGATTCTTCCGTTCATCAGATCCGCCGTTGTACTAAGTTCCGCATCCAGCGCCGGATTTGGATTTCCCGACAGCAGTACATTGATATAATCACTGCTGCGTATCTTGTTTGCTAAAATCAGACTCCGGTTCTGCGCTTCCGCCATCCGTTCTTCCACGTGGCTCTGGTAAAAATACCCCGATGTAAAACGAACCTGTACCAGAAGCGGAACCAGCGTCAGAATCAGAAAGGCGAGGAACAGAGGGATTCTCATCCCGATCGTGTGCTCCATCGCTTTCCATATCTTTCTTTTATGTTCTGCTATTCTTCTCATGTTCCTGTCCTGAACGATTACAATTCACGCGCTCTTACTTGGGTTGCTTAACTTCCTGACATTGGCTGTGAACTGTAACCCCGAAATGCTGCTCTGTAACTGCGTTTTTCACAACAACGATCCGATTTCAAGCTTCTTCGTTGCCGCAATCGCCAGCGCTCCCGGTCCGATATGGCAGGCTACACTTAAGGACAGCGGCTCTACACGGACTTCCGTCTCCGGGAAAAGTTCCCGAAGCTCGGCTGCCAGCTCCTGCGCCATCTCATCATTGTCGGTATGCGCTACATCAATATACGTTTTTTCTCCCGTCATATCATCAAACCGATTTTCCAGATCGCGGGTGATCGCCGTGATCATCATGGAACGCGCCTGTTTCATCGTCCGCGCCTTCGCAAATGCGTCCAGCTTCTCGCCCTGTATCGTCAGAACCGGTTTTAAACGGAGAAGTGTTCCGAGCGCTGCTGCCGCTGGTGTGATTCTACCGCCCTTTTTCAGATATTTTAATGTGTCAACCGTGATATAAATAGTTGAATCCAAACCTGTCTCTTCCAGCTTTTTGCAGATCGCCTCCGCGTCCATGCCGGCTGCCGCCATGTCAAGCGCATCCTGCACCGAACGGCGCTGGGTCACGGAAATCCTGTGATTATCCGCCACCTGTACTTTTCCGTCGAAATCATCTGCCAGCATCTTTGCCGTCTGGCAGGAGCTCGAAAGCCCGCTGGACATCGGGATGTGCACAACTGCATCGTATTCCTCCAAAAGTTTTTCCCAGAGATTTAAGATCGTCTCCGGGGACGGCTGGGATGTGCTCACATCGTGATCCCCGCTCAGATGCTCGTAAAATTCCTTCTGTGTCAAATTTATATCTTCCAGATACTCGGTTCCATCAATCATAAACGGCATCGGCAGGACATATACGCCCATCTCTTTCGCCTGTGCCTGTGTAATTCCGCTGTTGCTGTCTGTAACAACCGCTACCTTCATGCTTGTTTCCTCCTGTTTTCCCTGTGAATCTGCTGCCATCCCATTTTCCTTTCCGCATAACACTTTCTTTTCTAAAAATGTCTGCCCTGGAACAGCCTCCGAGCGGTTCACATAGATGATTTTATTTTATCCTATTTTCTTATGAAATGGAAGAGAGAAGTAACCAAAAACTGCCACAAAACAAGCCCCGACCATTTCTCTGTTCATGATCTTTTCTTGCTTTATGGCAGTTTTCCCGATTCTTATTGACGGTTATATTTATACTTTCCTAATATATTCGAAAATTCTCCCTATTTCACCAACAGCGACTCTCCCGTCATCTCCTTCGGCTTCTCAAGTCCCATCAGTTCAATCAGCGTCGGCACAATATCGCAGAGGCGTCCGCCCTCGCGCAGCTTGTACGCCGGGTCAGCGCCGACCAGGATAAACGGTACCTGATTGGTCGTATGAGCGGTCCACGGCTCGCCGGTTGCCTCATCGACCATCACCTCTGCATTACCGTGATCGGCGCAGATAAAGAGAACGCCTCCGGCTGCCTTGATGGCTTCAACTGCACGTCCTACGCAGGCATCGACAGTCTCAATCGCCTTGATCGCAGCCGACTCCACGCCCGTGTGACCTACCATATCCGGGTTTGCAAAATTGATGATAATGACATCATATTTGCCGGACTCAATCGCCTCCACCAGCTTATCGCACACGATCGGTGCGCTCATCTCCGGTTTCAGGTCGTAGGTCGGGACCTCCTTCGGAGACGGAACCAGAATGCGGTCCTCGCCCTCGTTCGGCTCTTCCACGCCGCCATTGAAGAAAAATGTTACGTGTGCATATTTCTCGGTCTCGGCGATACGTGCCTGCGTCATATGGTGCGCAGCCAGGAACTCTCCAAACGTGTTCTTAATCTCTTCCTTCTTGAACGCAATCAGCTTGTTCCCGATCGTCTCATCGTAATCGGTAAAGCATACAAACGTCAGGTCAAGCTTCTTCTCTCTCGCAAATCCGGTAAATCCCTCATCGCAGAATGCGCGGGTGATCTCTCTTGCACGGTCCGGACGGAAGTTGAAGAAAATGACGGAATCGCCATCCTGAATCGTTGCAATCGGCTTTCCGTCCTTCTCTACATAGAACGGTACGACGAACTCATCGTTTACCTCTTTATCATAGGATGCCTGAATGCCTGCACACGCACTTTCTGCCTTCTCACCCTCTGCCTTTGTCAGCACATCGTAAGCTTTCTGGACACGATCCCAGTTTTTATCACGGTCCATCGCATAGTAGCGTCCCATCACGGAAGCCACCTCGCCGATGCCAAGCTGCTGCATCTTCTTCTCTAATTCTGCTACGAACTCCTTGCCGGAGGTCGGCGGTGTATCACGTCCGTCCAGGAAACAGTGCACATACACTTTTTTAAGTCCCTGACGTTTTGCGAACTCCAGAAGTCCGAATAAATGGGTCAGATGGCTGTGAACGCCGCCGTCTGATACCAGTCCAAACAGATGCAGGGCGGAATCATTTTTCTTGCAGGTGTCTGCGGCTGCCAGAAATTCCGGATTTTCAAAGAAATCGCCATCCTCGATTGATTTCGTGATACGGGTCAGCTCCTGGTACACGATACGTCCGGCACCCATATTTAAATGTCCAACCTCCGAGTTACCCATCTGTCCGTCCGGCAGACCGACCGCCAGACCGCTGGCATTGCCGCGCACAAACGGGCACTGGCTCATCAGCTGATCCATGATCGGTGTCTTTGCCTCACACACGGCATTGTGCTCACAGGTATCTCTCATGCCGTATCCATCGAGAATCATTAATACGGTTGGCTTTTTTTTCATCTCTTTCTTCTTCCTTTCCTTCCATGAAATGAACCGTTTTTTCTGAAACAACCGGATGAACCAACAATTTTGATTGTTTCAGGTCAAAACCTTCACCTTCTTTTTTTACTGGCAAAAAGGGGACTGCCACGCCTCACACGTGCGACAGCCCCCTTTTACCCATCTCTTATTTATAATTTACAATCTTTCCAAAATCTGCCTTTAAGGATGCGCCGCCTACCAGACCGCCATCGATATCCGGCTGTGCAAACAGCTCCGGAGCCGATGCTGCAGATACAGAACCGCCGTACTGGATGCGGATCGCCTCTGCGGTCGCCTCATCGTACACTTCCTTGATACACGCACGGATCGCGCCGCACACTTCCTCAGCCTGCTCGGTGGTCGCTACCTTGCCGGTACCGATCGCCCAGATTGGCTCGTATGCAATCACAGCTGTCTTTGCCTGCTCTGCGGTCACATTCTGGAATGCGATCTTGATCTGCTGGCGGATCCAGTCAAGCGTGATGCCCTGCTCTCTCTGGGTCAGAGTCTCGCCGCAGCAAATGATCGGGGTCAGACCGTGCTCAAATGCTTTCAGTACCTTCTTATTGACCGTCTCATCGGTCTCTGCAAAGTATTCTCTGCGCTCGGAATGTCCGATAATCACGTATTTAACGCCTGCATCGGTCAGCATATTCGGGGAAATCTCGCCGGTGTAAGCACCTTTCTCCTCGAAATACATATTTTCAGCGCCGACTGCGATGTTGGTTCCCTCGCACGCTTTTACAACCGGGATAATATCAATCGCCGGTACGCAGAATACAACGTCTACATCTTCCGAAACAACGAGCGGCTTCAGAAGCTCTACCAGAGCTACTGCCTCCGACGGCGTCATGTTCATTTTCCAGTTGCCTGCTACGATCTTTCTTCTAGCCATGACTATTCTATTCCTCTTTTCTATTTATTTATCATTCGCTGCCGCTACGCCCGGAAGCTCTTTTCCCTCTAAGAATTCCAGGGAAGCGCCACCGCCGGTAGAAATATGGGTCATCTTGTCGCCAAATCCAAGCTGGTTGACCGCTGCTGCAGAATCGCCGCCGCCGATGATCGTGGTCGCTTCGGTGTCTGCCAGTGCTTTTGCAACTGCGATTGTACCCTGTGCCAGAGTCGGGTTCTCAAATACACCCATCGGTCCGTTCCATACAACTGTCTTAGCAGATTTTACGGTGTCTGCATACAGCTTTGCAGTTTCCGGTCCTATGTCAAGTCCCATCGTATCAGCCGGGATAGCGTCAACCGATACATTCTGTACCTCGATCGGTGCATCGATCGGATCCGGGAAGGATGCTGCTACAGCTGCATCAACCGGAAGAAGCAGTTTCTTGCCAAGCTTCGCCGCCTTCTCTACCATCTCACGGCAATAATCTAACTTTGTATCATCGACTAAGGATTTTCCAATCTCCTTGCCCTGTGCTTTTAAGAAGGTAAATGCCATGCCGCCGCCGATGATCAGCGTGTCGCACTTCTCCAGCAGGTTGGAGATAACGTTTAATTTATCGGCTACCTTCGCGCCGCCTAAAATGGCAACGAACGGGCGGACCGGGTTATCTACTGCATTTCCAAGGAAATCTATCTCTTTCTGCATCAGGTAACCAACTACTGCGGTGTCCACATACTGGGTCACGCCTACGTTTGAGCAGTGTGCGCGGTGTGCAGTACCAAATGCATCGTCCACATAGACATCACACAGGGATGCCAGATCCTTGCTGAACGCCTCACCGTTCTTGGTTTCCTCGGCACGGTAACGGGTGTTCTCAAGCAGAACAACCTCGCCATCCTTCATCGCCTCAACGGCTGCCTTTGCGTTCGCTCCAACCACTTCCGGATCGGCTGCAAATTTCACTTCCTGTCCCAGAAGTTCAGACAGACGAACGGCTACCGGTGCCAGAGACAGCTCCGGCTTCGGCTCTCCCTTCGGTTTGCCAAGATGGGAGCAGAGAATTACCTTTCCGCCGTCCGCAATCAGTTTTTTGATCGTCGGAAGCGCTGCCACCAGACGGTTTTCATCGGTGATCTTTCCTTCTTTTAACGGTACGTTGAAATCACAGCGTACCAGAACGCGTTTGCCCTTTACATTGATATCATCCACGGATTTTTTATTCAGCATATCCTGTCTCCTTTACATTATAAAAGAATAAAAAACAGGTCCGGTCCCGACCGAGGACCGGACCCATCTTGAATCCTTATGATTTTCTATCGAATCGATAAAATTATGCCAGCTCTGCGAAGTATTTGATTGTACGAACCATCTGGCTTGTGTAGGAGTTCTCGTTGTCATACCAGGAAACAACCTGTACCTGATATAAGTCATCACCGATCGGAGATACCATAGTCTGTGTAGAATCAAACAGGGAACCATAGCGGATACCTACGATATCGGAAGAAACGATCTCATCCTCGTTGTAGCCGAAGGACTCAGTCTGAGCTGCCTTCATAGCCTCGTTGATAGCTTCCTTAGTAACGTCAGCTTTCTTAACAACGGCTGTCAGAATAGTAGTGGAACCAGTCGGAACCGGAACACGCTGTGCGGAACCGATGAGCTTGCCGTTTAATTCCGGAATAACCAGACCGATCGCTTTTGCAGCACCGGTGGAGTTCGGAACGATGTTGACAGCGCCTGCTCTTGCTCTTCTTAAATCGCCTTTTCTGTGCGGTCCGTCCAGAATCATCTGATCGCCTGTGTAAGCGTGGATGGTGGACATGATACCGGACTGAATCGGAGCATAATCGTTTAATGCCTTAGCCATCGGAGCCAGGCAGTTAGTTGTACAGGATGCTGCGGAGATAATCTTATCTTCCGGTTTCAGTGTCTTGTGGTTTACATTGTATACGATAGTCGGAAGGTCATTGCCTGCCGGTGCGGAGATAACGACTTTCTTAGCGCCTGCATCGATATGTGCCTGTGCTTTTGCCTTGGATGTATAGAATCCGGTACACTCCAGAACTACGTCTACACCAATCTCGCCCCACGGAAGTTCAGCAGCGTTTGCCTTTGCGTAGATAGTAATCTTCTTGCCATCTACTACAATATAATCTTCGCCAGCTTCTACCGTATGTCCATCGTATCTGCCCTGAGCAGAATCATACTTTAACAGGTGAGCTAACATTTTCGGATTTGTCAGATCGTTGATAGCTACGACTTCGTAACCCTCAGCGCCAAACATCTGTCTGAAAGCCAGACGACCAATACGACCAAAACCATTAATTGCAACTTTTACTGCCATGATCTCATTCCTCCTAGAAATTCATCTTCATGATTGTTAAATATTAATCAACCCTGTTTGTATTGTACCCAACTTTTCCTAAAATAGCAAGTGGTTTTTTGTAAATTTTGCAGCAAATATTCAGTATTTTCTCTCTTGCTGCGCACAACTTCGACGGATTGTCATACCTTAAATGGAATTTTGTGCTGGCAGCCTTAATTTTGCATAATTTTTTAACCAAATGCTCTAATTCGAACTATTCTCATTTTAATCGATCTCTTCTTGTTTTTCAACCTTTTTCCGTGGCTTCGCATTTGAATACGGCAAATTCCTGCTGCCACCACGTTTTCTTACGGCACTTTCGGTTCCAAAAGTGCCTACCCGTGAACAATAACCCGGCCACTTTGCAATTCGCCATCCAGCGCCTTGTAAACTTTCACACTTTCTTGCAGATCGTTTCTTTTTTTACTATAATAACTTTAATCATCGTTTTGGTTTACACATTTTGCAGACCGGATCAACTCATTTCCTACATCAAATAAATTCCGGAGGTTTTATATATGAAGATAAAGGAAGGAAAATCAGCGCTGGAACAGAATCTGTACCGATCCTTTCTGCTCCTTTCCGCTACCCTGGTGCTCATCTCACTTGGTTTTACTCTGTTTTTTGATATTTCCAGACAGCGAAAGGATATGGACAAACTGATCAGCGGTACTGCTTCTTATATTGCTGCAATTCCGGATGTCGCCGCCATGCTGGAAAACGGCTATCCTGATTCCACCGTGACCCGCGACCTGGATTCTCTTTCTTTGAATATACCAGATATCAATGTCATCCTCATCAGTGATAAAAACGGACTGCGCTTTTACCACACGAACCGTCTGAAAACCGGCGATTCCTACGTGGCAGGTGACGAGGACGCTATTCTGGCAGGAAGCGATCCATATATCACAACCGGCTACGGCACGCACGGCATGCAGCGGCGCGCCTTTCACGCAGTAAAAAACAGCAGCGGAGAGATCGTCGGTTTTGTAATGGTTTCCCTGTTCACCGCTACTCTGTCCGCCCAGCACCGCAGTCTGCTGTTCTTTTATATAATTATATTCCTGATCATGATGATCGTCAGCATTTCCCTGACGCACACAATGTTCTCCCTGCTGCGCGACTCCCTGTTGGGATATGACCCGGAAGAACTCGTCAATATTTATACCCGCCAGGATGAGGTCATGAATATGATCGACGAGGGACTTGCCGCAACCGATCTGGACGGCAGAATTCTCTTTGCCAACCAGAAAGTTTCCACGATACTCGGTCGTCCTGCAAACGATCCTCCGCTCACCCACTTAACGATTCAGGAATTGTTTCCACAGACCGCTTTCGATCAGGTCATAAAAACCGGCGAAAGTGTAACGCACGAGAGCATCAGCTTCGCCGGACGCCAGCTCATCGTCAAGGAGGTGCCGATCCATGGACGCGGCAAACAGGCGCACCGGGGTGTCCTGATCGTTTTATTTGACCGCACCGACCTCCTGCGTCTCTCCGACGAGCTTTCCGGCGCCCACAATATGTTGGACACGCTGCGCGCGTTCAACCATGAATTTTTAAATAAGCTGCACATCATTCTCGGCTACCTACAGACCGGGGAGATTCAGCAGGCGATGAATTTTATCACCAACAGCAACCTTGTCTCCAGCCAGTCCGTCCGTGAGACAGCCAACTGCATCCGCGTTCCGAAAATCTGTGCGCTTGTGATCGGGAAAATGATGCACGCCGCTGAGCTTGGCATCCGCCTGCAAGTCAGCGCCGACAGCACCTGCCGCGACCATGATCTGCTGATCCCGGTGGAAGGATTTGTCACCATTCTCGGCAATCTGATGGAAAATGCCATTGAAGAGCTAAGCCACGATCACACCGCCAGTCCGGATGTCATTAACGCATCTGAAAGCCCGCGCGAGATCCACATCGGCATCTACTGCCGCCCAGACGTCAACATCATCACCTGCGAGGACACCGGGCACGGCATACAGCCGGAGCTGCTCGATCATATTTTCGAAAAAGGTGTTTCCTCCAAGGGCGAGAACCGCGGAACCGGGCTTTTCCTGGTTCATGAGCTGATGGAGGAGTACGGCGGAACCATTGATATCGACACAGAGCCTGGCGAGGGCACCTGCTTCACCCTGACATTTACCCGAAAGGAGACAGAATCTAATGTATAAAGTCATTATTATAGAAGATGATCCGATGGTTGCATCCATCAATAAACAGTACGTCGAGCTGACCTCCTCTTTTCACGTGGAGGCAACTTTCAAAAACGGCATCCTTGCCCTGCAGTATCTGCAGAACTGCACGGTTGACCTGGTTATTCTCGACTACTACACGCCTCAGATGAACGGCGACGAATTTATCGACCAACTCCACGCGGCTGGCATGACCCCTGCGATCATTATGGTAACCTCTGCCAACGACGCAGAGACCGTCCGCCGGCTTATTTCCCGCGGCGTCACCGATTATCTCGTCAAACCATTTGAATATGACCGTTTCAAAGCTGCCCTGGAACGATTTGCGAAACGTCAGGAGGAATTGAAAACATCGGCATCCGCTTCTGACCTGGGACAGGCGGAGATCGACCGCCTCTTCTCCGTCCCGGATGTCTCCTCCCAGAGCGCTCCGCTGACAAAGGGTCTAAATGAACGCACCCTTGGACTGATCCGTCTCTTTCTCTCCGAACATCCGGAGGAGGTCTGGTCCAGCGAACAGATTTCGGAACAGGTTCATTTGTCCCGTATTACAGTCCGGCGGTACTTAAATTACTTAGTCGAAACCAACGAACTGGTCAGCATGATCGATTACCAGACCGGTGGACGCCCTTCTATTAAATATAGATATTCCGTAACTGTTCAGTAGGTCTGCGCATTTACTGCGCTGACCGTACGAAAACATGGGCCAGCAGGCAAAAATCCCATTGCCGCAGGCAATTTTTAATGGATTTTTGCGCGTGACTGTGAAGGTACTGAACAGTTACGATATTCCGGAAAATAAGAGCCACTTCGTTTTCCAGCAATATACAGGTTTTTCCTGCCTTTTCGCGGCTACAGCTGTACAGATTCATCATAGAACCGTATCTATACTGCAGTCGCTTTCTTATAGTCATTTTTATTTACAATACTTACAAAACTGTATTTAAAATTACATAAATTGACTTCCCTTTTTCAATCTTATAAACTGCTTATAAAAGAAATAAACAAATTCTTAAAAAAGAATGGAGGGAAGTTCTATGTTAGAACACATTATGGGGTACTTTGGAACTTACACACCGGCAGCGGACGGTGCGATTGCTACATTCCAGTTCGAGTATCTGACCACACTTGGTTTCGCAGCCATCGTTATCTTCTTAGGACGCGCGATTGTCGCTCACAGCGCCCTGCTCAGAAAATATGCAATACCGGCCCCGGTTATTTCCGGTATCATCTTTTCTGTTGTTGTATCTATCATCAAGGGTTCCGGAATCATCGGTTTTTCCTTTGATGCAAAAATCGTGAAAGACTTATGCCAGAACTTATTCTTCCTGTGCGTAGGTTTCGGCTTCAGCTACAAGATGTTAAAGCATGCAGGCGGAAAGCTTTGTATCGCAATCGCAGTTGCAGCCTGTGTCCTGATTACCTTACAGGATGTCGTTGGTTACCTGGTAGGCAGCGCCATCGGTCTTCATCCGCTTCTGGCTCTGCAGTGTTCTTCCTCAGCTATGTCCGGCGGTGTTGGTACTGCTTCTGCATTTGGTCCTATCTTCGAGAACATGGGTGCTCCGGATGCAACCACAGTCGGTGTAGCAGCCGGTACTATGGGCAACATCATGGGTTCCTTAATCGGTGGCCCGGTTGCAGCTTTCCTGATTTCCCGTCACGGTCTGAAATCTGACCCGAACGACAGACCGGAATCCGCAAAAGCAGGTTCAGCAGCTGTTCTTAACAACACCCGTATGATCAAAGCATTTGCCCTGTCTCTGCTTGTAGCAGCACTTGGTATGCCGATCTACTGCCTGTTAGACAACATCCCAATGATCGAGATGCCGAAATTCATCGGCTGTCTGTTCGCAGGTGCTATCGCAAGAAACATCATGGATGCAGCTGGTATCGAATTCCCGGTTCCGGAGATCGACGCTATCGAGCATATGTTCCTGGAACTCTACCTGGCACTGGTTCTGATGACCATCGATATCACAAAGCTGGCTCCGGTAGCTGGTCAGATGGGTATCATCCTCCTTGCACAGGCTATCCTGATGGCACTCTTTGCAATCTTCGTATCCTTCAACGTATTTGGCCGCGATTACGGTGCAGCTGTTATGGCAGCTGGTAACTGTGGATGGGGCTGTGGTTCAGGTCCGAACGCAGTAGCAAACGAGAAAGCCGTTATGGATCAGTATGGATGGCACACCGTTGCTTGGGTTCTGTATCCGTCCTTCGCAGTTATCATCGACGATATTTACAACCCGATTTTCCTTTCCATCTTCTCCAGCCTGATTACAAAATAATCACTGAGACGAGATAGGAACACTTCATATAAGACATCTTTTATATAACAACATACCTAAAGCTCAATTGAAAATGTAACCTGAAAGAAGAGCGTCCGGTTCCCCCACATAAACCGGACGCTCTTTTTTGTTACTGTTCACGCATACGTGCCCAGTAACGGAATTTGCCGTGGCTTCGCATTTAAATACGGCAAATTCCTGCTGCCACCACGTTTTCTTACGGCACTTTCGGTTCCAAAAGTGCCTACCTGTGAACAGTTACATTTATATTTTCCTCTTCCTTGGTCTTGTCTTATCACTGTTTTTTATGTTATACTTTTATAGAGTTTTAATATTCTTTTAATCGCTAAGGCAGCATTCGACAGAACCGCTGCGTTTTTTTCTATATACTGATAAACTACGAAAAGGTGAGATCTATGAAAATAAAAAAACTGGTAAAATTGGCACCAATGATGCTTCTTACCTTCCTGCTCGGACTTTCCGGCTGTTCCGGCAGCACCTCCGCAGATGCGCGGGTCAACGACCATCCCAACGAAGCAGACGAAGAGCTGCACGTTCTGACCATCGGAACTGCCGACAGCGGCGGAACCATGTACCCGGTTGGCAGTGCCATCGCCTCTGTTTTAAGCGGACATGATGAACAGCTCAAGGTCAATTTAAGCGCCTCCAACGGTTCCTACACGAACGTGGAAAATATCAAAAACGGACAATTTGATATGGGACTGGTCAGCGGCGATGTGGCATTTTCCGCCTATCAGGGAACGGACGAATTTTCCGGTCATCCGGTCGAATCCCTGCGGGCGATCGGGGCCGTCTATTCAAGCCTGTCCACCTGGATGGCGCCGGAATCCGAGCATATCTCCTACGTTCATGAACTCGCCGGACACCACATTGCCGTCGGACCAGAAGGATCCACCACGGAGCTTTCCGCCCGCACCGCTCTCAAGGCAGCCGGGCTCAATATTGCCAACACTGCCCTTGAAAACTACAGCTTCTCCGCCAGCGTGGACTCTGTCTTAAACGGTAAACTCGACGCCGTCCACAGCTTCGCCGGAATCCCGGTCCACAGCCTGACCGACCTGGCCAGCCAGACGCCCTGCCGCCTGCTGGAGTACACTGACGAAGAACTGCAAAAAATTCTTGCAGCCAGCCCCTTCTACGTCCGCGCCACCGTCCCAGCCGGTACCTATCCGGGACAAACCGAGACACTGAAAACCTTCGGAATCAAATGCCTTCTCTGCGTGGACGCATCCATGGACGAACAGCTGGTCTACACCATCACCAAGATTCTCGACGAATCCCGTGAAGAACTGATCAGCGCCCACCCCTCCTTAAGTAACTTATCTGATCCGGAATATATATGCAGCCAGCTTCCTATTCCGCTGCATCCGGGAGCTGAGAAATATTATACGGAACAGGGGCTGTTGAAAACAGAGTAACATGATAGCAAACAAAAACAGGTAACACCAAAACCTGGCGCATGGACGAATTTTCCTAAGACAAAAAACCAGGGCTGCAGCATTCCGCAGTCCTGGCTTTTTCGATGCCCGATTACCTGATTATTTTTACTTCCGGATCTCCCGCAGCAAATTCACCATCTCGATTGCTCCCATCGCGCAGTCAAATCCCTTATTTCCGCTCTTTGTTCCCGCTCTCTCGATCGCCTGCTCGATCGTATCCGTCGTCAGCACACCGAACATAACCGGCACGCTGCTTGCCAGAGAAACCTGTGCGATTCCTTTCGAAACCTCGCTGCACACATAATCATAATGGCTTGTGCTTCCACGGATAACTGCACCCACGCAGATCACCGCATCATACTTTCCGCACTTCGCCATCTCCGACGCAATCAGCGGAATCTCAAAAGCACCTGGAACCCACGCAACATCTACATCCTCCTCCGAGACATTGTGACGACGCAGCGCATCCTGCGCGCCTGCAACCAGTTTCGAGGTGATAAACTCATTGAATCGTGCCGCCACAATTCCGATCCTCATATTATTTTCCGCTACTACGTTTCCTTCAAATGTACGCATAAGTACCATCCTTTCCGACGATCTATTTTCGCCTGTCACTTTTTCTATTTAAAATTCAAAATATGTCCCATCCGCGCCTGCTTCGTTTTCAGGTAAAATCCATCATACGGCGTTGCCTCCATCTGAATCGGCACGCGCTCCTTGATTTCCATGCCAAAATCCGAAAGCTGATATACCTTATCCGGGTTATTGGTCAGAAGACGCAGCGTCTTGATTCCCAGATCCTTTAAAATCTGCGCCCCAATGTAGTATTCCCGCAGATCGCCCTTAAATCCCAGCGCCAGGTTCGCATCCAGCGTATCCATGCCGCCATCCTGCAGCTTGTAGGCGCGCAGCTTATTTAAAAGCCCGATGCCGCGTCCCTCCTGCCGCATATAAAGGAGAACGCCTCGTCCCTCTTTCTCAATCTGGGTCATCGCCGACGCAAGCTGCTGTCCGCAGTCACACCGCAGGGAACCAAATGCATCGCCGGTCAGGCACTCCGAATGCACGCGGCAGAGTACATCTTTCCCATCTCCGATATCGCCCTTGACGAGTGCCACATGGTGTTCTCCATTTAAGAGATTCAGGTAGCCATACGCGCGGAATTCGCCGTATTTCGTCGGCATCCGCGTCTCTGCCACACACTCGACCAGCTTTTCATGTCTCTTGCGGTACTCCTGCAGCTGTTTAATGGAAATCATCGCCAGACCCCATTGTTCTGCCATCGCAAATAATTCTTCCGACCGCATCATCGTTCCATCCTCGCGCATGATCTCGCAGCACAGACCGCATTCCGGCAGCCCTGCAAGCCGCATCAGGTCTACCGTCGCCTCTGTGTGACCGTTGCGCTCCAGAATGCCGTTTTTCTTCGCCATCAGCGGAAACATATGTCCCGGACGGCGGAAATCCTCCGGCTTTGTGTCCGGATCCACGCACGCGCGCGCCGTAATACCGCGCTCCTCGGCAGAAATACCGGTGGTCGTCGTTTTATGGTCGATCGATACGGTAAACGCCGTCTCATGGTTATCCGTGTTATCCATCACCATCTGTGGGAATTGCAGCTTCCGGCAGATTTCTGCGCTCATCGGCATACAGATTAAGCCCTTCGCATGCGTCGCCATGAAATTGACATTTTCTGTCGTGGCAAAACTTGCCGCGCAGATAAGATCGCCTTCGTTTTCGCGATCCTCGTCATCCGTAACCAGGATTAAATGTCCCTGTTTCAGCTCGTCCAGAGCCTTTTCAACTGTATCAAACTGCTTCATTGTTCTCCTCCTCTATTAAAATCCATATCGCTGCAGAAATTCTCTTGTCATGCCCTTTCCTGCCTTATCCTCTTCTTCTACTCCCATCAGCTTCGCCACATACTTTCCAATGCAGTCATTTTCCAGATTGACGATATCGCCTGCCCTCTTAAACGCAAGCGCTGTCTCCTGCAGTGTATGCGGGATGATGGAAACGGAAAATGATACGTGATCCACCCGTGCGACCGTCAGGCTGATTCCGTCGATCGCGATCGATCCTTTTTCCACAATCAGCCGCAGAATCGGTTCTGGGGCCTGAATCGTATACCAGACGGCATTTCCGTCCCGGCGCACATCCCGGATGGTTCCAGTTCCATCGATGTGACCGGAGACGATATGTCCGCCAAACCGTCCGCCCGCCAGCATCGCCCGCTCCAGATTGACCGGGCTTTTGACACCCAGCGCCCCCAGGGACGAACGGTTCAGCGTCTCATGCATTACATCCGCACAGAAATAATCTCTCCCAAATGACGTGACCGTCAGACACACACCGTTGACCGCAATGCTGTCGCCCAGATGAACATCCGAGAGCACCTTGGACGCAGCAACCGTCAGCCGTGCCGAGACTGCCTGGCGCTCAATCGCACGGATCCTTCCCACTTCCTCTATGATTCCTGTGAACATCTTTTCTCCTTTTCAAATCAGCGATTTTTTCCCGTTCTAACACCGCCTCATGCATCTTGACCGGACACCTCATATTCCAGCAGCAGATCCTCTCCCAGCCACACTGCCTCCGGCTTTTTAAGAAGAAATGCCTCCGGCGGCGCATCCACACCGGTTCCCCTCACCGGGGTCGGGGCGCCTGCCCCTCCGAAAATCTTCGGTGCAATGTAGGCCTGCACCCGGTTCACAAGCCCTGCCTTTAAAAACGACCATGCCAGCGTCCCGCCGCTCTCGACCATCACGCTGTCCACTTTTTCCTCGCCCAGCCGCTGCATCATCGCCTGCAAATCCAGTTCTCCCTCTTTTGCCGGGACACTTAAAACACGACAGCCGGCGTCCTCATATGCTTTCTTTCTTCCGGCATCCGATACCGCCGTCACAATCCAGGTCGGTGTCTCCCGCGCGGTCTGTACCACGGTCGATGAAAGCGGCGTCCGAAGCTTCGTATCTGCAATCACCCGGATCGGATTTTTCCCTCCCGGAATCCGGCAGGTCAGCTGCGGATTGTCCGCCAGCACCGTCGAAACGCCAGTCAGAATCGCCATATAACGCCCGCGGTCCTCATGCACCCGCTTCCGCGCCGCCTCGCCCGTGATCCACTGGGATTTACCCAACACCGTCGCTGTCTTTCCGTCGAGTGTCATCGCGTATTTCAGCACCGTAAACGGAAGTTTCGTCCGCATGAAATGGAAGAACACCTCATTCTGCCGTTCACACTCTCCGCGTAAAACTCCGGCCACCACTTCCAGCCCTTTTTCCCTCAGAAGCCGGATGCCGCGCCCTGCCACCACCGGATTCGGATCCGTGCAGCCGACAATCACGCGCTTCACCCCGGATGCCAGCACCGCTTCCGTACACGGCGGCTGTTTTCCGGTGTGACAGCAGGGTTCCAGCGTCACATACAAATCTGCTCCCGCCGTCTCTTCGCCTCGCTCTGCCGCATTCTTAAATGCCTCCCGTTCTGCATGAAGCTGTCCATATCGTGTATGATATCCCTCGCCGATGATGCGTCCATCCTTTACCAGCACCGCGCCGACCATCGGATTCGGATTGACCCATCCGTGCCCTTTTTCTGCCAGTGCTAACGCCTGCTTCATATATTCCCGATCCTGTAGCTGCTCACCGGGAACCTTTACATGGATTCGTTCCATCTTTTTCCCCACCTTTCTATCAAAAGAATGTGCCAAGGCACATTCTCGCACCGAATGCGGTCGCCTGCGACATATTTCTGCTTCGCGCAAGTGTGCATCCTCACGGAGCGTTTTTTGTTTCATATGATACAATTTTCTATTGAAACAAAAAAGCCCTGAAATGTGAAATACTTTTATTTTCACATCTCAGGGCTTATAATTTCTATTTTATAATATCTTTCATGATATTAATTATCGTAAATATTTTTTTACATCCATTCTCGATGACTTTTCTCTCTCTTTTGCCATAGCGGTATATATCCGCCATATCCATCATCCGGGGGAGTGTATCTGGAAGCTTCCCGGCACCGCCGTTTTTATTTACGTTTTCTCTTCTTTCATCCAGACTATACAGTCGGTTTTGGAATTGCACCAAATCATGCGCCATGCGCTCGCGGACTTTACCGCCGGTCGGGAATTACACCCTGCCCTGAAGATATCGTTATTTTGTTGTCATTCATTATCTGTATTGCATTATAGATCCAGAGAATCCGTTTGTCAATCCATTATTTTTTTCATTTATTGATTGATGACAACGTTATCTGACACACATTTTCAGCCATTTTAAGCGCCGCTTCAAGTGTCTGCTTCCACTGCTTTCCCGTTCAATTTAGCGCGCTCTACACAGCGCCCCATAATGCGCCCAATCAAAAGAAGATACACGATCACCGACACCGTCGTTCCGCCGAAATCCGATACCACTTCTGCATAGAAAACATTTTCAACTCCCGCAAACACCGGAATCAGGAACACGCTGACCAGGTACAGCAGCTTCCGGAACATTGACAGCGAGATCGCCACCGACGGCACACCCATTCCGGTAAATCCATCTACGACCTCATACTGGACTGCCAGCGGAATAATCCCCATCGTGTAGACCCGGATCGCCCAGACAGTCAGTTCCACATAGGACTCATTGCGCGTAAAGAGATACACAAAATATTGCGCCAGCGTCCGGGAAAACAGGAACATGATGCTGCACTGCACCACCGCCAGCAATGTGATATACTTCTGTGCGCTCCGGATCCGATCCGGGCGTCCCGCGCCGAAATTGAATCCCAGGATCGCCCCCGTTCCCGATGTAATGCCTCCGAGCGGCATCGTCACGATCAGCATAAAGCTCTGCACGATTGTCGTACAGGTCAAAAGCATGTCCGCCTCCGCGCCGCCATACATCTGAATTACCGTATTGAGCGAAATGATCAGCACATTATCAAATGCGATGATCAAAAATGGCGACAGTCCCATCAGCGCAATCTTACAGACTGTCTTTACCTGCGGACATTCAAATTCAAGCCGCAGAAGCACGCGGTTTCCACGCAGAAAACGAAGGACAAAGACCGCCGACGCAAGCTGTGACAAAACCGTGGCAAACGCTGCCCCCGCCACGCCCATGTCAAGCACAAAAATAAACACCGGATCCAGCACAATATTCGTTACCGCGCCGAGCGCCACCGAAATCATTCCAATCCGCGCAAATCCCTGGCAGATAATAAACTGGTTCATTCCGATCGAAAGCAGTGCAAAGACCGTTCCCAGCAGATAGATCGTAAAATACGATTCCGCATACGGCAGAATCGCCTCACTCGCACCAAACCGCGTCAAAATTTCACGTTTAAACACAAACAAAACCAACGTCAGAACCGCCGACAACCCGACAATCATCCAGAAGCTGTTCGCCAGAATCTTTTTCGCTTTCTCATTCTGCCCCTCGCCCATACGGATGCTCATGAGCGGCGAGCCGCCCAGACCGACCAGATAGGCAAACGCGGAGATCAGCGTCACAATCGGTCCGCTGACGCCGACGCCCGCAAGCGCCGTCTCCCCGATCACCGGGATATTTCCAATATAGATTCGATCGACCACGCTGTAGAGCACATTGATAAACTGCGCCAGCATCGAAGGAATCGCCAGACGGAGCACCAGCCGCCGGATATCGTCCCGCCCCAAATCATTTTCTATCTTCATATGTACCCTACCTCCGTATGAAACCCGCCCTGCTGTTTTGTTTTCATGTTTTCTTAACTTTTCCTCCCAGAACTGGTTCCATGCGTGTTTCTTTCGCCAGAGTCTACTCCCTCTTCTGTCGTTACTGTTCACACACGTGTGCCCAGCAACGAGATTTTGCCGATGCTGCGCATTCCAAATCGGCAAAATCTGCTGCCAGAACTGTATCGTACGGAATTTTCAGTTCAGAAAATTCCTACCTGTGAACAGTTACCCTCTGTCCTTTATACCGTCTGCCCGCCAAAATGTCAATGAGATATTCCTGGTAAAAATTACCCTTTTTTTGTACAGTAAAAAGCGCCGGCACTGCAAGCAGGTCCGGCGCTTTTTACCCAATATCGGTTGCTGGTTGTCAACCGATACCGAAAAGATCCCAGCAGAAAATCTTGGACAGTTCGTAACGGAGTGTAATGCATCAAGGAATTTCGAGTAACTTGATTTGTTTTTGTTCGTCTCCGTCCACGTTCTTCCGCGCGGGAATGATTTTCATCCGTTCAATAAGTTAATGCGCTGCATACGCATTTTATTGCACGTTAATCAAAAAAATTTTAAAAACTTTTTTTGATATAGACTATTTTATTATGAAAACCTGTTTTCGTCAAGTTTTCAGGGGTTAAATTATTACAAGTTGTTACAGGAAAATGTATTTGAGAACGAAGAGCACCGCCAGCACATACATAAGCGGAGTGATCTTCTTTGCTTTTCCTGCTGCCACATTCAAAAGCACATAAGAGATAATTCCCATGGAAATACCCTCGGAAATGCTGTAGAACAACGGCATGGCGATGATTGCCAGATATGCCGGGATTGCCTCGGTGATATTGTCCTCATCGAAACGAATTTCGGTTACAGTTCCCACCATCAGGAAGCCAACCATGATTAATGCCGGAGCCGTCGCAAAGGACGGGATCGCCGTAAAAATCGGTGCAAACAGGGTGGAAAGCAGGAACAGGAGTGCCGATACCAGGGCAGTCAGACCGGTACGTCCGCCGACTGCAACACCCGATGCAGACTCAACGAAGGTAGTCGTTGTGGAAGTACCTAATACCGCACCAAAGGAAGTTGCGATCGCATCTGCCATCAGCGCCGGACGGATACCCGGAAGACGACCTTCCTCGTCCAGCATGTCTGCCTTGGTTGCTACACCAATTAATGTACCAAGTGTATCAAAAATATCTACAAACAGGAATGAGAAAATAACTACGATAAAATTGATAATTCCAACTGCATCGAAGTCAACGGTAAAGCATTTACCAAATGTCTCTCCCAGTTTGGAGAAATCGGTGATTCCCAGGGTCGGGAACAGGGTGTAGAAACCATTCTCTACGTCCGGTGTGTAAATGCCGGTTACCTGGCACAGCATACCGAGAATCCAGGTTCCCAGAATGCCGTACAGAATCGCGCCCTTCACACGGTAGGTGTATAAAACCGCCATGATAAACAGACCGATCAGCGCCAGCAGCGCGCAAATACCCGCGGTATGGAAATTTTCCGGGAAGCTGATGATCGTTACCAGTGTGGAAGAGTCTACTGAAAGTCCCGCATTCTGAAGACCGATAAATGCGATGAACAGACCGATACCGACGGACACACCGCGCTTTAAAGTCAACGGAATCGCATTGAAGATCGCCTCGCGCACGTTTGTCAGAGACAGCACGATGAAGATCAGACCCTCTGCAAATACAGCCAGCAGTGCAACATGCCAGCTATAGCCATAGCCCGCGCACACCGTATACGCCATATACGCGTTGAGTCCCATGCCTGCGGACAGAACGAACGGCAGGTTCGCCATAAATGCCATGCAGGCAGTACCGATGAATGATGCCAGAGCCGTAGCCAGAAGCACCGCAGTCGGGTCCATGCCGGTCGATCCGAGGATGCTCGGATTGACTGCCAGAATGTACGCCATCGTCATAAAGGTCGTAATTCCAGCCATGACTTCCGTCTTTACGGTCGTCTGATGTTCGGATAGCTTAAATACTTTTTCAAACATCTTTTCTTCTCCTTGTGTTTTTCATTCTATGATTCAACCGCTACAAAATCTCATGAAGCGGACGGCGCACCTTTTTGCGGGTGATCTCCACCAGCCCAAGCCGCGTCATATCCACCAGGATCGTTTTGACCGGGTCACGGGAAAGCTCTTCCCCGAGCGTCCGCATCAGCGTCTCCTGATCTTCTTTCGATTCCATATCGATAAAATCCACAATAATAATACCGGAAAGATTGCGAAGGGAAAGCTGGCGCGCCACCTCATGCGCCGCCTCCAGATTAATCTTAAGAATGGTCTCCGCCGGTGTCTTCTTGCCGGTGTATTTCCCCGTATTGACATCGATAACTGTCAACGCTTCCGTAGGTTCAATCACAAGATATCCACCGGATTTCATCCAGACACGGCGATCCGATGCACTTTTAAGCACCGATTCCAGGCGGTACAGCTTCATTAATGGAAGGTTCTCATCTGTATATAGGGACAAGTTCGGAACCGCCTGTTTTATGCTTTCATTTTTATCTGCCTGGGGCTGATTTTCTTTTTGTTCTTTGTCCTCTTCCTTCTCTTCCTCCAGCCATGCCTCAATCTTCTTCGCATACTCCGGCACATCTGTGATGATCTCCGAAAGGGTTCCTTTCTTCGCATCCCTAAGACTCTGGATATAGGGCGGCGTACCCTGCTCTAAAAGGCTGTAACAGGTGCGGCAGGCTGCCCGGGCAAAAAGTTCTTCCATCTGCTGTTTCAGCTTCTCTGTTTCTGCACAGAGTGTTTCGATGGAAGCCGACGCCCCATTCGTCCGGACAATCAGTCCAAAACGCTCATCCTTATGTGTCAGAAGTTCCTCCCGCACCTTCTCTTTCCAGGCATTATCCTTGATTTTTGTCGAAAATCCGATCTGCGGTTTTCCAACCGTCAGAACCATATAGGTACCCGGAAAATTCAGACAGCAGGTCACGGACGGATCCTTGGTTTTCAGGGCGTCGCGGGATACCTGGACGAGAAGCTCGTCTCCAGCTTTTAGTTTCCGTGGACTTACTTTCTTCTCAGAATTTCCAGAATATCCGAATGAACATAGCTGGTTCAGCTCGTCTGTATAAAGCGGAACCGGGTTTTCCGCCAGGCTGAAATATCCGGTTTTTCCACCGCCGAGGTCAATAAACGCGGCATTGATGTTTTTTACCACATTTTTCACCTTGCCGATGTAAATATTCCCCAGCAGGCTTTCATCTCCAGATTCCAGCGTCAGCGACCGGCAGTGCCCGTCCGAGAGGAGCGCCGTCAGGCTTCGATCCTTCCATTTTGTCACTATTAACTGATCCAAACTCTTCGTCTCCTCTCATTTTTTGCTGCCGTTCACACTTTGCGCTACCTGCAGCCGGATTTTGCTGGCGCTTCGCATTTCATCTCTTAATGAACATTGAAGCATTTACACAATCTCGCTTCCATACGCCTCAAGCGGCACATACTCCGGTGCGCCCTCGGCGCCCTCGTCCGCATACAGCTCCTCGCGCTCGACCTGAATGGCAAACGGGCGGTAGGTCAGCCCCAGGCTCTCATAGAATGCCTGCAATACCTGCTCCGGCTTTCCGTTTGCCGCACTGCCCGATAAGAGGCGCAGGAAGACACAGATTCCTTCTGCCTGTTTTTCCTCCTCAACCGTCTCATTTTCCAGATCCGGATACCAGTCTGCGACCATCGCCGGAACATACTCTTTCCGCTCCGCGATTCGCGCCTCACAGATCAGCGGACGCAGATCCACGGTTCTCTCGCCCTTTTTCGTCTGCTTCACAAACGGAATTGTCTCGTTTTTGCAGAATGTCAGGAATTTCCCGAAAAATTCTTCTACACTGCTGCCGTCCTCCGGTGCAAATCCCTCTTTAAACCAGAATGTGTAATCAGCAGCTGCCACCAGCGACATCGCATTCTTTGCCGTCTCCGGAAGCTCGCGGTAGCTGAGCACCTCCAGCCCCTCGGCGCTGACCTCATTTAAGCGGCGCACCATCCCGGTCGAATTTCCGCTGGAATTGACATCAATATCCACATACTCCGCATGGCTGATAAGCCCCACGCTGAGCGGAGACGCAAACGACATGATCTGGTGCGGGCTGAATCCTTCGCTATAACGGATATCCACTTCCGCCCGGCGCATCACCTTCTGGAAGTAACGCATCACGTCCAGATGACCGATAAAACGCACCGTTCCCTGTTTTTGAAATTTAATTCGTATCTTCATGACCGCTCCTTCCTCATGCCCGTTCTTCGAAACAGACTCCGCCGCCGTACTTACGGACACCACATCCCGAACAGCGCATCCGGCAGTTCGGCGTTACCGTTTCCGCCTGTGCGTTCGCCCACTCGCGTTTCAAGAAATCCTTCGTCACACCCGCGTCGATAAAATCCCACGGGAACACTTCATCAAGGCTTCGCTCACGCGTCGTATAGAAATCAATGTCCACGCCGCAGGTCTCAAACGCCTTCATCCAGATATCATTGTTGAAATACTCGGACCAGGAATCGTAGATTGCACCCTGACGGTATGCCTCCTCAATCACAGCTGCCACCTTGCGGTCGCCGCGCGCCAGAACACCTTCCAGCACGGTCACATCCGCCTCATGCCAGTTATAGCGGAGACTCTTCTTATTTAACATCTCCTTCATGCGGTGGTTGACGATGCTTGCACGCTCTAAGAACTGCTCTTTCGTGCACATCGGCGCCCACTGGAACGGGGTAAACGGCTTCGGCACAAAGAACGAGGTGCTGGCGGTTACCTGCACCTTGCCGTGGCGCTGTTCCTTCGGAACCGTGTCATAGTACACTTCCGCCACCTTCTCCGAAAGCTCGGCAATGCCCTGCATATCTTCCACCGTCTCGGTCGGAAGTCCCAGCATGAAGTAGAGCTTTACGCGGTTCCAGCCGCCCTTGAACGCCTCGGCGGAACCATTTAAAATATTTTCCTCGGTCAGACCCTTGTTGATAACGTTACGCAGACGCTGAGATCCCGCCTCCGGTGCAAAGGTCAGGCTGCTCTTCTTCACGTCCTGCACCTTGCTCATGACGTCGAGGGAAAATGCGTCAATACGCAGGGACGGCAGGGACACATTGACGCCCTTTCCGTCAAACTCGTCGATCAGAAAATTGACGATTCCCTCCAGCTTCGTGTAATCACTAGAGCTCAGCGAACTCAGCGAAATTTCCTCATGTCCGGTGCTCTTTAGCATCGTCCGCGCCAGACGTTTCAGTTCCTCCAGGCTGCGCTCGCGCACCGGGCGGTATACCATGCCCGCCTGGCAGAAACGGCATCCGCGGATACAGCCGCGCATGATCTCGAGAACCACACGGTCCTGCGTCGCGCGCAGATACGGAACCACCGGCTTCTCCGGATACCAGGTATCGCTCATATCCATGACAAGCTGCTTGGAAACGGTCTGCGGCGCGTGCGGGTTGTTCGGCGTCATCGCCTCGATCGTGCCGTCCTCTTTGTATGTCACATCATAAAATCCCGGCACATAGATACCCGGAATCTGCGCCGCCTGCTCCAGAAATTCCTTCCGGCTGCCGCCGCGCGCCTTGATCTCCTTGTAGCGGTCGATCAGGTCAAAATAAACCACCTCGCCCTCGCCCATATAGAAGAGATCAAAAAACGGCGCGATCGGCTCCGGATTGTAGGTACACGGACCGCCGCCGATAACGATCGGATCCTCCTCGGTACGCTCTTCTGCATGGAGCGGAATCTGTGATAATTCCAGCACCTGCAAAATATTGGTGTAGCACATTTCGTACTGGATTGTAATTCCAAGGAAGTCAAAATTTTTGATCGGATCCTGGCTTTCAACAGCAAACAGCGGAATCTTCTGCTCCCGCATGATCGGATCTAAGTCCATCCACGGGGAATAAACGCGCTCACAGTAAACGTCATCCCGGCGGTTGAACATATCATAAAGAATCTGGATGCCCAGATGGGACATACCGATCTCGTACACATCCGGAAAGCACATGGCAAACCGGACTGCTACCTTCGACGGATCCTTCTTCACCATATTCACCTCGCCGCCAATATAACGCGCCGGCTGGGAGATCTTGAGAAGGATTTCATCACTTAATGCTAATTTTCTCATAAAATTATTTTTACCTACATTTCTCATTTTTTGCGATGTGTTCATCGCTGTTTTTTAGTTCTTTTTTTGTTCTTCTCCGTAAGCGTAAAAACACAAATTCTTGTCAAGTATTTTTTTGCAGACAGTTTACATAACTTTTTTCACTCTTACAGCAAAAAATTGTTTCTGAAATACGCACAATTCTGATTTTTCATTTTTTTACGGACAAATCTGTTGCATAGGTGCAGATCAGACCGCATTATTATACGGTATTTCCCGCGTTTCCGCAACAGATTCTTTCCCGAAAGAAATTTTTCGAACTCCTATCATCGAACTTTTTATCAAGTTTTCCGAATATTCATCAAATCCAGGAACCTCAAATAACATCGGCTCGATGAGCTTTGCCGTTCCCATGACCAGTACGCTTTTCAGCGCACCAAAGTCCGGGGGCTTTTCAAAGACAGCAAGACTGACATTTTTATTCCTCTCAAGTCCTATGAACTTCTCGCCGCCTTCTGTAAAAATCCAAAACTGGCCATCGTGATAGCTATATTCCAAGAGAGTACATCGCGCATAGTCACCGATTCCGGCAGCTAATGCACATACTACATTGCCGTGAAGGGACCCAGAACCTCCATTTCATTAGTTCGCTTAGCGCGAACTTCTGTATTGTCTGATTCAGAACAAAAAATACCCCGTTGGTTTTGAGGTAAATTGTTATCAGCTTACCACATATATTGTTCTTTTCAAATATTCCGCAAGCATATATAACGGAACATTTGTCAGCCAGTCTTCCTGCTTATAATTTGACATACTGCTACGAATCGCCATGCCCGGCTTATATTTATCGCAAAATGCCCTCAAACTCCTGGCACGGAGATTCTGTTCTGCCTTCACCTCAATCGGAACGCAGTCTAAATCTCCCTGCAACATAAAATCTATCTCTCCAGTTGATCGTGCTGTTGCAAAATAATAAAGCGGATATCCTGCAGCGTGTAACTCCTGTGCAACATACTGTTCCGTAAGTGCCCCCTTGAATTCTTCAAAGATCCGGCTTCCCTCCAATAGAAGTCTTGCTGATAGTCCGGTCTTTGCTGTTAACAATCCCACATCGAACATGAACATTTTAAAACTGTTCATTTCCATGTACGCAATCAGTGGAATATCTGGCTTTGATACTCTATAGCTTTTCAGGATTAACCCTGCATCTTCCAACCACTGAATTGCAAGTTCAAAATCTTTTGCCCGTGCACCCTCTCGTAGTGCTCCATACATAAACTTACGATTTTCCTTAGCCAATTGGGAAGGAATCGAATTCCAGACCATCATGATGCGCGGAACAACTTCCTTTGGCGCATGTTTGCTAAAATCCTCTTCATAGTACTGCAGAAGATTGTTTTGGATCTCACGTACCTCAAATAGATCATCGGAATCAATATATGTCTGGACTACTTCTGGCATTCCGCCCACATAATAATACTTTTTTAACAAATCCGTATATTTCCCGGCATATGCATTGATCAGTTCATAATCTTGGGACCTCAACGCTTCATGCAACCCCTTTTCACCAACTGCCAAAATGAATTCATTGAAGCTCATAGGGCATAATTTTAAAAAATCAACTTTCCCAACAGGAAAGGATGTTCCCTGATGTAATGCAACACCGAGCAGGGAACCAGCTGCAATGATAGAATACTGCGGTGCATTCTCATAGAAATATTTTAAAGATGCCAGCGCCTTTGGTGCTTCCTGGATCTCATCAAAAATAATCAATGTATTTTCAGCCTGAAAACTCTTTCCGTACTCAATTTTGATTGCAGAAAGGATCCGCTTTAAGTCAAAGTCTAGGTCAAATACATCCTTCATTGCTTTATTATTATCAAAATTGATATAGACTGTATTTTCATAGAACCTGGCTCCAAATTCCTTCATAATCCAGGTTTTTCCGACCTGGCGCGCTCCTTGTATGATCAGCGGCTTTCTGTTCTTTTTATTCATCCATCGTTCCAGTTTCGTAAACAGCTCTCTTTCCATTAAGAAACCTCCTGCGCAACATATACATCCAAAAGCATCTGTATTCTATCTTAACACTTTTCAGGGCATATTTCCATTGCTAAACAGCATTTTTACGGACATTATTTTATTATAAATCACATTTTTTCGATTAATATTATTATAATTCCAACATTTTTTCGGACATATTCATTCTTCCAGAAGCGCCCATTTGACGACCTCCAGATAGACCGAAATCGTTTCTTCTTTTTCGTGTTCCAGAAAATGGGGGAAGGTTCCGCTTGGAATACAGTTGATTTTTATAGCCATATGTAAAGTCTTTTTGTATTGCAAAAATCTATATCATAGATATAAGGATTCCAATCAGTATGCTTCCCGCACCGTCCAAAGACATCAAAAATGAGGTGTCCTATACAGCCTGATTGGGTAAAAAAATACCCCGTTGGCTTCCCAACGAGGCATCGAAGATTATAATGTTTTAATTTGATTTCTGATTTCAGAATGTAGATGCATTCTTGGATTTTTATTCACTTTACAGTCCAATCATATAAAATTATCCCTGGTATCACTCCAGGAATCACTGAATCAGAAACAGGCAGAACGTACAGAAGATGAATTATTCTTCCATACCGAAAATAAAAACGGTCGTATTTTTCTCGAGACGACACCGGAAGAATATCTGATTCTCAGCGATCCGATTCATACAGATGACCATCAGAAAATCATCCAGGCTCTTTGCCGCCACATCGGTTACTGCAATGCCCACGCTCTAAATGCCGGTCATCCTTATGGTGCCATGCTTGATGTGGCAGATTTACGAAAAAATCATCTGGATACCTATGCTTATTTTTTCACAAAAGTTATAACAAAACCGAAAAATTACCCCTATCACTTAAAACCGGCCGGAACCTATGCAGTTGCTTACTTAATGGGAAATTACTATGACTCGAAAGCCACCTACGAAAAACTCTTTGATTGGATCGATGAACACAAGTTTAAAACCGGCAAATACTCTTATAAAGAGGCTGTGATCGACGAATTGGCCACAGCCTCTCCCAGTGAATATCTGACGAAAATATCGATACAAGTGTTTTAACCCTGCCGCTTCATCGCGTTTCCTCCGCACTGCCTTTACATTTCTCATAAGCAAATAGCGCCGCTCCCAGCGCACCGCAGAGCTGCGCCTCATCACAGATATAAAGTTTAGCACCAAGCTTCTCTTCCAATGCCTGGATGATACCCTGGTTCTTCGCCACACCGCCGGTCATCATATATTCGCCTGGATGATCCTTTCCAAGGCGGGCTGCTAACGCGCCGACTTTTGAGGCAACTGACACATTTAAACCGTGGATAATATCTGCCACATCCTTATTCTGTGCCACCAGCGACACGACCTCCGACTCTGCAAACACCGTACACATGCTGGAAATCACGATATTATGCTTCCATTCCAGCCCTTTCACACTCATTTCCTCCAGGGAAAGTCCCAGCGTTTTCGCCATCATTTCCAGAAAACGTCCCGTTCCGGCGGCACATTTGTCATTCATCAGGAAATTTTTCACGGCTCCCTGCCCGTCGATGCTGATCGCCTTGATATCCTGCCCGCCAATGTCGATGATAGTGCGGACATTCGGATTCAGATAATTTGCGCCCTTGGCATGGCAGGTAATCTCCGTGATGCTGTCATCCCCGCTGTCAATGTAGGATCGTCCATATCCGGTCGTATCGATCCGCACGATCTCCTCTTTCTTAATTCCCGCTTTCTCAATCGCCAGATCCAGACTCTTCTCGGCGCTCATCATCGCACCGCCGCCGGTCGGAATAATCATCGTCGATTTAATTTTTCCATCCTGATCCAATATGACCACATCCGTACTTGTCGAACCGCTGTCGATTCCCGCTACATAAAAAATGCCCGACTCCATCTTCTTTCTTGCCTCCTCACTGATACCTTTTCCCGGATCCATATCCTCTGATCCCTCGATCGTCTCCTCAAATGCCTGAATGCGCGTCAAAAGCTGCCCCGCGCTCTGGCTCGTAAAATCAGTCTCAATCTTAAGGAGCGGAACCTTGATATCCCGCTTGATACTCGCATACTCAAATCCATAATAATCACAGAACTTGATCGTGTGATAAATAATTCCCTTTAAATTCGGATCCAGATACAGACGGTTTCTGCGGATCGAACGGTTCATGCGGAAACACGGCATCTGTCCCAGCAGGACGTCCGCGTAAGAAAGAAACAGCTCCTCTTCCTCCATATTCCACATTTCATCCTGTACGACCGACAGTTTCCGCCCACCCGTACAGGTCAGATTTTCCACATCCATCTGGATATTGTCCCGGATCATATCCTCCAGAATGCCGCTGACCCGCACGCCCAGCACACCAATGTACGGCTCCGTGTTCATTTCCGGCGTAATAAAGGACTTGATAAAAGCGCGTTTATCAAACACTTTCCCGGAATATGCCTCATATGCCTTTTTAAGCCTCCGGATCGTGCCCGCAAATTTCACTTTTTCACATTCATTATCATCATGCGGCAGATCCAGCATATATAAAAACTTACATTTTCCCGTGCTCTCCACGATATCGTAAACGCGTCGCATCGAATCGCAGCAGTTTACCAGCACCAGCTGTTCAACCTTTCCTTCCAGCACTGCCTGAATGACCGATTTTCCAAAGCCGCACAGATTTGCATGTGCAATCTGATCCGACTGTTCGAAATTTTCCGGCATTTCCTCCAAAACAGAACATTCTTCTCCAAACCCCCGGAACAGCTCGATCGGGGTGTACTTACAGACGTAATAAATCATGCGTGTTTCTCCTCCTTGCCCTTTTCCAGCATTTCCACAAACGCCTGAAGCCGCGTCGATACCTGACCGTCGCTTGTATTGGCAGGGTTGCAGCCGTCACCGTCGAGAATCATCGTCGGAAGTCCTGTCTTTTCTAAGGACTGCTTAATCAGGCTGGATGCACCGATCGTTCCCTTACAGCCCCAGTGGGCAAATAAAACAGCACCATCCGCTTCCGTGATTCTGGCAAGCCGTTCCGCTTCCTCAACTCTCTGTTTCACACTGCCATTGTAAATGCAATAGACCATTTTCTCTGCCATCGCCTCATACGGGTCTTCCGCATGCATCTCCTGAAAACCATCTGCGATAAAATCACAAGCGCGAATGTGCATTTTCTTACTATAATTAAAAATATCCTTAACCGGCTCCTGTAAAAATGGCATGATGTGCATCCAGATTACCGAAAGACCATCTCCCCTCGGTGACATCCGCACATCGCGCAGAAGTTTTTCCGTATAGGTAACCGCCGTCTCTGAGCCAGCCATCAGATGGCACATAAAAAGCGCATACAATTCATTCGTCAGAGAGGTCACCGGGTCATGCGCACACCGCAAGGCAAGCTGTTTTTTATAATTCGCCGCTGCTTTCCGGCTGTTATCTACCGCACTCCGCACTGTTTCCTCCGAAATCCGTCTGTCCGTCGTCTCCTCCAGAAACCGTTTCAATTTCCGCAGCTGATCCGCCACATACAGAACCGATTCCCGGTTTTTCTCATACGGAACATCAATATAAAAGCCCGGACATTCAAATTTATCCTTTAAATACGGAAACGTCATCATATTTCCATCACACGCAAGGTTCGTATAAATCATGCAGTTCGGTTTTGGCAGAATCCCCGTCAGCGCCGCCCCCAGAAACACCCTGTGGTACGAACACATCGTCTCCGGAAATCCTTCTTCCTCCGTTTTCCGAAGAAACGTCTGCTCACACTTCGTTCCCGCCATAAAACAGGACATCGCCTCCACTGAGTACGGCGTCAGCCCTGCCGCCATCACCAGCTCTCCCGGCACAAATATGCTGACCATCGCCGCATTCTCCGGTTCCGACAGCGACTGAATGATATTTTTCATAACCACCCGCGCCACATACTGTCCCGACGACGGCAGCCCCCGATCCGGCAAAAACTGAAGCTTCTTTTCCTGCAGGCGGTATCCCGCAAGAAGCAGCCGACGCGCTTTTTCCGGATCCTTAAGCGCCTGGCTGCTCACCCTATTTCCAAATTTTCCAATTACATCCATTGTTGTTTCTTCCATTCTTTTAAGTTCATTTTTCTGTCATATCGCCCTGATGCAGATGGATATGGTTCCGCGCCGTTGCAGGCAAACGGACATTCTTTATTATAGTCAGTTGGATGGGAATTGTAAATATATCGGATATGAAACGCGAAACAGAGGTAAGAAGAGCTTTACACCTGTGACAAAATCATCTATATTCCAAAAAACTGAGCAAACAACCGCCTATCATTTCCCACAAATTCTGGTGACCGTTTTTCAATTTTTAAGACCTCAATATGAGCAAAGAAAAGCGGCTGACCTCCCGATCAACCGCTTTAAATAACTCTTTTACCTATTATCTTCCCGCTTCTTCATCCCAGCTGCCGTCTTCTTTCACATACCAGCCATCCGGTGTCCGGCGTTTTGAATACATGATGCCGGCACTGCCGTCTTGATTCGAATTCAGATAATACCATTTTCCATTGATGAACTGCCATCCTGTAAGCATACCCTGGTTTTCGTCCATATAGAACCATCCCTGGTGCAGGGTGTCATAGATCCAGCCGGTACTCAGATATCCCTCAGCGCCAAATGCCCACCATCTGCCGTTGACTTTTTCCCAATGAAATGCACCGGTATTGCCCATAGGCCAGGTGCCGTCACTGTAGCGGAGCCACCAGCCTCTGGCATCCTTTATCCAATGGCTGTAACCGTCATTCACTGCCTGATTCGATGCACCGGTGATAACCCCTTGTTCCTCGCTGCGGTAGCCTTTCTGGCTATCTTTGGTTACTGTGCCGGAACTTCCGCTGCTGCTTTTTCCACTGCTGCTTTTTCCACTGCTGCCTTTTCCTCCGCCGCCTGAATGACTGCCTGAGCTTGAAGGCGCTTGCTGAACCGTCACATTGACTGTTTTTACAGCATCATTGAAATTGGCCATCGAAGCTTTCACATATACCTGATAGGTTCCCGCATCTGTAAAGCCCGGGATCTCACTCTGGTAATCCACTCCATTCTTAGAATAAGTAAATACCACTGCATCCGGACTCTCATTTGAAAGACCGATTTCCACAGATGCATGGATCTGCGGCTTCTGCTCGGTACCATTGTAGGTAAGCGGATCCGCCGACACAGTCATGGATGCAAAATCACGTGCTACGATATTGCCTTTGATAGATGTGCTATTTTCTGTCAGCTCATAATTCTTTGCATTGTCACCTGCTAACGTAATATTTGCCGCCTCAATATTGTGCTCTCCAACATCCGCACTCTGATATGCCCAATTCACCTGGTCAGCACGAACATCCCGAGAATCAGGAGTACCGGAATCACTGTAAAGCTGAACGGATAAATTCTGCTCCTCCTTAATATCTGTCGTTCCATCATAGACTTTATCGAAAGAGTCTCCTGTTATCCGTGCATTTAATTTACACTTGTCGATTGTAAGTATAGCTTGTTTCGATTCATTCGTATAATTTCTCTGACCCAACAGATAAACGGTGTATGTTCCAGCATCTTTTCGCTCTGTAACTATACTATTATCAGTTCCTGTCCAATATGTCCAATATTGGATTATATAATCCGCCCTATCCACTGCATCCTCGGAAGCTCCCTGCCAGTTCTCAACCACCTTGATCTCCGGGCTCCAGGATTGACCATTATAAATGACGGTCTCTGGTTCAAGTGTTACTTTTGTATCTGTAAACTTCCGTTTTGTAATATTTGTTTGGTTGCCAGAGCAAAATATCTTCGACTTGTAATTATCTACTGTCACTCTTACAAATACAAACTGACCAGACTCTGCTACATTCACAATCTTCGGACACTCCGACTTCCACTGATCTTCTTGTAAATCATCCTTACGATTTGTACTCTTCAGCTGATATTCATATCTTGCACCACTAGGAATACTACTTGCGCTAATGGCAGCTGCCGGATATCCTTGGGCTCCCCTATATTCACCGCTGGCAGCCGTTACGGTCAAGTTCCAGGAATCAGGAAACTTTGCTTTATTAACAGTCAATGTTATATAAACTGGATTTTCTCCGGCTTTATAGAATCCACTTGCCTGTGTATTTACCTTGATTTTAAATACACCAGCCTTGGTCACCCTCAACTGGCCCCTTTCCTTGTCAATCGTTCCTACTCCCTTATCACTTCCTGTATCTTCAACAAGTTCATATTGCAGGTTTCCGGCGTTAACCGGTTTCTGAATAGCCGCAAGGTTTTGAACATTGATCGACATATTATCGCAATAATCTGCACTTATTTCCGCTTTATAAACTGTAATATTATCCGGAATCTGCTTTACACCATCGGGTAGACTTCCGGTTCCGCTGATTGTACCGTTATTGATAAATGTTCCGTATTTTCCTTTTTCAAATGCACCGTTTAAAACAAATTCACCTGCATTGGTAAGTGTGCCACTATCAATTATCGTACTTCCAGAGGTTACCTTTCCGCCTTTTGCAACAGTGAAAGAACTATTTCCATTAATGTATAATCGATCGGTATTCAGTTCCTTGGCTTGGATCGTTGCAGTTCCACCCCTCTGCAAAAATCCTGGTCCACCATTTGTTGAAATTGTTCCACCTGAAAGTTCAAAACTACCCACATTCTCAATTCCGGGTTTTCCACTTCCGGTTACCGTTAAACTTCCACCAGTCATCTGGAAATTTCTACGGACATACACACCATTCTTGTGTGTTCCCGCAGCAGTAACAGAGCCTCCGCTAATATTTAAAGTTCCATTGCTTTGCACAACAATAGCTCCTGAAACTGGATCGCTATTTTGTTCCGCATAGGCAGCTGCTTCTATCGTTCCACTCTCTATCGTCAAGCTGCCTGCGACCACTATTGCGCTGGATGCATCATCACTTGTTCTTTTCGTTGGAGAATTCTTAACTGTCAACGAAGCCGATGCTGTTTCTGCCTTAATTGTCGCGCTCACATAGTCATTAATCCTGAGGCCACATCCTGAAAAACCTTTCCCTTTTCCCTTTAATACATTGCTTCCATTTAATACTATCTCCCATGTTCCCCGGCTTAACTCAAGGTTCTGTATGGTAGTAGCATTCGTCATTCTTAATTGAAAGCTATTTTCTCCTGAATTAGTAACCTTTATACCGCGATCGTTCAATAAATTCATTACGTCGTTGTTAAGACTAGAAAACCCACTCTCATCATAGGCAAGGCCTTTAGGAGGTTCCCCTTCTTCAAAATTTACATTTAACACAACATTTTGATAATCATACACAGGCATCGCCGCCTGGTCTCCCGTCACAGACACTTCCACCACCAGCGCCTCTGCATCTTCCGCCAGTTCATATGCCTCCGGCAGCTCTGCTGCAAACTCATAGGTGCCTTCCAGGGGCCAGCAGCCTTCTTCATCCTGCACATACTCGTTACAGCTCCAGCCAGTGATCGGAAGTTTTTCCTCTTTACCAGCTTCGCTTTCTTCTCCGACCTGGGCAATAATAGCCTCTGGTAAGTACTCCGTGACTTCTTCGAAGGATGGCTGGGCTTCCTCGGTAACTCCGCTAAGCTCTAATTTGCCATCCAGCAGATTCTCCTCCGGATCATACCAGGACCAGGAGAAGATCTGGGACTTCACAGCCGGTATCACTGTTCCGCCTGGAACTGTCGTATCTTCCATATCCGATGGTGTACTGACGGAAGGTGCATTCTCCGCTTTGTTAGCAGAATCCTTCTGATCGTTGGTTTCTTCATCATCCGGCCCGGTTTCAGAATCGTCCTCGTTCGTACCGGAAGACGCGGCTGTATTCCGTATGCATCCGCTTTCTACAGTGCAGACGTGGGTACATTCCGTCGGCTCTTCTCCTATCTGGGACGAGGTTGCTTCCTCATCCGGCTCGCCGTAGCACTCCTCGGTATGCACATGGACACATTTTTTCTTCTCTGTCTTCTGCGGCATATCCGCCCATGCTGTATTTCCAAATAATGTCGATACTGCCAATGTCATTGTCAGACACACCGCTGCCGCCCTTCGTATACCTTTCATTCTCCCATCTCCTCTCTGTTTACCTTTCATCTCTTTTGACGCCCATGAAGATTAATTCTTATGATGTTATTATTAAACAATTTTCAAAAAATGTCAACAAACCGTACACAATATATATTTAATACCGTCATTTATATGATTTCCCGATTTTCATTGTGAATTTCGTTACCTGCTATCTCCATCCCGCCCCAGATACTCCCACACAAACCGCGATACTTCTGCCTTTTTATGGTACCTCTCCCGCACCGCATATACATGCAGCCGGGTCTTGGCACGCGTCATTGCCACATAGAACAGACGTCGTTCTTCCTCCATATCCTCGTCCAGCATCGCGCGGCTGTGCGGCGTGATGCCCTCATTGGCATCGAGAATATAGACAATGGGAAATTCCAGCCCCTTGGCACTGTGCATCGTCGCGAGCGTGATCGCGTCCGTCTCCGTCCGCCGCTGCGCCGCCTGCCGGAGCAGTTCCTCCTTGTACGCGTCGATGTGTGCAAACCACTCGTCAAAGGTCTTGAAACCCGCCGCACTTTCTTTTAACTCATCGGCAGTCTCTAAAAGTTCCTCCGGCCGCATCCGCCGGAATGCCGCATACTCGATCAGATATTCGTCGTATCCCATGCCCTGGCGGATATAATTGACGGCTGCCAGAGGTGACATCCGGGCGATGGCCCGCAGATCCCCTTCCAGACTCTCGATCCGCTCGGCAATCCAGTCTTTCTCCGCATAGAATGCCTTCATCTTCTCGAACGAAACCGTCTCATCCGGCATCGCATCCCGGCTGATATACCGCTTCGGACGGTTGATGACCTGCAAAATATCTTCCCGCGCCCGGCTTCCCATGGCGATCCGGATATAGGTCAGGATATTTCGCGAAATCCAGTGTTCATAGAGGTTCGGCACCGTATCCCTTGTCCGGAAAGGAAGGTTGTATTCCATCAGCTTTTCCATCAGAAAACGAGGACCAGCATTGGTCCGGTATAAAACTGCGATATCCCCCGGCCGCACTCCCGACTGCAGATACAGCTGTATCTCCCTGGCAATGGCCAGATTTTCTTCCCCCGGATCCTGCCAGAGCTTCGTGATCACGTTCTTCCCATGACGTCCCGTTGTATGGATGGCCTTTGAAAAACGTTTCTGGTTTTCTCCGATCAGCCGCAATGCCGGTGCCACGATCTCCTCGGTACTGCGGTAATTCACATCCAGAAGAATCCGTCCGGCACCCGGATAATCCCGCTCAAACCCCAGCATAATCTCCGGTTTGGCCCCACGAAACCGGTAAATCGACTGATCATCATCGCCCACGATAAAAAGATTATCTTCCGGCTTGGCTAACATCCGCACGATCTCATATTGAAGCCGGTTGATGTCCTGAAACTCATCAATCAGGATGTACCGATACCTCCTCTGCCAGGCAGACAGGATATCTTTTCTTTCCGTAAAAAGTTCCAGACACAGCACCATCATGTCATCGAAATCGATGAGTCCGGTCCGGCGCATTTTCTCTTCATAGCCTGCATAGAGCTGACGGAAAACTGCATCCGGACAGTTTTTGGAATAGTAATGTTCCAGTGCAATCCTCTCTCCCTTGACAGAGCTTATCTCACTTAAAATGGAGGCTGCAAACTCATTTTCATCCTCCGGCTCCAGACCTCCGGCCTGAGCCAGCTCCCGGACAAACTGCATCTGCTGATCTTCCCGGACAATATTGTCAGCGGTATATCGGTATGCCAGCTTTAAGATCCTAAAAAAGATCGAATGAAAAGTACCGAAGGTGACTCTGGATCCGCCGCCGGTCAATGCTTCATACCGCTCCCGCATCTCCTCGGCTGCTGCCCGGGTAAAGGTAATCACAAGAATATCCCCCGGGTCGATTCCGTACTCCTTCGTCAGATACTGGACCCGATGGGTGATCACCGTTGTTTTCCCTGATCCCGGTCCCGCCAGAACCATCATGGGACCATCTTTATGCATGATTGCCTGTGTCTGTGCTTTACTGAATGCCATTTCCTGTTTCCTTACTCCACAATTCAAGAATATCTCGGCATATTTGCTTCGAAATTCGCATTTTGATGTGCAAGACATACTTCTGCCGCGCATCTGAAGCAAATCTGTCAAGTACAAATGTAAGAAAAGTGCGCCTTGGAATGTATTTCTCACAAAGCGCACCTTTTCACTGCTTTTCATGCATCTACGATACATGAAAAAGCAGTTGTTTATTTACTACCTACTGATTTAATCTGCGAAGCCAAACTTGCTTCAAGTCGAATATCTACGATTACGACAGCCTACTGCTGTGCCTCCAGAAGTTCAATCCCCTTCTTGATACGGCGGATCGACTCTTCCTTGCCAAGCACTTCCATGATCTCAGTCGCGCCTGCCGGCGTCATCTGCTTGCCGGATACAGCGGTACGGATCGGCCACATTACAAAGCCGGTCTTAACGCCCTCTTTGGATACATACTCGGACAGCGCCGCGTACAGGGCGTCGTTGGAGTAATCTTCCTGTGCTTCCAGAATCGGCAGAACATCTTTTAATACCTTTAAGGATGTCTCCAGATTGGTCTTCATCTTCTTGTGAACATACATCTGCGGATCATACTCCGGCAGTGTCTCAAAGAAATCGATGTGTCCCTCGATATCCGGGAAAATCTCGATTCTCGTCTTAACCATCGCCGCGATCTTCTTCAGATCCAGATCCTTGGTGATTACTTTCTTGATGTACGGCTCTGCCATCTCATAGAACTTATCAAAATCCATCGCCTTGATGTACTCGCCGTTCATCCATTTCAGTTTTACCATATCGAAAACAGCCGGAGATTTGCTGATATTCTTGTAGTTGAACTCTTTTACCAGCTCGTCTAAGGAGAAAATCTCCTGATTATTTTCCGGTGACCAGCCAAGCAGGGCAACAAAGTTGACAACTGCCTCGGAAACGAAGCCCTGATCGATCAGATCCTGATAGGAAGAATGACCGCTTCGCTTGCTCAGCTTCTTGTGCTCCTCGTTCGTGATGGTCGGGCAGTGCACATAAACCGGAACCTCCCATCCGAATGCGTCGTACAGACGGTTGTACTTCGGTGAAGAAGACAGGTACTCGTTCCCGCGGACTACATGGGTGATCTGCTGTAAATGATCGTCCACCACATTTGCGAAGTTGTAGGTCGGGAATCCATCCGATTTGATTAAAACCATATCGTCCAGCTCGGAGTTATCTACGGAAATATCCCCATAAATCTCATCGTGGAAGGTAGTCTTTCCCTCGGTCGGGTTGTTCTGACGGATGACAAACGGCTTTCCTGCCTTTAAGTTTGCCTCTACCTCTTCCTTGGAAAGGTGCAGGCAGTGCTTATCATAGGTCATGATCTCTTCGCCGTTTACTTCTCTCTTTAAGCTGTTTAAGCGTTCCTGATCGCAGAAACAGTAATAAGCTTCGCCTTTATCGATCAGCTTCTTCGCATATTCCATGTAGATGCCCTGTTTCTGACGGTCGCTCTGTACATACGGGCCAACCGGACCGCCGATGTCCGGACCTTCGTCATGTTTCAGTCCTGTATCGCGCATCGTATTGTAAATGATCTCGGTCGCGCCTTCAACGAAACGCTCCTGATCGGTATCCTCGATTCGCAGGATAAAATCGCCGCCCTCATGTTTTGCAATCAGGTATGCGTATAATGCAGTTCTCAAGTTTCCTACATGCATTTTGCCTGTCGGGCTCGGTGCGTATCTGGTTCTGATCTTTGTCATACTTTTCACACGGCTGTCTGGAAGCTTATGTTCCAAACAGTTTTTCCTTTCCTAGAAATAATTAAAATATTGGAATTATAAAATAAAGTAACTGTTCCGTAAGTCTGCGCATTTACTGCGCTGACCATACGAAAACATGGGCCAGCAGGCAGGTAATTTATATCACGCCTTCATATTCAGCAGATGGCACGCCAGCTGGAAATAAATCATCAGGCTGCACGCATCCACGATCGTCGTGATCATCGGCGACGCCATGATCGCCGGGTCGAGATGGATCGTCTTCGCCGCAATCGGAAGCACACATCCGATCGTCTTCGCGATGATAACCGTGCAGAACAGGCTGATAACTACCGTCAGGCAGATGAGTACCTGCCCCGGATACTGGATCATCAGGCGCACGAAATTGACAAGCGCCAGAGAAAGTCCACAGAGCATTCCCACGCGGATTTCTTTCCACATAACTTTCAGAATATCCGCCGGTTCTACCTCGCCGACCGCCATACCACGGATGATCATCGTGCTCGCCTGGCTGCCGGAGTTTCCGCCCGTATCCATCAGCATCGGAATAAACGTAACCAAAAGCGGAATTACCGAAAAGGCATTCTC
This sequence comes from Clostridium sp. AF35-15, assembly GCF_003477745.1. NCBI lineage: Bacteria > Bacillati > Bacillota > Clostridia > Eubacteriales > Clostridiaceae > Clostridium > Clostridium sp. AF35-15. Next base: position 207,481 of record NZ_QUDY01000002.1, on the reverse strand, counting down.
ATATTTTAACAAAATACCGCCGGTCACCATACTGCTCAACATCAGGATCATCAGCCACGGAATACGGTTTCTCGCGAGCTGGAACACGCCCGTCTTCAGGTACGGCTTCTCACTCGGCAGCATCGCCGCCATCTTCTCAAAGTCCTCCGTCGCCTCCTGCTCCATGACATCCATGACATCATCGACCGTGATGATGCCGACCAGACGGTCTTCGCCGTCCACAACCGGTAAACTCAAGAGGTTGTACTCATTGAACGTCTCCACAACCTTTTCCTGGTCTTCCGTCGTATACGCCTTGATCACATGCGGATCCATGATATCGCCCATGAGCGCCGCATAATCATTCATCAGAAGATCCTTGACCGTCACAACGCCCTCTAAGCGGCGTTTTTCATCCATGACATAGCAGGTGTAAATCGTCTCCTTGTCCACGCCATATTTCCGGATATAATCAAATGCCTGCTCCACCGTCATATTTTTCTTGAGTCCCACGTACTCCGCCGTCATGACGCTTCCGGCGCTGTTTTCCGGGTAATTGAGGAACTGGTTGATCAGTTTTCTCGTATCCGGGCTGGAGTTCTGAAGTACGCGCCGCACGATCGTCGCCGGCAGCTCCTCCAGCATATCGACCGCATCATCGACATACAGGTCGTCAATGATGGCACGCAGCTCATTATCCGTAATACTGGTAATGATGTGCTGCTGCTGTTCGACTTCCAGACAGGCAAATACCTCCGATGCCAGCTCTTTCGGCAGCATACGGAATACAACGACCGTCTTTTCTGAATCCAATTCTTCGATAAATGAGGCAATATCCACCTCATTCATCTCGACCAGCTGGCTTTTCAGCTCCCGGTACTTCTTCCCGGTCAGCAGAGCCAACAGCTCTTCTTTCTTCTCTTCTTCTAACATTCCCGTCTCCTTCCAAAATATTGTCATTTTGGAAATCGGACAGGCTGCTCCCTTCCTGCTCCTGCACACAGGCAGAATGCCGGAAACTTATCCACAGATGCGGCAGTGTACACAAGGAATCCGCTGTTTGCAGCTGTCATTCCTGCAAATGCATGTGTACGCTGCCTTCGGTTCTGGGTAGCTGCCGTCTGATTCCGCCTTATGACTCCGGCTTTCCATTGTGTTCACTCCTCTCCTGATTTTCTCGCATGAAAACATCCGGCAGATTGATGCTCGATACCGGATGTCTCTTTTTATTATAATAATTGAATGAAAAAATAGCAATCTTTTTATCGAAGTTATCCAAAAAAACGTTGTTAAAAAGTAATTGTTCACGGGTAGACACTTTGGGAACCGAAAATGCCGCTCAGATACCACCACGGCGGCAGCAGCTTTCGCACACCCGCGGCTCCCGGCAAAAAGAGCGAAGCGTCAAAAAAGATCGGACAGAGCAGGAGGCTCGCAAGGATAAACACCGGAATCAGCGCCGCCAGAAATCCCGGCTTCCGGCAGACTGCCAGGCATCCAAAGGCATACATGGTCACGAAGAAGAGATAAAAAAGCAGCTTTCCCGCCTCTAAAAGCGGCTCTGCCCCATTTCCCGACGCCAGAAGCGCCGCATAGGCCGAAATGGATGCTAAAAAAACAAACGCCGCGATCTCCGCCGTCTGCAGCAGCCAGCGCTCCCGGCTCCGGACCGCCGCATAAAGCCCTCGCTCTGCATCCTCGCCCGCCATGACAGCTGCCGACAGCCCCATGATAAAAAGGAATACTGCAGTCAGCCCGCGCACCGGAAAGACCACCTTCATCGCCCCTGTCTGCAGTGCCGTTCCTCCCTGTAAGGTCTGATAATCAAAGGTAAAGGTGCTTCCGTTGCTGCGGTATTTTTCATAAAGTTCCATCAGCACGCCGCACGCCTTTTCCCGCGCCTCCGTCGTCTGGCAGCGCGCCATCACCGTCTGGAATGCCGCTCCATTTTTCCCATAGTCTGCCAGCAGTTCCCGCCCGTACACCTCGAACAGTTCAGAAAATATCTTTTCTGATATAATTTTCTCTGCCACCGTGGACGGCGACACCAGCACGCGGACCGCACGGGTATAATGCCCCTCGTCCAGCCGTTCTTTTAATCTCTCTGGAAACAGGTAGGCGCACTCCGCCCGTCCGGTCATAACCGCCTTCTTTGCCTCTTCCTCCGTCCCGCACGGATAAAAGAAAAATGAACGGCTCTCTTCCGATTCCAGTCTTTCTGCAAGCGCCTGATTCCACGCATCCGTTCCCGGACAGAGCGCCACCGCGATCCGCCCGGAATCCCGTTTTTCCACCTGATGGAGCACGCCCATTCCCAATGGAAAGATCAGAAGAAACAGGAGGAACACCGGGCGGTAAAGAGCCCGCCGCAGCGTCATTCCAAACATACAGAACCACCACGCCAGCTTCCGCATCCGTCAATCCCTCCTTTTTCCGGCGGCAAGCGCCAGTGCAAAGCATGCCAATGCCGCCGCAGCCAGTTTCCACAGCACCGGAACCGCCCCTGTCTCCCCGCCCGAAGCAATAAAGCGGATTCCATCCATCCAGAGCGCCGTCACCGTCATATTTCCGACTTTCTGAACCAGCTCCGGCAGAAAGACGGACGGGATGATGCCGCCCGCCAGAAAGAGAAATACCACATTGACCGCAAACAACGTCAAAATCGCCGCTGCCGAACTTCTGCACACCTCATAAAACAGCAGAATCCACGCCGAAACTGCCGCGCAGGTCAGCCCCCACGCCGCCAGTTCTTCCCGCCCCGCCAGCGCATATCCCTTCTGCACCGCCCAGCCATAGCCGCCCGCCGTGACTGCCATCAGAAGAAGCGTCATGCACAAGCATTTGCAGAAAAGCGGATACCACCGCCGGATCCCGATGCGCCGAAGCCCCTGTTCCAGCGCCTCCGTCTGGGGAGCCAGAAACGGTGCTGCCGGGATTCCGGTGAGAATCATCAGAAATACAATCCCCGAAATTCCATAAAAGACCGCCGTCGATACATTCCCTGCAGCGCTGACCGTTTTCTTCCGGAAAAGTGCCTCGCGGTTCATCGCATATTTTAAAAAGATACGGTTCAAATCCTGTTCAGACACCGAAATCTGTTCCGGCACTCCCTGGAGATTCAAATATTCATCTGCCGCGTAGATCGCCGCCTGCGAAGTGCCAAGCATCGAACTGCCCGACTCTGCCAGTTCCCGGAAAACGGCGCCTTCCAGCCCGCTCTCATCCGGAAACCAGATCGTGGCTGGCTGGTTCGTACCGTCCAAAATGCCGCGCGCCATGCCGGACGGCACCTCGAAAACCGCTTGAAGCTCCCCGCTTTTCATCTTTTGGAACGCTTCATCGTGTTCCAGATACGAAAAGTCGCAGAGACTTTCCACGCTGTCCAGCGAGGCAGTCATTTTGGTTATCTTTTCCGAAAGCGCATCGTCCTCCGGAAGCACCACGCCCACCTCGATTTTCTTTAAAGATGTTTCCCCATATAAAACCTTAGACGCCGAAAATGCCGCCATGCCGACGAGCAGCACCATCACCGCCAGCCCTGCCAGAAAATACGGCAGCTGGCGGAGCAGGCGCTTTCCGGTCAGCAGCAGATATATCATATATGTTCGCATTTTCCGCCGCCTATGACATGACTTTCAGGAGGATCGCGAACAGGTTGCCTGTTATTTCCGTTGTGACCTGGTTATAATCCTCCTCGGAGGAAGCCAGCACATCAAATGGAACGCCGTCCGGCTGCACGATCTCATCCTCCAGCGGGTTGACATAATAGGAACCGGCAAATTCAACATAAGAACTGCTTCCATTTAACAATGTAGTTTCCAGACGCAGGGAATCCATATCGATATGGACGCTCTCGCCCTTTGAAAGGTCGCTGACCGCGCCATTCGCCGTGAGCGACGCCTGAGACGCACCGTTACTCTGCAGATCCAGCTTTACCTCATAGCTGCCGTCCGCGATCTGATAGTCGCCATCCAGGATAAACTGGTATTTCTCTTCGTCGCTTTGCAGGGTCGCAATTACCTGACCACTCCAGCTCTTTCCAGCCTCGTAAGCGCCTGTTTTATCCAGGGAAACCGTGATAATCTGACCGTCCGAATCCTCAATATTTAACGCCCCATTCACATTCGACAGCATGTTGTAACCGCCGCCAAAGGAAACATCGCCGTAAAAACGGACATTTTCTTCCTCAACCGTTGCATCCGTCTCATAGGAAAATCCAGCCATTTTGCCATCTTTTCTCACATAGACATCCATCGTCACATCCCCGATGGTATTTTCCATTTCCTCTACCAGATTGTCCAGCACCGCTTCCGCCTGCGCCCAGAGTTCCTTCTGCTGTTCCTCCGGATCCACGCTCTCTCCGTCCCCGTCCGCTGCATAGATGCTGCTTGCGTCGCCTGCCAGTTCCAGATAGCGCACCACATCCTGTTTGAGTGTCTCATCATTCAGGAAAAATTCTCTCGTCGTCTTTGCAAAGCGAATCAGCGCATCCTTCGGCAGAGTCACATGGTAACCGCGGCAGTTCTCGCTCTGTCCGTCGATCGTAAACTCTTTTTTGTCATTCTTAGTGACAGTCATAGCCGTTTTGAGGTCATCAATCGCCTTGCTTCCCTCTTTGTAGCGGTTCCAGAGTGCTTTCAGATCCATCATCGGCTCCTCGTCCGAAAGCGCTTCCTTGTACTGTCCCAGATAATTTGCCAGCCCCTCAATATCAATCCCCTGCTCTTCGAGTTTCTGCGCCGCATACGGAGAATTAATGAGCTGTCCTTCCAGATCATTGACATAATCAAGGGTAAATATACGGCTGGAAAGTGCCGGAATCGCCGCCATGATCTGTGTATCATCCATGTAAAGCTGTGCGTCCGCCAATTCTCCGCCGCCATACTGCAAGGAAAGATTTAGCAGCTGCCGTCCGCTGTCCACATCGCGCTTCACATCCAGACCGATGCCCGCACCGCTCATCTGGTTCAGGGATTCATCGGAAATACCTGTCATGCTTAACTCCATCCCCGTCTGCGCGGATCCCTTCTGTAAAAGTTTTTCCAGCTCTTTCGTCCCAAAGATCTCCTCAGACGGATTTAACTGCCCTTCCGCCGTGATGCTCTTGAACGCATCGATCACTGTGTCCTTCGGGTCTGCCTGATGGCTGAGCATCACACCGCCGCCGACCACGACCACCGCTGCGGCTGCTCCGGCTGAAATGAGCCATTTCTTCCTGCCAGAACCATTTCCGCCCGTTCTGCCACCGTCACTGCCGCCTGCAGCATTTCCACCGATTCCGCCGCCAGCACCATCGGATCCGCCTGCACTGGTTCCATCCGCTGTGTCAGATGCGGCCGTAAGCGCCTGCGCCGCTGCCTCTGCCGGGTTTAGCGGGGTTGAATTGCTTGACATGTTTGCATTGTTTGTATTGTTTGCATTATTTCTCTCTTCCATCTTGTACCTCCTCCTGTTTTCTCACTCTTAAAACGTTACTGTTCACGCATACGTGCCCAGTAACCTTAAAACCTCTGTATCAGCTCCCGCGCCGAAAGCCCTGCCTCCGTCGGAACCAGCACACCGTCCTTTAATACATAAAGGGTTGTACACGCCCCTATCTCTCCCATCTCATGGGACGTTAAAAGAACTGTTCCCCCTGCTTTCACATAGCTCCTGATATAAGTCAGGATCTGCTCCTTTGCCTCCAGGTCAAGCGCTGCCCCCGGTTCATCGAGAATCAGGATATCCGCGCGTCCGGAGAGTGCCGCCGCGATGCTCAGCCTCTTTTTCTCTCCGCCTGAAAGCCGTCCCGCCTGCGTTTTCAAGAATCGGTCCACGCCCAGCACATGACCGACGCCGCATTCCAGATCCCGCTCCATCTCCCGCCGTTTCCCCCGGAACCAGAGACGGTAATTATCAAATGCCGTCAGCTCCGGGATCAATGGATTTTCCTGAGGCACATAGGCGATTTTTTCTTCTAACAGACGATGTCTTCCAAGCGCCTCCTGCCCGTCAATCCGAATACTCCCCCGATCCGGCTTGCGGATCCCCGCGAGGATCGAGAGCAGCGTCGTCTTGCCGCATCCATTTCCGCCGACAATCCCGATGCATTCCCTTGGATTTGCCCGAAAAGAGACATTTTTTAGGATCGTCCTTCCGCGGTACCGTTTTTCTATCCCTGTTACCTCTAACATATTTTTCCTCTTTGTAAAGTAAAAAGGAACACCGCAAAGCAGAAGCGAACCGCTTCTCTGCCTTGCAGCATTCCTTACTTTATCTGGTCTGCGCCGCAGCGATGCAGGCACATTAATTTTATGATGGATGATTGCAGCACATCGTGTGCATTTGCAATCTATTTATTATTTATTTTCAGCCAGATCGCCTGGTTTCATGCTCAGGTTGATACGACCCATCTTATCGACCTCGATTACCTTTACAGTAACTTCATCGCCGATGTTGACAACATCCTCTACCTTCGCTACGCGCTTGTCCGAAAGCTTGGAAATATGAACCATACCATCTTTGTTCGGAGCCAGCTCTACGAATGCACCAAAATTCATGATACGGACAACGGTACCTGTCAGAATCTGCCCCGGCTCGATGTCGGTCACGATGCCCTTGATGATAGAAACTGCCTTGTCGATCATTGCCTGATCGGTGCCGCATACAGCTACGCTGCCATCGTCCTCGATATCGATCTTAACGCCGGTCTGCTCGATGATCTTGTTGATTACCTTGCCCTGTTTGCCGACTACATCGCCGATCTTCTGCGGATCGATGGAGATCTGAACGATCTTCGGAGCATACTGGCTGACGGTCTTTCTCGGCTCGGAGATAACCGGCGCCATAACTTCATCCAGGATGTAGAGTCTTGCCTCTCTCGTCTTAGCGATTGCCTCCTCGATGATCGGGCGGGTCAGACCGTGGATCTTGATATCCATCTGGATGGAAGTAATACCCTTGTGAGTGCCGCCTACCTTGAAGTCCATATCGCCGAAGAAGTCTTCCAGACCCTGGATATCGGTCAGAACGATGTAATCATCATCGGTGTCGCCTGTTACCAGACCGCAGGAAATACCAGCTACCGGAGCTTTGATCGGTACACCTGCTGCCATCAGGGACAGAGTGGATGCACAGATACTTGCCTGGGAGGTAGAACCATTGGATTCCATCGTCTCAGATACGGTACGGATTGCATACGGGAACTCTTCCGCAGTCGGAAGTACCGGCACAAGCGCACGCTCCGCCAACGCACCATGACCGATCTCACGGCGTCCCGGTCCTCTGGACGGTTTGGTTTCGCCTACGGAGTAGGACGGGAAGTTGTAATGGTGCATATATCTCTTGGATGTCTCGTTCTCATCCAGTCCGTCGATCTTCTGTGCCTCGGACAGCGGAGCCAGTGTACAGATATTTAAAATCTGTGTCTGTCCACGAGTGAACATACCGGAACCGTGTACACGCGGCAGAATGTCGATCTCTGCTGCCAGCGGACGGATCTCGGTGATACCGCGGCCATCCGGACGCTTGTGATCTTTGAGGATCATCTTGCGGACAGTCTTCTTCTGGTACTGATATACAGCCTCACCCAGAACAGCCAGCCACTCCTCGTTATCAGCGAATGCCTCTTCCAGGCGCTCGGTGATTGCGCGGATATTCTCTTCTCTCTTCTGTTTCTCGTCTGTAAATACAGCCTCTTCCATCTCTTCCTGCGGAACCAGCTCACGAATCGCTGCAAACAGCTCTTCCGGAACTGCACAGCTCTCGTAGGAATGTTTCGGCTTGCCGCACTCTGCTACGATGGTGTCGATGAATTTGATGATCTCCTGGTTTACTTCGTGTGCCTTGAAGATCGCATCGATCATGATGTTCTCCGGAACTTCCTTTGCGCCAGCCTCGATCATGATAACCTTCTCGCGGGTGGAAGCAACGGTCAGAGCCATATCAGATACTTTCTTCTGTGCGTTAGTCGGGTTTACGATAAACTCGCCGTCGATCATGCCGATCTGGGTGGTCGCACACGGACCATCAAACGGGATATCGGAAATGCAGGTTGCGATTGCAGAACCTAACATCGCGGTATACTCCGGGCTGCAGTCCTGGTCAACGGATAATACGAGGTTATTTAAGGTAACATCGTTGCGGTAATCCTTCGGGAACAGCGGACGCATCGGACGGTCGATAACACGTGCAGTCAGAACTGCGTTCTCAGATGCCTTTCCCTCTCTCTTGTTAAATCCGCCCGGAATCTTTCCGACCGAATACATCTTCTCCTCAAACTCAACGCTTAACGGGAAGAAATCAATACCGTCACGCGGCTTGTCAGAAGCTGTCGCGGTTGATAATACGGTTGTATCTCCATAATGCATAAATGCAGCACCATTTGCCTGAGCTGCTACACGGCCAACATCCACTGTTAAAGTTCTGCCAGCCAGTTCCATCGAAAAACTCTTGTACATCTCATATCTCCTTTCATCTTGTTTTGCAGAAGAACCTTCACATTCTCATACGCCGCTTTCGGTTCCAAAAGTGCCTTTCTGTGAAAAGTAATACCGAAACTACTGCTCTGCCCGCAAATATGTTTTTCTGCTTTACGGGTACAGCAGCGGTCTCGGACTTTTCTTCTACATAAACAACTAGGGTGGATTGCTCCACCCTATACGTTTTAATCTTAATTACTTTCTGATGCCTAACTTCTCGATCAGTGCACGGTATCCTTCCAGATCGGATTTCTTTAAGTAATCCAGAAGACCACGTCTCTGTCCTACCATCTTCAGAAGTCCGCGACGGGAATGATGATCCTTCTGATTGGATTTTAAATGCTCTGTAAGCTCAGCGATTCTAGCGGTCAGAATTGCGATCTGAACCTCCGGTGAACCTGTATCGCCTGCTTTTCTTCCGTACTGTTCGATAATAGCTGCTTTCTTTTCCTTTGAAATCATTGTGATTTCCTCCTTAAAATAATTATTCTTACCGTATGCTAAGTTTATGTCGGAGTCGTCAAAAAACTGAGCACCGGCGGACTCATACGCAATTAGTATAACACAATATGTTTTCGGTGTAAATCATTTTATGCAGGTTTTTTCTCGATTTTTATTCCCGTTTCTTCCTATGCTCCTGGTCCCACTGCAATATTTCCACCATTATCCCCCGAAGGACCTCCCGGTCCTGCCTGGGTCGGTGCCGCAGTCTCCGGCGCTTTCGTCTCCGCCTGCGTCGGCGCTGTGGTCGGTTCCGGACCCGGTGCCTGTGTTTCTGCCGGTGCTGGCGCCTGCGTCTCTGCCGGAGCTGGTGTTTCTGCTGGCGCCGTAGTCTCTGCCGGCTTCGTCTCCGCCGGTTTTGCCGTACCGCTCGTCGTACTCTTCTCCGTACCAGGCAGATTGTAGCAGATCACCGGAGTTCCTGCCGAAATATTGTCAAAGATCGTCTTCGCAACACTCGGCGGCAGGTTGATACAGCCGTGGGAACCGCCCGTCTTGTAAATCGTACCGCCAAAACTGCTTCTCCACTTCGCATCATGCATACCGATACCATTATTGAACGGCATCCAGTAATTAACCGGCGTCCGGTAATTCTCACCCTTCAGGACCGCATTTTTCTGCTTATAGGCCAGCGGATACGAGCCTGCCGGAGTTCCCCAGCCTTTCGCCAGGTTTCCAGATACGAAATCCGACTCTACCACCAGCTTTCCTTCTTTATAGAAGAAAAGGTGCTGTCCGGTCAGGTTGATCTCCACGTAAGTGTCACCGTAGTCATTTGCCCCATGGCTCGCCGCCTTCTGGGAATACTCCGGCTCACGCGTCGTACTCTCGCCGGAGGCAATAATCGCTGCCAGCGCTTCCGTCTCTGCCGCCTGGTTGATCTTCCAGCCATACGTTCCGCCGCTTACCTGAATCGTGGAACCATACGATGTTTTCAATGTTTTCGCTTTGTTTGAAGTATTGTGTGCTTTCGCCATCTCAGACACGTACTCCGACACCTTGGAGGAATCTACCGAAACACTTCCGTCTGCATTGGCAATCAGCCACGCATGAATCTGATCTCCATTTAAGGTCTCCGTCGAATCGCCAAACTGGTATGTCACGCTCATTTTCGCGTATTTATTCATCTTATCCAGCTGTTCTGCCAGAGATGCATCGTCTTTCAATACCGTCGGCTTCTTATAGACATCTGCTTCCTCCAGCGATAAATGATCCTGCAGATTCTCGATCGCACCCGTTACCGCCTGTGTCAGCTTCTCCGCCTCGACTGCCGTTCCTTCCTGTTCGGGCTCAATCGAATATCCCTGTCCGGACACATACTCAGAAATCTTTGCATTGACCGGTTCTACCGCTTTCTCCGGGTCTAAACACGATAAATTCCGGATCTGGCTTTCCAGCGCCGCATCGTCATACGCCACCATCGTTCCGATCGTATATTCTTCCTGTTTCATATGCCACAGCCATGCGAACGGGTTCTGCGCCGCTACCATCTTTTCCAGGCTGCCGTCAAACTCCGCATGCAGCTTGATATCGGTTCCGGCGATCGTTTCTGTCTGATTATTTCTCTCATCGATCGTCAGTGTATAACCATTCACACCTTCCGCAATCAGTTCCTGCACCTCTGCCGCTGTCTTTCCGGACGCGTCAACACCGTTGATCTGCGTATTCGGAAAGAACCGGGTCTTATATTTCTGGGACATTCCCACATAGACGCCTCCGGCTGCCACGAGCAGAATGCCCGCCGTACAGGCAGCGATCCACGCCGCCTTTTTACCGTTTTTTCTATGCTCAGCTTTCAGAGCTGCCTTTTCCGGGGTGGCTTCCGTCCAGGATGCCGTCTTTCCGGAATCCTGTCCCCGCTGCGGCGCCGCATGGGCTGCCTCCCGCCCTGTACCCGCGCTCTGATTTCCACGGGCGCGGCTGCGCTTTCGACTGGCTGTCTCCTCCGGCTCTTTCTCCGGCAGGCGTTCCGGCTCTTCCCACCGGTTCTGATCCTGACGCTCTGGCTGGTGTATGTTTTCCATGTCCAGCTCTGCTTCCCTTAGGATCCGTTCTTCCATATCCCGGTCGAAATAATCATCATCCAAATAGCCCTCATCCGGCTCATCCAGATAATCTTCATCTTCCAGCATAATCTCCCGGCTGTTCATCGCCGTATTTCGTCTCACCGGCTCCCGCCCATCTTCGCGGCTGCCGGAACGTGAATTTTTATTCAAATTCCCGTTTCTATCTGTCATCTTCCTATTCTCCCTTTAAAAATCCAATACGGGTTCCTATTCCCGGAAGGACCTGCCATTCAAGTAATGATTTTATCATTTGGCATATTTTTCTGACAAAAATCCATGCTATCTGTGTTGCTGGTCCTCCATCGTCCTATTGTATATAAGTTTTAAACGGAAGTCAACTTACAAAACTCTGTCATTTTCTGGTATATTCTGTTACGTTTCTGTTCACGGGTAGGCACTTTTGGAACCGAAAGTGCCGTAAGAAAACGTGGTGGCAGCAGGAATTTGCCGTATTTAAATGCGAAGCCACGGCAAATTCCGTTACTGGTCACGTATGCGTGAACAGTAACTATATTCTGTTACAGAACGCGTAATGGGACGTAATTTTCTATGAAACAGAAACAAAGAGCTGCCGCGCCGCATTTTTATGTCAGCCCGACAGCTCTTTTCTATTTTTGTCCTGTCCGTATTCTATTTCTCCAGCTTTCCGAACAGTCCTTTCTTCTTATGTTTCTCGCCCTCCGGTGCAATTCCGTTCATGGCATCGTCAAACTTGCGAAGCGCTTCCTTCTGTGCCTCGGTCATGCGCTCCGGAACCTGTACCACCAGCGTCACGAAATGGTCGCCGCGCACGTTGCGGTTACGCAGGGACGGAACACCTTTTCCTTTCAGACGGACTCTCGTATCTGTCTGGGTTCCCGGTTTGACCTCATACTCTACCTCGCCGTCCACCGTCTTGATGCGGATCGGACCGCCGAGTGCTGCTTTCACGAAGGAAATCGGCACAGTTGAGTAGATTGTTGTATCCTGACGCTTGAAGACCGGGTGCTGGGATACCACTACTTCTACCAGTAGATCTCCGCGCGGACCGCCGTTGGTACCCGGTTCGCCATTGCCGCGGTCACGCAGCATCTGACCGTTGTCAATACCTGCCGGGATCGTCACTTTGATCTTCTTTCTCTTCGCTACATAGCCGGTTCCGTAGCAATCCGGGCATTTATCCTTGATGATCTTTCCGGTTCCGTTGCAATCCGGACAGGTCTGTACATTCTGAATCTGACCAAAGAACGACTGCTGCGTGTACATGATCTTGCCTTTACCGTTACATTTCGGACAGGTCTGCGGCTGGGTTCCCGGTTTTGCACCCGTTCCATGGCATTTCTCACAGGTTTCCTTTAAGTTTAACTCCAGCTCTTTTTCACAGCCGAAGATCGCTTCTTCAAAAGTAATCCGCACACTGGTACGCACATCCGCGCCGCGCATCGGTCCGTTGCTTCTGCCGCCGCGGCTGCGTCCGCCGCCAAAAATATCTCCGAAGATATCTCCGAAAATGTCTCCCATATCGCCGCCGTTGAAATCAAAACCACCGAATCCGCCAGCGCCGCCTGCACCGCCGTCAAAAGCCGCATGGCCGAACTGATCATACTGACGTCTCTTCTCCGGATCACTCAGTACGCTGTAGGCCTCCGATGCCTCCTTAAATTTATCGGCTGCCGCCTGATCGCCCGGATTTGCATCCGGATGATACTTTTTGGCCAGGGTTCTGTATGCTTTTTTGAGTGTCGCATCGTCCGCATCCTTCGTGACGCCTAAGACCTCATAGTAATCTCTCTTACTCTCTGCCATTTCAGCTCTTCCTTCCCAAAATCCGCCGGTGCATTTGACCGCATCCGGCAGAGTTTCTATCGTATCTATTTATCTTCCCAAAACGTAACTGTTCAGTACCTTCACAGTCACGCGCAAAAATCCATTAAAAATTGCCTACGGCAATGGGATTTTTGCCTGCTGGCCCATGTTTTCGTACGGTCAGCGCAGTAAATGCGCAGACCTACTGAACAGTTACCCCACAACCTACAAATGGGGGTCTGCCGCAGATTCCTGCGACAGCCCCTCACTGCGTTTTTCTATTGATACCCCGATGCCCCGGATTGCTCCGCACTGCGTGCTCCCGCAATCCTCAAAAACATTCGTAATCCGCTCATTTTTCTTTGAAAAATGGCTGCCTATTATATTATACCTCTTTAAAGTCTCCGTCAACTACATTATCGTCATGCGGTGCACTTCCTGCATCAGCTGCACCCTGAGCTCCGCCCTGTGCTCCTGCTGCGCCAGCTGCCTGTGCCTGCTCGTAAACCTTGCTGAAGAGTGCCTGTGCGCTGTTCATCAGTTTTTCCTTGCCAGCCTTGATTTCATCAATCTGTGCATCGGTCATCTGGTCGATCGGAGCTTTGTTGATAGCTTCTTTCAGTGCATTTAAGTCAGCTTCTACGGCTGCTTTATCGTTTGCATCGATCTTATCGCCTACATCCTGCAGAGCCTTCTCGGTCTGGAATACCATGGAGTCAGCTTCATTTCTTGCATCGATGCCCTCTTTTCTCTTCTTATCCTGTGCCTCGTACTCAGCTGCCTCTTTGACTGCCTTATCGATATCGGAATCGGACATATTGGAACCAGAGGTAATCGTGATGTGCTGCTCTTTACCTGTACCAAGGTCTTTTGCAGATACATTTACGATACCGTTTGCATCAATATCGAAGGTAACCTCAATCTGCGGAACACCTCTTCTTGCCGGAAGAATGCCATCCAGACGGAAGGTTCCCAGTGTCTTGTTGTCCTTTGCGAACTGTCTCTCGCCCTGTACAACGTGGATATCAACAGCGGTCTGGTTATCAGCTGCGGTAGAGAAGATCTGGCTCTTCTTGGTCGGGATTGTGGTATTTCTCTCAATCAGTCTGGTTGCTACACCACCCATAGTCTCGATGGACAGGGACAGCGGAGTTACATCCAGAAGAAGGATATCACCGGCACCAGCATCGCCAGCCAGCTTACCACCCTGGATAGCTGCACCGATTGCTACGCACTCATCCGGGTTTAAGGATTTGCTCGGCTCTTTACCAGTCAGACGTTTTACTTCTTCCTGTGCTGCCAGCATACGTGTGGAACCACCTACCAGAAGTACTTTGCTTAACTCAGAAGCAGTGATACCAGCATCTTTCAGTGCGTTCTGTACCGGAATTGCGGTTCTCTCGATTAAGTCTCTAGTCAGCTCATCAAATTTAGCTCTGGTCAGGTTCATATCCAGATGCTTCGGTCCCTCGCTGGTTGCAGTGATGAACGGAAGGTTGATATTGGTTGTAGTTGCGGAAGAAAGCTCTTTTTTCGCTTTCTCAGCTGCTTCTTTCAGTCTCTGAAGCGCCATCTTATCAGCGGAAAGGTCTACACCCTCTGCTTTCTTGAACTCGTCGATCATCCACTGGGTAATACGGTTATCGAAATCATCGCCGCCCAGATGTGTATCGCCGTTGGTTGCCAGAACCTCGATAACGCCGTCACCGATCTCGATGATGGAAACATCGAATGTACCGCCACCTAAGTCATATACCATGATCTTCTGCTCTTTCTCATTATCAAGGCCATACGCAAGCGCTGCTGCCGTCGGCTCGTTGATAATTCTCTTTACATCCAGACCAGCGATCTTACCTGCATCCTTGGTTGCCTGACGCTGTGCGTCGTTGAAGTAAGCCGGAACAGTAATAACTGCCTCGTTTACCTTCTCGCCCAAGTAGCTCTCTGCATCTGCTTTCAGCTTCTGAAGAATCATCGCTGAAATCTCCTGCGGCGTATATTTCTTGTCATCAATGGTTACTTTGTAGTCGCTGCCCATGTGTCTCTTGATAGAAGAAATGGTCTTCTCAGCGTTGGTAACTGCCTGACGCTTTGCCGGCTCGCCGACCAGTCTCTCGCCTGTCTTTGTAAATGCCACAACGGACGGTGTGGTACGGATACCTTCTGTATTTGCGATAACAACCGGTTTACCACCTTCCATAACGGCTACACAACTGTTTGTTGTACCTAAGTCAATACCGATAATCTTGCTCATAGTTATTTCCTCCTGAAATTATCTTTTTCTGGCAGTTCTCTTTCTCCTCATAGGAGCTAAATTCTGCCGCCTGTCTGTCTATATTATATCAAATCAACCACCAGCACCGAATTCTGGGTGCCAGCTGTCTACGTGTTACCTATTTTAATTTGCCACTTTTACCATGCTATGGCGAACCACGCTGTCGCGGTATACATAGCCTTTCTGGAACTCCTCGGCTACCACATTCTCACCCAGGTTTTCATCCTCAATATGCATCACTGCATTGTGGAAGTTCGGATCAAATGGCTGACCAACCGCTTCGATTGGCTTTACACCTGCATCGCCCAGTGTTTTTACGAGCTGCTTGTAAACCTTATCCATGCCCTCGGCGAAAGCACTTTTTTCTTCGCCCTCCGGGATGGTCGCCAGACCACGCTCGAAATTGTCCACCACCGGGAGAATCTTCTCGATGATGTCCTTTGCGCCAATCTCATACATTGCTGATTTTTCTTTCTCCGTTCGTTTCCGGAAATTGTCAAATTCAGCCATCGTGCGCTTCAGGCGATCCGTCAGCTCCTCGATCTGCTCATCTTTCTTATCCTTCTTCTTGGAGAAAAATCCTTTTTTCTCTTTTTCTCCCTCCGGCGCTTGTGCGTCTTCCGAAGAAGCTTCCTTTTCCTTCACTGCCTCAGCTTCTGCCTGGGTTTCTGTTTCTTTTACCTGCTCCTCATTTGCTGCCTCGGCTGCTTTGGAATCTATCTCTGTCTTTGCCATGTCTCTCACCTCTTTATTTTGCACATCCGTGCTACTCGGTATCTTTATGATTGAATGTCTGATCGAGCTGGCTCTTTAATGAGCGCAGGGTCGATACAACTTTGTCATAATCCATTCGTTTCGGTCCAACGATTCCTATCGTTCCCCGAAGTCCGTCCCCCAATTCATAATTGGCAGTAACGATACTGCAGTCCTTCATCGACTGCACCTGTGTCTCACTTCCGATGTAGACCTGAATCTCATTTTTCTTATCGCTGTCCGCATCGTCCTCGGTAAGAATCTCTCTCCAGAGGTCTTTCTGCTCCAGTGTCCCGATGAGCTGGCTGGCTTTCGCGCCATCGCTCAGTTCTGGATATTTGAAAATGTTCGTCGTACCTTCGGTGTAAATCTGTAAATCTTCCTCGCCGGAACGAATCGCCTCGGCCACCTCGCTTAGTACCACATCCACGATGTGGCTGCGCTCACCTGCCTGCCCTTTCATCCGGGTAATGACATCCAGATTAATCTGCTCCATCGTCAATCCGTTGAGACCGCTATTTAAAAGAATATTCAGATTCAGGATGTCCTCATCGGTCAGTTCCGCATCAAGTGTCACAATCGAGTTCTTGATAATGTTGCCTTCTAAAACAGTGACAATCAGGAGTTTCCCGGTTTCCACTCTGGAAAGCTGTATAAACTTGATCTTCGTCTGGTGATACTGCGGTCCGCTGATCAGCGTCGCATAATTCGTATTGCTCGCCAAAAGCTTTGCCATCTGCTTCAACAGAAGCTCCACCCGATCTACTCTCTGGATGACCATATCACGCACCTGCGTGACCTCCGTCTCCTTCTCATGAATCAACTGATCCACATAGAAACGATATCCTTTATCTGAAGGAATCCGGCCTGCCGATGTGTGCGGCTGAATGATATATCCCAGTTCTTCCAGATCCGACATCTCATTTCGAATCGTCGCCGAACTGAGTTTCAAATCGGAATACTTGGAGATCGTTCTGGAACCAACCGGCTCTCCGGTCTCCAGATAGTTCTGGATAATCGCTTTCAAAATCTTTTCTTTTCTCTCATCCAGTTCCATCCAATCTCTCCTTCCGTGCATCCGCTTCCGCCGGTCTCTTAAACCCGCTCTGGAAGTTTTCTGTTAGCACTCAATCTATCAGAGTGCTAATATCTACAGTTCATACTATATTACTTGCGCAAGTATTTGTCAATGATTTTTTTCGGTTTTTAAAAAAAATTTTTTCTTCTTTTTTCGAATAAAATTTTCCATTCTGCATACCCTGTTTTTAGGCACGCTGATTTTCACACTTTCTATAAGTAGAAACTCACTCACCCGCTTTCCTGTTTGCGTTCGAACAAATTTTCGGCTTGTCGAACCTCCGACCGCTCCCAGAGCCCTATTTCCGGCTCTCCGGCTTGACATTTAACATTTTTGTAATATAATAGTAACAAATTATAACATTTGTAAACGCATTGCAATATTTGTGAGATACACAATCGTTGCGGTGAGACAAATGAATCTAAATTGAAATGAGAGGTTTTTATTTGATGAATATGATGAACACCATGCGGCGCGGACTTGCCACAACGGCAATGAGCCTGGTCTGTCTCATGGCAGGCACCATGAATACACTGGCAGCCACAGATGCCGGAACCGAGCTTGTCTCCCAAATAGATGCGGCAGCCGGTGAAGAAACAAACGGCACTTCCACCGAAGCAGCCCAGACACCATCTGGTCCGGCTTCCGATCCGGAGCTGATTAGAAAGCAGACAAACGCTGCTGCGGAAGAAGCAGCTGACACGAACTCTTCCGAGGCAGAAGTCGCTGCATTTTCAAATGAGTCTGCACAGGCAGAGGCAGAGAACGCTGACGAAGCTGCAATGACTGAAAATACTGACACAAATGCTGCTGCCGAGGCACAGGAAGCAGAGGCACCTGCTGAAATCTACGCCGGACGTTTTACGACAACTGCTTACTGCAGCTGCCGCAGATGCTGCCGTGGTGGAAAGAACCGCACTAAATCCGGCACCATTCCGCAGGCAGGACATACCATTTCCGCCGACTTGCGCGTATTCCCGCTCGGAACTAAACTCCGCATCAACGGCGTTGTCTATACCGTCGAAGACAGCGGCAGCGGCATCCGCGGAAACAAGCTGGACATCTTCTTCAATTCCCACAGTCAGGCACTGCAGTATGGAAAGAGAAGCGCCGATGTCTATATTGTCCGATAATTACATTAATTTTAAGCAAAAAAGGGTCTTGCAGATAGAAAATCTTTTACCTGCAAGACCCTTTTTTTATAATTCTTATTTGTAACTGTTCAGTACCTTCACAGTCACGCGCAAAAATCCATTAAAAATTGCCTACGGCAATGGGATTTTTGCCTGCTAGCCCATGTTTTCGTACGGTCAGCGCAGTAAATGCACAGACCTACTGAACAGTTACCCTTATTTTACTTAATCCGTCAGCGCCTTATGATATTTCGTTTTCCGGTAAATTTTCCAAATAATGATACCCGGAATGCTTACGGTACATACGACGGTACTCACGCCTCCGATCACTCCATATATTCCAAATAAGATGGCTGCGATGATGTTCATACTTAATTCCTCCTGACTCATTCATTTTTCAATGCAAGCTCACTATGCTTTGTTCCCCATTTTATTCTTTTTATCCAAAATGAAAAGAGTTTCGGCGCATCCTTAGCAAGACTTTAATCATCCTTTCGCTTTCTTACGTTATTCATAATAATTTCGAAATATAAGTTAAAAGCGTGAAAATATTGATTTTAAAGGGTTTTTTCAATTTTTTAAAACTTTTTCAATTTTTTTCAAAAAAACGCTTGCATTTTTTTTGAAGGCGTGATAGTATATAGGAGTCGCTGATGAGCACCGCTTCAAAAGCGAGAAAATCATATCGAGGCGTGGCTCAGTTTGGTAGAGCGCTGCGTTCGGGACGCAGAGGTCGCGTGTTCGAATCACGTCGCCTCGATTGAATAAAATTAAATATGGCCTGTTGGTCAAGCGGTCAAGACGACGCCCTCTCACGGCGTAAACCCGGGTTCGATTCCCGGACAGGTCACTGGAAAGAGATTCGAGATTCGAGTCTCTTTTTTATTTTCTTCATTCTTGACCTTTCACCAAATCATGTAAACTATAACTGAATTTTGCCGATGCTCCGCATTCCAGATCGGCAAAATACACTTTTCTACAGTATCGAACAGGATTTTCAGTCCAGAAAATTCCTGCCTGCAAATAGTAACTCTCCTTTTTTCTTCTTCATATACTGCAATATAGCCAATATGAAAAGAGGTATCTTTTTATGGAAACATACAACTACGATGCAGCAGCAGTGCCTGAGGGGGATGCTGACACGACTCCGGCGGCGGCACCGGAGACGGATGCGGCAGCAGCTGGAACCAGTGATACGGCACAGTCTGGATTTAGTTCTCAGCCTCCTGTTATCTTAACATATCCGGACAGCTCATCCAATGATCTTCAGGTATCTCCGGGCTTCGGACCATACGGGGATGTGATGCCCACCCTGCCGTCCAATAATCATGGCAGCCCGAACACCGGTGGCTGCATAAACTGCGGCGGTTCCAACTGGAAGCCATCTCCAAATGGCGCGCTCTGGACCTGGGGCATTCTCTCGCCGTTCTTTTCCACCTCATCAGAGATCGCGCACCTGCGTTTTTACAATGCCGCCTCCATCCGCGAACCGATCGATATATACCTGAACGGACGTCTGGTCGTATCCGATCTGGATTACATGAATTATACGCGCTACATGCACATCATCCCCGGCATCTACCAGCTGACCGTCTACCGCCGGACCAATCCGGGCTTCGCCATCGTCAACACGAATATCCGGCTTCGCAGCGGTTACAGCTACACGCTGGCGGTTCTGGGTACTTTTAATGATTTTTCGGTGCAGATGCTCAACGCCTGATCGCTTTTATTTGAGAAAAGCTTCTTCACGCGAGTGCACATCCCGCGGAGCGTTTTTTCATAGGACGTAATTTCCTATGAAAAAAGAGACCGCCACGTTCACGCGTGCGGTCTCTCTTCCGTGTCCTCTGCAATTATAAATTTATGATGAGAATATAACTGTCCGAATCTTAAACAGCCATCTATTTTTCCGGCTCATCTGCCCGGTTTGCTTTCTCGATCTTTGCCAGATGCGCGGCTGCAAATTCTTTGATTGCCTCAAAACTCTGCGGGCTGATCACATGTTCAATGCGGCAGGCATCTTCCACTGCCACCTCTCTTGGCACATCCAACGCTACCAAAAGCTTTGTCAGTAATGTATGACGCTCATAAATCATCTCCGCGATCTTCCGTCCCGACGGCTCCAGAGTGATATATCCCTCATGATCCATCGAAATATAACCGTTTTCACGAAGATTCTTCATCGCAACGCTGACGCTTGGTTTTGAATACCCCAGCTCATTGACTACATCGATCGAACGGATCATCGGCTTGCGATAGCTTAACATAAGAATCGTTTCCAGATAATCCTCTGCTGACTGCTGTATTTTCAAAGTGATTCCCTCCAAACTTCTAACACATAACCGGCCTGGCTTCGTGCCTTCCCGTCTCCCGCAGAATAGTCTTCCCAAGCTGCCGACCAGTTACCATAATACTATATACTAGAATACCATATTTGGAAGAATATTTCAAACCATATCGAAATCAATCTATCGTTTCCAGAAACCGACGGAGTTACTGTTCACGCATACGTGCCCAGTAACGGAATTTGCCGTGGCTTCGCCTTTAAATACGTCAGCAAGCTGCACAGTGTTCCTGCAAAATTTCTTCCAACGCGGTTTTGCTGCTGGTGTGGCAGCGGACAACTTCTGTCCGGCTTCCCTTTGCACCATCAACCGCCGTCCGAATCATTTTATGGGAAACGGTGCTTGTAAAAAGTACAAGCAGATCCGGCGCTCCGATCTGTTTGCCGAAATCCGCCGTCATCTGTGTAAATACCTTTGCCTTACAGTTAAATGATTTGCAGATTTTCACGTACTGGCTGACCATGCGGTCATGACCACCTACAATTACAACACTCATATTTTATCCTCCGAAAGTTAGTTTTATCTAACTGCTGATGAAGTTAGTATACACTAACTTATCTTGTTTGTCCAGAGGAAAATTGAAATTCATAGAAAATTCATAGAAATAAACGTACCGTGCAAGACTATTTTTCACCAACCAACCTTATCTTACACGGTACGCATTTTCCCATTATCCATTTTTATCCAATACTAATTTTTATCGTATTTTACGCTTTTAACACCTCCTCTGTTACTCCCGTTTTTCCTATTCCAGCTTTATACACCTCCAATCCTGATATCGCTATATCAAACATCCAATCCGTTTCGCACAGAAATCCCATTTTCTGATACACATCCCAACGGCTCATCGACGCATGTTCTTCTAATTGATAGTTTCTTCCCAGCTGCCGGTATGCATGAAGCCCCAGTCTATGATATGGCAGAAATTCCAATTCCTGACAATTTTTAAGTTCCTGGCATAACTGCGCCGTTTTCCGAATATTTTCCACATCATCATTGACTCCTTCTACCAGCGGCACACGGACATGAATCGAATGCGGCGCGCAGATCGCATCGGCTTTGCGGATATTTTCCAGAATACAGGCATTGTCCTGCCCCGTCCATTTTTTATGCTTTTCCGGATCCATAGTTTTCACATCCACATAAAACATCTGCAGATGCGGCACGATCCGTTTCACATTTTCAAACGAAGTAAACATATCTAACTCCGCCGCCGCATTGATGCAGGCGTCATCACAGGCCTCCAGCAGTGCTTCCGCAAAATCCGTCTGACAAAACAGATCACCTCCTGAAAGTGTCACTCCACCATCAGAATAGAAGAAAAACATCTCATCCTTCTGGATCTCGCGCATTACTTCTTTTACGGTCATCTCCTTGCCATAGATCTGCTGTGCCCGGTAATTGCAGGCATCCACACATTGAAAGCACTGTTTACAGCGGCTGTGGTTCCTCACGATCTCTCCCGTTTTTTCGCTCCGGCGAAGTGCCTGTTCCGGACAGACCTGGATGCAGGCGCCGCATCCGGTGCAGCGCTCTTTCATATAGTAGACTTCCCGCTGCCCCGACTGCGACTCCGGTGTCGAACACCAGGCACAGCGCAGGGGACAGCCCTTAAAAAATACAACCGTCCGCATTCCCTTCCCATCGGAGAGGGATAACCGCTCAATCCGAAGAATATTTGCTTTTAATTCCATACGCTGTTCCTCCTGTCAAGTACACCTTGCCTGCTGCCCGCCACCGCGCATGATGCACATCCCCGGTAGCTGATTTGCCGCATTTTTTATGAAACACGGCAGATTTCACTCTTTTTCCTAGCAGATATTGGAATGTGAAGTTCTGGAAATGATATCGTCCTGTACTTCTTTTCCAAGCTCTGTAAAATATGCTGTATAACCAGCTACACGTACCAGCAGTCCGTTGTAATCCTCCGGATGCTTCTGTGCTTCTTTTAAGGTCTCCGTATCGATGACATTGAACTGTGTGTGGAATACGCCCAGGGAGCAGAGACTCCGCAGGTAGTTCATCAGTTCTTTTGTCGAGTTCGGGCTGTCGCGGAATACCGTATCCATCTTTACATTCAGCAGGGTTCCCTGATTGAAACGGCCATGCGGAATGTGGGAAATGGATTTCAATACAGCGCCCATGCCCTCGGTATCGGTTCCCTGGTTCGGAGATACGCCGTCTGCTAACGGTTTCCAAGCCAGACGTCCGGACGGAAGTGCACCGACCTCCAGACCAAACGGAGTATTTCCAGATACCGGAAGAATACCTGGCGTCATCTTGCCGAATTTGCTGTGGAACGACTCGATATAGTCCGCGATAAAACAGAACATATCACCGGTCAGCTCGTTTACTTCGTCGTCATCATTGCCGTACTTCGGAGCTTCATCACACATCTTCTTGACATCCTCATAACCCACAAAGTTTGCATCCAGTGCATCCAGAAGACGCTGCATCGTTACTTTTTTCTCATCAAATACAAGTTTCTTTACTGCAATCAGGCTGTTGATCAGGTCTGCTACGCCGATCGCATCAATACCATTTCCAAGGTTATATTTCGCACCGCCCCATGCGTAATCTTTCGCATTCTCTACGCACTCATAGAAAGAAAGGGAAAGTGCCGGAACGACCCTCTGGAAGCCAATGTCATCGCATACATGGCTGGAAGCCACGGTTCCGCGAAGTTCATAGCGGATCTGCTCTTTGACTGCCTCTTCAAACTCTTCGTAGGTATTAAAGGCAGTCGGATCGCCGGTCGCCTCAGATGCCTGAATGCCATATTTACGGCTCTTACCGTTTAACAGAGCAAATTCAACCGCAGAACCTAAGTTGAAGTCTGCATATGCGGTGTAGCATCTCTGTTTTCCTTCCAGGTTCGTCTCTACACAGCCGCATGGATTCCAGTTATATGCTTCTTTTAACGGGATTCCCTTGTTCAGGAGCATCTCGATACCAACTTCATCGTTGTGGAATGCCGGGAAACCGGTTCCAAGCTTGATAACCTCTGCAATCTTCTTTAAGAAGCTGCTCGGATTCTTCGCCATATTGTAGCGGACAGACAGGGACGGCTGATATAACTGTACTTCTGCGGTTGCCTGCAAAATCAGGTACGACACGTCATTGACTGCGTCCATGCCGCGCTCATCCACACCGCCGCAGCATACGTTCTGGAACATTGGGTAACCGGCGGAAAACTGTGCGGTTACCTGATCCTGGAACAGGCACTGCTCAGAGAATTTAACCCATAAGCAGTCCAAAAGTTCCTGCGCCTCTTCCTCTGTCAAACGGCCAGCCTCGATATCTGCCTTATAAAATGGGTAAAGATACTGATCCATACGTCCCGGGTTGTAGCTTGCTGCATTCTGCTCCATGAAAATACAGGTCTGGTAAATATACATCGACTGAATCGCCTCGCGGAAGGTACGCGCCGGTTTTTCCGGAACCTGATCGCAGGTCCCTGCAATCTGTAACAGTTCTTTTCTGCGCTTCTCATCCGGCTCTGCCTCTGCCAGCTTTCTCGCCTCTGCCGCATAGCGGTGTCCCAATGCGGAGATACCGTCAGCTGCCAGCTCCATCGCTTTCAGGTATTCAATCTTCTCATAGTCACCCGGACGGGTAATATCAAGTGTATCAAGCACTTTATGGATATGCGCCTTGATTCCCTCTATGCCTTCTTTAATGACTCTGGAATAACCCGCCGTCGTCTCGCCCCAGCCACGAACCGATTTACGGTTGATGTAAAGAGCGCCGCAGTCACGTAAGGTTGCCGCAAAATCTGGGCATTGTACCAGCCACTGCTCATACGTGGAACGTCCCTTCCAGTACGGGCGGATGATCTCCTCAAATGCCTTCCGATCCTCTGGGCGCAGATAGAATGGGTCATATGGACGGGTACTGATGGTATCCAGCTCCTCATCCAGAACCGACCAGCAGGTATCGACACTTAAAATACCGCCGCGCTGCTTGCTTCCGGCATTGCCGACAATCAGCTCATCCCCCCAGATTTTTACAGTTTTCTCCAGGCACTGTTTCTTAAATGCATATGCTTTCCGGATGCACAGCGGCTGTCCCTCTGATTCCTGGAAGCCCTTTGTCAGGATAATTGCATTTTCCAGATCCATCTCTGGCTTGGTCTTTAATACTCTCTGTTTTAATCGGTCAATCCGATCCATGTATGGTTTTCTTTCGATTGCTGCCATCTGATTTCCTCCTATTTTTTACTCACATTCCCATTCTGTGGGATTTATTTTTTTAGCACCTGCTATAAATCTCTTTTCGTTTAAAAGTATAGCAATTCTTATGTGGAAATGGTACAATATCAATAACTAAAAATACCAAAATCTTAACATATTGAATTTTTATAGAAAGAAGGGATCCTTTGAAATCTACTTCCCAGTTACAGGAAATCAACCACTATCAAGATCAAGATTTTCCGGTCAATGTCTACTATTCTGATATTCATTCCATGCAGCCGCCGGGACGCTGGCTGCGCGACTTCCACTGGCATGATGAGCTGCAGTTTACCCTCGTACTAAGCGGAACATTGACAATGCAGGTAGATAATCTTTCTCTGCCCGGACAGGCTGGAGATCTGATTTTCGTCAACACCTCCCTGATTCATGCCGTCACACAGATGTCGGAAGACGGCTCCTATGCGAGCCTCAATTTTCCTTACCGCCTTCTTGCCTTTTTTCCTGGAAGCCGCATGGATCAGGACTACGTCCTGCCCTATACCGCCGGCGGGAAATTCTCCGCTTTCTCTATTCACCCGGAATCCGAATGGCAGAAAGAGTTGATCGGACTGCACAAAAAAATAACCGATTTATTTCTTTCCAATCAGGTTAAAGGCAATGAATATTCTATCTGCATTAAGATTACCTCGATGTGGAATCTGTTGATTTCCAATTTTCACAGCAGTGGGAATTCTACCTCTATTAACCTCCTGCGCCAGCAGCGCCTGCAATCCATTCTCCTGTTCATCTATGCACATTACGCAGATGATTTACAGCTCTCAGACCTGGCTGCATCAGCCAATATCAGCGTCGGAGAATGCTGCCGGATTTTTCAAAATATTCTTCACACAACTCCCTATGGATATTTAACTAATTACCGCATCCAGACCAGTGTTTCCCTCCTTCACCGCGATCTGCCCATCTCACAGATTGCCGGACTGGTCGGATACAACCAGGTCAGCAATTACATCGCCACATTCAAACGGATCATTGGCTGCACACCAGCACAGTACCGGAAACAACACTTATCAAAACCAGATATCCCAAGCAGTTAATGGAAAACCGGCCGGCTTCTCTTCATCAGGGAAACCGACCGGCTGCTAAGGTGGTATAAAAATATAAAGGGGGGCTTTTTCAGGATGATGCAACGATTATTTTAATTTTCCAATTTCATCAAATCGTTTATAAGCATCGACAACCGCATTGATCACGCTGCTGCGGAACCCACGGTCTTCCAGTGTCTTCACACCGATCATCGCCGGACCAGCCGGAGAACACACATCATCTTTTAAATTCTCAAGATGCTTTTCGCTCTGTAAAAACAGCTGCACGGTTCCAAGGATTCCTTCCAGTGCATATCTTCTCGCCTGATAACGTAAAAGACCATTGTAAACGCCGCCGTCTGCCAGAGAATTAGCAAACATTGCGATAAACGCCGGGGATGTAGATGTTAATACCGTGCCTGCCACAAACTGGGAGGCCGGAAGGCTGTCAAATCCACCGGCTTCACGTAGAATATACCGGAATTCGTCCTCCTGTTCCTTCGTGTAGCTGTCGCCCTGTTCGATCAGGATAAAACCTTTTCCAATCAAGCAGGCTGTATTCGGGAGAATACGGATAACCGGAACATTCTTTCCTTCTAACTCTAATTCTTTCATATAGGTTGAAACCTCAACACCCGCTACAATCGAAACG
This sequence comes from Clostridium sp. AF35-15, assembly GCF_003477745.1. Lineage (NCBI taxonomy): Bacteria > Bacillati > Bacillota > Clostridia > Eubacteriales > Clostridiaceae > Clostridium > Clostridium sp. AF35-15. Next base: position 181,180 of record NZ_QUDY01000002.1, on the reverse strand, counting down.
ATAATTTTTTCCTGCCCTTCTTCTGCACATGCCGCAAAGACCGGTTTCACCTCTTCCAGAACACTCTTTAAAAACTGCGGTTTTACACAGAACACAACATAATGAGCTGCCTTGATCGCTTCTCCATTGGTCTCAACAAAGTTGCATCCCAGCTCGTCCGCTAATTTCTGTCCTTTTTCTGTAACCACATCTGTAATCACAACTTCCGATGGATCAATTCCCTTGCAGGCTGCCGTTGCAAGAGCTGTACCCATAGTTCCACTTCCAATAAAAGCAATTTTTTTCATAGCTGGTCTCCTTTCAACTTAAAGTCCGAGTTAGTAATATACTTCAAATATATCTTATGTGGCTTATATTTCCCTTCGCCTTTCAGCGAAGGGAAGTTCCCGCTCTCAGCGGATAAATTTTTCTTTAAATGCCTGAACATGCGCTTTCTGAACCGATATCAATTTATCTACATCTCTCTCCTGAAGACAACGATAAATTTCCTCATGATGTCCAATATCCATATCATCAATCGAAGATAAATTAATCCGGTTTAAAAACAGAAGACGAATACTCAAATCCTGGTAATTATTCATCTCCCGCTCAAGAAACGGATTCCTAGTCATAGAAGAAATAATTCTATGAAATGCTCGATCCAAAAGAACTCTTTCTTCCGCATCTGTCTCCTCTCTCAGGACTTCCAGGCTGTCTTTCAGCCGCTTTAAATCTTCTTCCGTCCGATTCATAGCAGCAAGCTCTGATTCAAGTGGAGACAGAGCAAATCTCATCTGATAAATCGATTCCACTTCATATAAGGAAATCTCATTTACCATAATACATTGTCTCGGGACAATTTTCACAAAGTTTTCCCATGCCAGTCGATTCAGTGCCTCACGGATGGGAGTTCGTCCCATCCCCAGCTCTTCCATCAATTCAGCCTCTACTAATGTCTGTCCGGGGCGAAGTCTGGCTGTAATAATCATCATCTTAATCTTCTCGTATGCCACATCACTAACTCGCATTGTTTCCCTCATCTTTCTTGTAGAACAAATCTGTGATTTGCATCCAACTTCTTTTAGTCTACAGGAATGCTTATTTTTATAATAGCGCAAATAAGGATCAAATTCAATTAGACTTTTGTATATACCCCGTTTCTGATATAGTTACTGTTCACGCATACATGCCCAGTAACCTGATATGCCCTATTTTTTTTATAATTTTTCGACGCATCGCTTGTAATTTTCTTCCGCGTTGCCGCCCTTATGCCAGATATCCGCGATCGCTTCCGCGATTGGAAGCGGATCCGATTCATTGTACATAACATTTCGTCCCAGCAAGATTCCGCGGATATTGCTGCTGATTCCGATCTCTTTCGTGTACTCTTCTACAACCTCAATCGGCTCACTCTTTACCTCGTCTGGAACTACCAGCACCGGACAGGTGGTCGCCGCCGTCGGAACTGCATATTCATGATTCAGCGGAACTTCAATCCATTTGCCGGATGCACGGCAGCCAAGAGCGCCTACCACGCCGACTACCTTACACAGACTCTCTGAATCCGTCTTCATCGTAAACCCCGTTTCCGTCGTTTCTACATACAGCGCCTCGATAAAAATTGGAAGACCAGCTGACTCTGCTGCATTGACAGCTTCTGCACAGTACCGAACCGTATATTTGCTTCGCTCATCCATCGGATTCAGACGGATCATAAACTTTACACCGTCCATCCGAAGTTTCACTAGGCGATCGACTGTATAACAGGACGGCATATCGTCCATCTCCCATACCGTATTTTTCAGACCGCCCCGGTTCACAGTGCCAACCAGCATCTTCCCATCCAGAAACGCCTTTTCTCCACGTTCCCGCTGCAACTTATTGAGGATAAATAAATCTTCAATAATATCCGGTGTCGCCTCGATTCCATCAATCTGATCACTCTGCAGCATCCGCACCAGGCGGGATAAATACTCCCGCCTATTACTTAAACCAATCGGATTTCCTTTGTACTCATTGATCATTCTGGCATTGTGATCCGCTGCCGCAAATACCAGCTTATCATGCGGAAATCCCGGTTTTTTTCGCGCCGCCGCTTCCTGCTCAATAACCTCCGGAGAAAAGGCTTTTATCTTGTTTAATTCTTCAAAAATCTTGTCATTCAAAAAACTTTGATAATCAAATCCCATATACACCTTTGCCTTTCTCTGTCACTGAACACATTTTATTTTCCAAAATTAACGATTGCGTCAATTTTATCTCTTCCGCCTACTTTATCGCCCCACTGATCATATACGCTCTGGGCTGCCTCGATAAATGGTTCGCGATCCGGCTCTGTGATTTCGATGCCCTCTCCATTTAACAGTTCCAAGCACTCATCCTCAGATGCTGTATAAAGTTCTCTCTCTTTATCGATCATTTCTTTGGTGCACTCATCGATAATCTGTTTGTGCTCGTCCGAAAGAGAATCATAGAAATTCTTAGCAACTACGCAGATACCTAAGTCGTTGGTCCATCCAACCATTGCCCAGTGCGGCGCTGCCTCATAAAACTTCTTGGAATAATAGTTTGTATTGGCCGCTTCTGCACCGTCAATAATGTTCTGCTGCAGCGCTGTGTATAATTCGCCGTATGCCATCGGCAGCGGGCTTGCGCCGAATGCGGTAAAGGAATCCAGCTGTACCTGATTTTCCATGGTCCGGATCTTGAGATTCTTTAAATCCTCGATACTGTTGATCGTCTTCTGCGTTGTCATGATATGTCTGGTTCCCAAATCCAGGAAGCCCATCAGATGGAAGCCTTTCTCCTCACAGTCACCGCTATAGGACATTCCAATCTCGTCAGAGTCCAGAACGGAATACATATGTTCCTTATCTCTCCAGAGGAACGGAAGGCAGAATATATTAACAGATGGAACAAAGCTGGAGAACGGCGCTACCGACGTCATCGCCATCTCTACGGTGCCAAGCTGCATACCCTCAATGACATCTCGCTCATTGCCAAGCTGGTTATCCGGATATATTTCTACTTTAATTTCGCCATTGGATCGCTCTTCCACAATCTCTTTAAAATATTCCGCTGCTTTTACCGGAGGTTCGGTTGCTGCCTGTGATAAGGAAACCTTTACGGTCACCGCACCACCGGATGAACCGCCTGTATTAGCCGCTGCCTTTGCGGACTCTCCTGTGGAAGCGCTGCCGCCTCCTCCACATCCTGCCAGAGAGCCAGCTGCCACCAGCATCGCCATCGTCATGCTTACAAACCGTTTCACATTTTTCTTCATATCAATAAATCCTCCTTTCATTTCATCTTCTTATCCCATTAACTGCGGCAGCCATAAATAGGTCTGCGGGAGATATGTAACAATAATCAGTACAACTAACATTGCAAGAATCGTAGGAATTACAAACGGGAATACCTCTCTTACACTCTTGCCGGTCAATCCACAGGCAACGAATAAAGTTGCTCCATAAGGCGGTGTTACGTATCCAATCGCCAGGTTGATGCAGACAATAACACCAAAGTGAATCGGGTCGATTCCATAAGCGGTTGCTACCGGGAATAAGATCGGCATTAAAACGATAATTGCAGAGAAACTTTCCATAAACATTCCAACTAAGAACAGCGCAATATTTAAGAAAATAAGGAATGCAGTCTTACTTGTGATGAATGTATTCATAACCTGGATTAAGAGCTGCGGCAGCTGTTTTGCTGTGATAAACCATGCAAAGATATAAGCGCAGCCTGTGATAATCATGATGCCAGCCGCTGTCTGCGCGGACTTAACAAAAATACCAGGTAAATCTTTCAATGTAATTTCTTTGTAAATAAACATACCTACCAGGAAGCCATAGACAACCGCCACAGCCGCTGCTTCAGTTGCAGAAAAGATACCGCTGATGATACCACCGATAATGATAATCGGAAGTCCTAAACCAGGAAGTGCAGAAAACATCGTTCTCCGTACTTCTTTCGGATCAAACTTGGTTGTCTGGATATATGCATCTCCGCCCCTGGAAGCGTGAATATAGGAGTAGACCATCAGTGCCACACCAATCATAACTCCAGGAATAGCGCCTCCGAGGAATAACTGACCAACAGATGCACCTGTGGAATATCCAATCAGAACCATTAAGATACTTGGCGGAATAATCGGTCCGATACTTCCTGCTGCTGAGAGCAGAACCGTTACGAAACTCATGTTATAGCCTTTTTCTTTAAATGCAGGCGTCATGATCGAACCGATTGCTGCTGTTCCAGCCGTTGCTGAACCGGAAATTGCCGCGAAAATCATGGATGCCAGTACGGCTACCATCGCCAGACTTCCTTTTACAAAGCCGATCGACGCACTTGCAAAATCTACAATCCGTTTGGACATACCGCCCTGATCCATCAGATTTCCTGCCAGCATGAACATCGGAATCGCCATGATCGGCCAGCTGTCAAGACCCGCAAACATTCTCTGCGGTACCAGAACCAATGGGAAATTTCCCTCAAGCATAATCGAAAGTGTCGTTCCCATTCCGAGTGCAACAAAAATAGGGGCTCCGATTAGAAACAGACACAAAATACAGATAAATAAAAATCCTAACATATCGCAGCCTCCTTTACTAATCTATAAATTCTCTCGGTTCTTCCGGTGCATTCTTGTTTTTTAAGCGTTCGATAAAGGTAAGGAGCTGTTCCATAATCATCAAAACTCCACCGGTTGGGAATGCCGCGTAAATCAAAGCCATCGGAATCTGCATCGCCGGAGACGTCTGAGCCGTCGTAGACTGTACTACTTTGAACCCGAAATATGTCATAATACATAAGAAAACAATCGTTAAAAGATCTACAATCGCGGTCAAAATGCGTTTCGGCTTTTGCGGAAGTGCAGATGTCAGAACATCTACCTGAAGGTGAGAACGATTTCTCATCGCAATCGCCGATGCCATCAATACCAGCCATATCATCAGATATCTCGCTAATTCTTCGGTCCATCTAAGAGGACTCTGTATTACAAAACGAAAAAAAACCTGAATAATAACTGTAATTGTCATCGCAAGGAAAAGAACAACTACTACCGCATCATTTACATTTCGAATTATCTGGAGAAGTGGGTTCCCCTTTTCTTTCATAATGTATCCCCCTTTCCTGGATAGTTTTTACAAAGGCGGCAGCCGGTGAAACTGCCGCCGGTTTTTTATTAGATCTTTCTCTCTAAGCCGCGTTTCTCATAGTAAGAATCCGGGATATCTTTCGGATCTTTGTACATAACCATCACGCACTTACCGTCACTGCCGATAGTCGGCACATCCATAATGAATAATGGCCATCCAAACCATTTGTACCAACCAAACTCCCACATGGTTGTACAGTTCAGGCAGTAGCACTGGAATCCTTCCTTATTATAAGCTCTTGGATCCGGTTTATCTAAAGTCTGTACCTTGTCTTGACATTCGGTTACCAGCCAGCCGCCGCTGTTACAACGCGGAAGTGTAAAGGTAATCTTCTCCTCATCCTCTTCCCAAATCTGATCGCCGTTATCATGAAGAGCAGACCATAATACTGCACGGTTCTCCAGGAAATCTTCCATTGGGAAATCTTTATATGTAGCCTGACCCGCTTTATATTTCTCCATCCAGTCCTGCAGACATGGCGGATAGCACCATAATGCATAGTCTTCCATACATTCAAAGATCGCCTCATCCGGTGCCCATTTCTTGAAATTGCGTAATGTCTGATTTACCCAGCGGACTGCGAAATGGTGAAATCCTGTCTTTTTCTCTACATTTAATTTGTGCAGCTCCAGCGCTTTTTCCATATCACCGGCTTTGATCGCTGCCTCTAATTTATCAATATTGCGAACCGCATAATCATTGCGAACCTTTTCCAACGTCTCTGTATACATCTTCTTTTCCATAATCTATACCTCCTTATTACCAAGCTGTCTTCTTTCCGTATTTTTCATCTTCCTGGATCGGGAAATGCACTTCTTTACCAAGGTCGCTCGACTGATAAATCGCACGGATAAATTCAAGTGTTCTTCTTCCCTCTACGCCGTCTACCATCGGCTCACGATCTTCTTTGATCGCATGGATGAAATCAGTAAGCTGTCTTCTGTGATTTTCGGTTGCCACATAGCCAGCACCCGTTGCTGTATCACCAGAGTCAACTTTTACCTTGGTCAGGTAATCATCCTCGTTCATGCCTTCTACTTTCCATTCTACGATCTCTTCTTCCACAATCTTGATCGTACCTTTTTCACCATGGATTTCGATGTGACGCGGATAACCCGGACGGACTGCACTACTACTTACCAGGCTTCCCAACGCCCCATTCTTAAATTTGAATATTGCGTTGGCTACGTCATCTACTTCAATATCCGGATGCAGGGTTGTCATATAATTACCAGTCAGTCTCTCTACATCGCCGACTAAATAAAGCATTAAGTCAATAAAATGAACGGTCTGGCTAATCAGGGAACCGCCGCCCTCACCTTTCCATGTACCTCTCCATGCACCGGAAGCATAGTATTCATCGCTTCGGAAGCATTTTCCAGAACAATCAACCGAAAGAAGTTTACCAAGCTTGCCTTCATCCAGCGCTTTCTTGATCAGCTGAGCCTGATCCATGAAACGGTACATAAAGATAACACCAAATTTAACGCCCGCTTCTTTACATGCTGCAATCATCCTGTCAGCTGCATTACAATCGACAGAAATTGGTTTCTCACACATTACGTGTTTGCCAGCCTTCGCACAGTCCACAACCATCTGCTCATGCAGGAATGGAGGTGTTACTACACAGACAGCATCGATATCATCTCGTTTCAGCATCTCTTTATAATCCGTGTAATAAGACGGAATATTGTACTCTTTGCTGAATTCCTTTGCCACATCCTCTTTCACGTCACAGAATGCAACAACCTCTGCTTCCGGGATATCCCGAAGTGCTCCTGCATTTAACGGACCTGCCATACCGCCGCCGATAATACCAAATCTGATTTTGTCGCCCATACTCTTTTTCCTTCCTTTCTTTTTTAATCTTTTATTAGTACATGCACTTTGTTTTCTTTAATATATCTCAGATATCTTACTGATATATTAGCACTTTATTTTTTTATTTTCAAGTCGTTTTCTGATTTTATTTGACGAACTTTAAATCGTATTGATCTTTTATCATGTTTTATTTCATTGTATTGTACATTTCCAATCCATTTTCCCCCATATTTCCCTTATTGCATAAACAATCGGTCAATTTTATTCTCATTCAAATATTCTTCCGCCATTGATTCCACATAAATCTTGAACAGATTTCATAGAACAATTCTTTTCTACAAAACAAAGAAGAGCCATTTAATGTCTCTGCATCAAATGACTCTTCTCATTTTCAATTCTTTACTGCCCAATCTCCGCCGCCGGACCCACTGCCGGTTCCTGCGCCGGACCGTGTCCTGGTCCGATGTCGCTGCCCGGTCCTGCCGGCACGATCGTCGTGCTAGATTCTGCCGGATCTTCAACTGTCTCGGCAGGTGTTTCCGGCACCACCGCCGGGGCTGAATACCGTTTTCCTGCCGTACCCGTCTTGTGGATCCGCTGCATCCGCTCTTTGATGGATTCGCTCTTGATCTGCTCGATCTTGGCGCTGGCGTCTTCTTTTAACTCCTTGCTGCTGCGGCCGGAATCGCCGCTCTTTGCAGACTCCAGAAGCTTCGCCGCCTCATCCGAGAGCAAATGATCCCTTCTGAAATTCGCCGCGGTATATCCGCTGGTTGTGATTTCAAATGCATCCGGATGACCTGCCAGATAGGTTCCTTCTCCGCGTCCATTGTCCGTCTCCGGGGTATCAAAGGACGCCGCCGGAAGCCCCTCTACCATCTTTTCCATCGCATTTTTCCAGATCTTCGCCGGATACGTGCCGCCGTACAGGCTGGAAAGTGTCTTCTGCTGGTCGTAGCCAACCCAGACCGTCATCGTATAATATGGCGTCATGCCGCAGAACCAGCCGTCACGGCTGCCGTTGGTCGTACCGGTCTTTCCGGCCGCCTCTATATTGCCGCTCCACCCCATCGATGCCGCCGTACCTTTTGTGACAACTCCCTTTAAAATATCGGTCATCATCACGGCGCTGCTCTCCTGGTAAACCTGAACCGATTCATAATCTTCAAAAATATCTTCGCCCTGGTTATTGATCATCTTGATAATACAGGTCGGTTCGCGGTACTGTCCCCGGTCTGACAGCGCTGCATAAGCGCCCGCCATCTCCTCGGTCGTCATACCGGTGGTAAAGCCGCCCAGGGAGGTCGCCGGATAATAGTCCGCCGCCTGCACGCTCGCGAAGCGCATCTGGGTTAAATATGCCATGCCGACATCCGGTGTGATATCATCATAGATATACCATGCCACACCATTTTTACTTCGCTCGACCGCATTTCGAAGCTCCAGCCTCTCGCCGGAAAGGGACTTCACATCCACGCCCTTCTGCTTCGCCGCGTCAATATCGATATTCGGAATCTTTGTTTCCGATGTGTAACCATTTTCCAGTGCCGGTGTATACACGATCAACGGTTTGATAGAACTTCCCGGCTGTCTCGGGCTCTGGAACGCACGGTTTAATGTGTAGGTATCCGTCTCCTGACTACGTCCACCCACAATCGCCACGACGCGGTTCGTCTTGTTGTCAATAACGGTGGACGCGCCTTGCAGCTTGTAAACGCCGTTTTCGGATGTATTGCCATCAAAGGACAAAACTCCATCTAATGCATCCTGCAGGATCGTCTGCTTGTCCGGATCCAACGAGGTATAAAGGTTATAGCCGCCCGTGTAGAGCGCATCGCGCTCCTGGTTGTACACCTCGTTGTAATTGGCATTGTACTCTTTGTAAGCCTCGTCGCTGCGGAATCCATACTGGAATTCAAAGCCGTCACGGCGCATCAGATAGCGAATCGCACAGTCGATCGCATACGTCGTCTCATAGTTGTGCAGCGGCACTCTCTGGCGGTTGACCGTGATCTCCTCCGCCTTTGCCTCTTTGCACGCTTTCTCCGTAATAAATCCCATACTCAGCATATCTTCCAGAATCTTATCGCGGCGTGTCAGCGCATTTTCCGGATGACGGTACGGGTTGTAATACGTCGGCGAGTTCGGAATCGCACACAAATATGCCGTCTGGCTCAAGGACAGTTCATCCGCATCCTTGCCAAAATAACCTCTTGCAGCCGCCTGAAGCCCGTAGTACGTGTTCGCGAAGCTGATATCATTGATATAGAACTCCATAATCTGCTCTTTGGTGTATTTCTTCGTCAGATCTAAGGAAATCAGCATCTCCTTGATCTTCCGCTCCATCGACACCTCGCGGGTCAGAAAACGGTTTCTCGCTAACTGCTGGGTGATCGTACTCGCGCCGTGCTTTTCTGCTCCCTCAGTCAAAAAGTAATTGACTGCGACACGGAAAATACCTTTTATATCAATGCCTGGATTTTCCCAGAACGTCCGATCCTCGATCGCCACAAATGCGTTGACTGCATTCTGCGGTATCTGGTCATACTTCAAATAACTGGAATCCTCGTCTCCCGTCAGCTTCGCCAGCACATTACCGTTGGAATCATAAATATAACTTGCCTCCTGCAAACGGAATGTATCCAGCGTACTGTTTTCCACCACTCCCTCTATCTGGCTTTTATAGTCCTCATAGAGCGGAATCAGCTTATATGCTCCAAATCCGGCACCGCCAATCACCAGCAGTACCAGACACACCAGAAGCGTCTTGAACATGGTTCCAAAGATCCTTGCCATCGCATGGAACACGATCCGCCCACCGCTCCAGCTGTTATTTTTGCCCGCTTTCTTTCGCTTGCCGACATCGATTTTCCCGCTTTTCTTTGCGGTGCCCCGCCTGCCCGAAGATCGTGCGGATGAAGCTGCCGGTTTCTTTCGAACGCCGGAGGCGTCCTCTCTCGTCTGTTTCTCCCTCATCTCTTCCCTCATCTTCCTATGTATCTATGATTGCTGCCATTCTAATTTCATGCGGCACCTCAGGCTTCAATAATGCCAGTCTGCGGACAGCAACTTTTTATACTTTTCTGACAAAATCAGCTTGGACTCCATTTTATTATAAGTTTTTTTGTCCAAAAGAACAAGCCTGTTTTCGAAATCTGCCCAATCTCCTACCGCGTGTTACTGTTCACGCACACATGCCCAGTAACGGATTTTTCCGTGGCTTCAAAAATGCCTATCTGTAAACTGCATTTTCGCTATATCAATGCCGTTTCCGAAAAAGAAATGCTAGAAGTTCATGCACTAACAGCGGCGTGGCGGATAACAGGAGAAGCGCCAGCCACTCTGCCGGGCGCAGCCGCACCGTGTGAAGGAGTTTCATCAAAAAAGGAATCTCCGTCACCGCAACCTGCATCAGAATCCCCACAAGGACTGCCGCAAGCATCAGCGGATTTTTCCCAAGACTGCGTGAAAATGCCGAGCCCGTAAGCGAGCGCATGCCGACCGCATGAAAGAGCTCCGACAGCCCCAGAACGGTAAATGCATACGTCTGTGCCCGCAAAAGCTCCTGTCTGCTGAAAAATGCCCCCAGCGTGACTGCTGCAATCAGAGACCCGTAAAATACCATGCAGAACCACCCGCCTCCGGCAAACAGCGACTCGCCCGTCCGGCGCGGCGGCTGACGCATCAAGTTCTCCCGGTCGTTTCCATCCATGCCGAGTGCCAGCGCCGGAAGCGAGTCCGTAATCAGATTGATCCAAAGGATGTGCCCGGCTCCCAGCGGCGCCGGTATTCCGATAGCAACGGCGGCAAACATGGTTAAAATCTCCCCCAGATTGGAGGAAAGCAGAAACAGTATAGATTTTCGTATATTTTCATAGATGCCGCGCCCTTCCTCAATTGCCCTCTCGATCGTCGCAAAATTATCATCCGTCAAAATCATATCCGCCGCCTGCCGCGCCACATCGGTTCCGCCTTTTCCCATCGCGATCCCGATATCGGCTGATTTAAGCGCCGGCGCATCATTTACGCCGTCCCCGGTCATCGCCGTCACGCACCCGGCGCGTTTTAAAGCCCGCACAATCCGGACTTTATGTTCCGGCGACACCCGTGCAAAGACTGATACAGAACCGATTCGTTCCTCCAGAGCTCCCTCATCCAGCGTTTCCAGCTGCGCCCCCGTCATGCATTCTTCCCGCCGTTTGGCAATCCCCAGCTGCCTGGCGATCGCAAGCGCCGTGTCTGCATGATCTCCAGTGATCATGACCGTCCGCACAGATGCCCTGCGAAATGCCTCAACTGCCCCGGCTGCTGCCTCCCTCGGCGGATCCATCATGCCTGCCAGACCCAGAAATACCAGGTTCTGCTCCAGCTGTCCCACCTGTTTCTCCCACTTTCCATCCGGCATTTTTCCTGTTTGAAGCTCCCTATACGCCCCCGCGAGTACTCGCAGGGCACGCGCGGACATACGCGTGATCTCCGCCTCAATCTCTGTCCGCCTCTCCCTGGTCAGCGGCACAATTTTGTCCTCTTCCATCTCATAACGACACCTTTTAAGAATCACATCCGGCGCCCCTTTTACACAAGAAATCCAGTTTTCTCCCTGCTCATGCACCGTCGTCATTCTCTTCCGATCCGAATCAAAGGGAATCTCCCCTTTCCGCGGATATCTCCGACGCAGATGCTCCGGAGAAACACCACAATTTTCACAAAATCCGTACAGCGCCCGCTCGGTGGCATCCCCCACCGTCTCCCCGGCATCGCTGCACAGCGCAAATACCTCCAGAAGCCGTTTTCCCACTTCTCTTTCCTTAGAGCGCGCCAATTCCTGTTCCGTATACTCCTGTCGATTTACATAACATGTCGTCACCGTCATCTCATTTTTCGTCAGCGTCCCCGTTTTATCTGAGCAGACCACGCTGACTGCCCCCAGTGTTTCCACGGACGGAAGACGGCGCACGATCGTGCCAGCCCGCGCCATTTTCGTCACTCCCAGCGCCAGCACAATCGTCACCGTCGTCGGAAGCCCCTCCGGCACGGCAGCTACCGCCAGGGAAATCGCAGTGAGCAGCATTTCCATCACGTCGCGCTTCTGCCAGACGGCGAGGGCAAATAATAAAACGCACAGCCCGATCGTAAGAATACTCAATAGTTTCCCCAGATCCGACAGCCTTTTTTGCAACGGTGTCTCCTCCTCCGGCGCCTCGCGGATCAGAGAAGCAATCCGCCCTACCTCCGTATTCATGCCGGTGGCGATGACAATTCCCTTTCCCCGCCCTGCCGTCACGTAAGAAGTCATAAATGTCTCATTTTTACGCTCTGCCACCGGAAGCGCACCGGCGGCTAAAAAATGGCTGTTTTTCTCAACCGCCCGCGATTCGCCGGTCAGCGCTGATTCTTCTGCCCGCATTTCAGCTGTCTCGGTAAGACGCAGGTCGGCTGGAACCTGCCGCCCGGCATCGAGCACGACCAGATCCCCCGGCACCAGCTCCCGCGCGGCAATCTCCCGCTCTTTTCCTTCCCGGATCACAACCGCCTCCAGCTGCGTCATCCGTTTTAAGGATTCGAGCGCTTTCTCCGCCTTCCCCTCCTGAATCACGCCCACCGTGGCATTTAATACGACAACCGCCAGAATTACCCCCGCATCGCCGTACTCGCCCAAAAGCAGGGAGATCCCGGCTGCCGCAAACAACACAAAAATCAGGGAGTCGCAAAGCTGTGCCCCGATGCGCACAATCAGACTCCGCGGTGGTGCTTCCCGCAGCTCATTTTCCCCATAATGGCGCTGCCGCACCTCCACTTCCGCTGCCGATAAGCCTGTCCGCAAATCGACCGAAAACTCCCTGCACACCTCTTCCACCGTCCGGTTCTCATACATGCGCATTTCCCCCTTTTTCTGTCCCTGTTCTGTACTTTTCACAGACTGCATTTATTCATATGCGGAAAATAGGGGGGATTAGAACTGAATGGTTGGAATAAAGAAATGGAAAGCATAGTCCTGTTTGATGCTCAAATGGCATCGGAACTCTTATTGTTTCGATGCCATTCTATAAATTCTATGATTTAATTTTATCGTTCTGTTTCGGTCACATACCTTACACCTGTGGTTCCGGCTCCTGCGTCTGCGCGGCCGGTTTGCGCTCCATCGGCATATAACCTTCTTTCTTCCGCTGTATCGGCTGTACAGGCACCGTTGCTGCCGTATCCCGGAACGCCGGGAGGCTGCCTGTCTCCATGTAAGCGCGGAACGGAATTTCGCCCTGCGCCGGATCTCTCACGACCTCATTTTTCTCCACTTCTGGTCGTTCTCCTCTGCGCGGTGGACGGCGCTCAAACCGCTCCCGTCTTCCAGAAGCCGGGCGGTCTTCCCGTTTCTCATTTTCCGGCACCGCGCGGTTTCCGCTACGTCTGTCCGCTGCTCTCTCGGCTCCCGAAACACGCGCTGCCCTCTCTCTCTCTGAGCAAGCTCTTTCTCTGCCCTGCGTGCGCTCAGTATTCCCCTCAGCAGCACGATCCGCTGTACGGTTCCGATAGCTTCTCTCCGATCGTTCCGGTCTGTCACTGCCAGACGGACGTTCTTGTGCGCTGCGCTCCTGTTCCGGCTTTTCGGCTTTTTCCGGTGTTTCCAGACGTGTTCCCCTATTCGGACCACTTACGCCTCTTGGCGCCTGTGTCCGCTCCGAAAGAGGTCGAACCTGCATCTTATTTTTCTTTTCCTTCTCCCGGAAGCTTTTAAGTACGATCGCCGCCGAATACTGGTACGCATAGATACAGCTTTTCATCAGTTCCTGCTCTTCCTCCGTCTTGCAGGAACTCAAGAGCATCTCTTCCTCTTCTTTTTCCAGATATGCCTCTCCGTTCGTATCGCGTTCCTTTACCGGCTTGTAGATCCGGTATTTCTTGTAATACGGTGGACATGGAAACTGCTTATTCTTAACCGGTTCCGGTACAATCCGCAGTTTGTAGGTATCGGACATGCGCGCCAGAACATTATGTATTTTCTCACAATTCTCTCTCGTATTTGTCTCCCGCGCCGGGATACAAAGTAAATAATCCATCTATTTTCCCTCACATCTATCAAACGATCCTTTTCAAAATCGTTTTCTTCTCAAATTTTCTACATTTACGCCAATCTTTATTGTATCATGTCAGAGAAAAACGGGCAAGTGAAAAAGAATGTGCCTCACGACAATTTCCTGTTACACAAAAAAAGGCTGCCACACGAATGCCAAACGAACGATTTCCGTCCGGGGCCTTCTGTTTGTGACAGCCTGTCTTCCTTTATCTAACGCAGCCATATTTACCTGCGTGTTACTGTTCATGCATACGTGTCCAGTAACACCTGCGTTCCTCAGTCTCTTACACCATCCAGTCTTTCAGCACGCCGTGATCGCGCAGCAGCTTTCCAACCACCGTCTTGTCAATCTTCCGGAGAACCGGCTTTTTGAGTGCTTCAAGCGGCATCGGCAGCTTCATTTCCAGCGGCGATCTGCCATCCATCAGCTTGACCGTGCTGTCCAGAAGCTCGCGGATATCGTAGACACTTCCCCATACCTCCGGTACGCCGCGGTCTACGCCGCACAAGCCATACACCGCTTCCATCGCGGTGCGGACGGAATACTCGGTCGTGAAAATAGTATCACGCGGGGTCTCCGCAAACTGCCCCAGAAATGCCGCATTGACACATCCATCCGGGATAACGTCCGGGCGGTCTCCGGCACGCCGCGGCATAAAGAATGCTGTAATATACGGCATCATCGTCGGCGTACAGTTCGCATGGTTCTCAGCCAGTTCCTCGATCTGATCCTCCGGGATTCCGAGATGGTACAGCCATTCTTCGGTGATCTCCTTGCCCGTGCAGGCGCGCATCGGCTTCTTCACATAATCGCCCGGTACATCCGTAAATAAACTGTATACCCAGACGCAGATCTCGTCCTTATCCTGCGCTTTGAACTGTCCCTGACGGTTGATCGTCCAGCTGAGCAGCCAGCTTGAATCACGGCAGCTCACGATACCGCCTGTTACGACGCGTCCACTTCTCGGATCCCTGCGGCAAATCTTGCGGATCTGGGAAATGATTGTCTCATCCGAAGTCGTGACCGTCGCAGACTCCCAGTTCGTCTTCTGGATATCCGAGCAGAATTTCTCCGGATGTCCAAATGCCGGATCCTGCGCAGCAATCTGACGCCACAGACTCCAGCAGCCGCTGGTACGCACTTCCGCACCTTCTACCGGTGCCTGATTCTGGTCGCCGTAGATCGTTCCCTCAGTACAGCTTCCGTTCGTAATAAAGACAAAATCATCCTCAGTCAACGCGATTTCCTTCTTCTCGCCGCCCTTCACGTACTCGATCGCCTTCGCAACCTTTTTCTCACCCTGGATGTCAAACCGCACATTCGTAACCTCGGTGCCAAACTGGATCTGGACGCCTGCCGTCTCCAGATATTTCTGCATCGGCAGAATCAGCGACTCATACTGGTTGTAACGCGTAAATTTAAGTGCCGAGAAATCCGGAAGTCCGCCAATGTGGTGGATAAAACGCTGAAAATAGCGTTTCATCTCTAATGCACTGTGCCAATTTTCAAACGCAAACATTGTTCTCCAGTACAGCCAGAAATCCGAATCAAACACCTCATTATCAAACACATCCTCAATGGATTTGTCATACAGATCCTCATCCTTCGTGAAGAACAGCTTCATGATCTCCATGCTGCCTTTCTGGCTCAAGCGGAATTTGCCGTCCGTGTGTGCATCCTCGCCTCGGTTGACCGTCGCACGGCAGAGCGAGTAGTTCGGATCATGTTTATTCAGCCAGTAATATTCATCGAGAACTGATGCCCCCGGCACCTCCAGGGACGGGATGCTGCGGAACAGATCCCACAAGCACTCAAAATGATCCTCCATCTCGCGGCCGCCGCGCATCACATATCCACGGGTCGGATCCTGAATACCGTCACATGCACCGCCTGCTACCTCCATCGCCTCCAGAATATGGATATTTTCTCCCGGCATCTGTGCGTCTCTCACAAGAAAACACGCCGCCGCCAGAGAAGCCAATCCACTTCCGACGATATAAGCCGATTTGCCCTCGATTCCCGCCGGTTTCTCCGGGCGCGCAAATGCCTCATAATTTCCCTTCGAATAATAAATTCCCTTGCTGTTTTTCTCCTGGCTGCCGCGTTCCGTATTCCGGTAATCCGAAGCCGACTTAACCACTTTTCCTGCCTTTTTCCGCTTCGACGCCGCTGCCGCCAGCCCCGCTCCAACTGCCAGTGCCGATACCGCACCCGCTTTCCATGCTTTCTTATTCATGTCCTGATCGCCCCTGCCTTTCTTCAACTTTCAAACCACTTCTTTTTTACATTACCCCGATATCTAGTTTTTAATACTATCTAACAGTAGTTTGATAGTAAAACTTTTTTGGAGAAAAGTCAAGGGCATCATCTTCTGGCACTTCCCGCTTGCCTTTGGTCATTCCATTTTCTTACTACCTTTTGTACTGACTTTTCATGAGCTTTGGCTTTATACTTCTTGGCTTTGAATTGATTGTAAAAAAGCTTTCATTTATTATTTTTTTGCCTTGCAAAAATAAAAAGCACGATTAATAAAATAACCGGGAACAATAGCCCAACTCCCATACCTGCACGAATATTGTCTCCTGCACTTTGTGTAACACGTCCAACAATCCCCGGACCTATGCTTCCACCCAGGTCCCCCGCCATAGCAAGCAAAGCAAACATAGCCGTTCCACCTGCCGGAAATCTTTCTGATGAAATACTGATTGTGCCGGGCCACATAATCCCAACAGAAAAGCCACAGATAATACATCCAATCAAACCTGATATCGGATTCAACGATACAGAAACAAGCAGGTAGCATATCACACATAAAATTCCAGATCCGATCATAAATTTCATCAGATCCATTTTATCACCATATTTTCCGAAAATTATACGACTGATCCCCATTGTAACAGCAAACATGCAGGGACCGGCCAGGTCACCAACTGTCTTTGACAGCCCCAGAGCAGCTTCCGCATAAGCAGATGCCCATTGTGCCATAGCCAGTTCTGATGCACCGGAGCAAATCATCAAGCATATGGAAAGCCAGAAAAGAGGTTTTCGAAACAGTTCTTTTATTCCCATTCCTTCCCCCTCATCTACCAAATGCTCGATCGGACAGGTTGCAAAATTATAGATATTTATGGCCGGAACAAGCGCCCATAAGACAGCCAGCCATTTCCAGCTGTCCATGCCAAACACCGCAAAAAACAGTGTAGAGATCACAATCGTTCCCACTGCTCCCCAACAATAAAAAGAGTGAAGCAGACTCATCGTTGCCTCTTTGTTATCAAATGGACACGCCTCCACGATCGGGCTGCAAAGCACTTCAATCAGACCACTTCCGACTGCATATACAATCACACTCAGGATAATTCCAACAAGCGGTTCCGGCAAAAGCTCCGGCAAAAAAGCCAGACCAACCAATCCTGCTGCGGAACATACCTCAGAAGTAACAATACAGATGCGATACCCTATTTTGTCCACAAACTTTGCACAAAACAGGTCTACCAACAACTGTGTAAGGAAAAAGCAGGTAGAAATCAACGCGATTTTTCCAAGTGCAATCTGATAATCATTATGAAATTTCAAAAATAACAATGGGGCAAAATTAGCTGCAATTGCCTGTGTAATAAATCCCATATAACAGGCTATTTTTGTTTTCCGGTAATTTGGCATGGTCATCACTCCTCGTTTTTTATTGAATTATATAACATAACATCTTTATTTTCATTGATTTATTTCCGAAATTTATTGTATAATATCGTAAAGTATGTTTCAAAGAGTGGGGTTTCTATGAATATAAATACAACCTATACCAAAATCATTACAGGTGAAGATTTGATGGAGACAGCTCAGCACGGAAGCACTCTCTATCCTTTCCAGTTTTACTATGAAGATCTGTCCGTTTTTGATTTCAACTGTATCGAATGGCACTGGCATACTGAATTGGAGTTTATTTATATTGAATCCGGAACCGTTACTTTGTGGATTGGAGAAGACCAATTTCATTTAACCGAAGGAAATGGCATATTCATTAATACAAAGGTACTCCATCGCCTTTATTCTCCCTCAAAAGCCCTCATTCCCAATTTTGTATTTATGCCTTCTTTTATTGCCCCTTGCGACAGCCTGATTTATCAGAAATATATTCTGCCGATCATTTCTTCCTCATTGCCATTTCTCGTATTTCATAAAAAAGTATGCTGGCAAGCAAAGGTTTTATCTATCATGCGGCAAATTATTTCTGCACAGGATTCCGTTTTATCCAAAGAACTCCTTACCAGTTCTCTCCTTCAGAATCTCTGGCTGGAAATATTTGAAAACACAGACATTTCATATCAGGAAGAACACAAGGATCATTCAACCGCTTCTCAAGCCCGGTTACAGCTCATGCTGCAATTTATCCATCTAAATTACTCACGGAGTATCTCATTGGATGACATTGCAGAACAGGCAATGGTCAGTAAAAGTACCGCTTTGAATCTGTTTCGGAAATATTTACATATAACGCCGGTTAACTATCTCATTAACTACCGTTTAAAACAGGCCGGTCAGTTGCTTTCAAAAACCGAGAAAAAAGTCAGTCTCATTTCTTCTGAGACAGGTTTTCATAACGTTGACTATTTTTGCAGATTATTCAAAAAACGCTACCAATTAACCCCAACGGAATACCGGAAACAGAAAAGCCGCTGATTGGGACGGCGCTGCATTTCCGGCTGCCATCCGCGGGATTCTGGTCAATGCCTTGCCGAAACTCATGCATCCGACACACAGCTTGGAGATTTGAATATCCTCTGCACCAAAAATGTCGATTTCCATATTTATATTTGAGATTCTGATAAGCATTACAGCGGCTTTTAAAAAATCTGTATTGATTTTTCTGTGCGAGGTGTTATAATCGGTATATACCGAAAACAAAAGGAGGAACGCGTCCATGCCAAGACCGTCACGGTGCCGTCGGATTTGTGGCGCACCACAAGTTGATACCTTCTGCCCCAATGGGTGCGAGAATACCGAGCCGATCCTGCTGACGCTGGACGAATACGAGGTCATTCGTCTGGTTGACTTGGAGCAGCAAACCCACGAACAGTGTGCCGTGCAAATGGACATTTCACGCTCTACCGTGCAGGAGATTTACGAAGTCGCACGGCGCAAGATCGCAGCGTGTCTTGTCCACGGAAAACCGCTGCACATCACCGGAGGAAACTACCGCATCTGCGGAGGGCAGGAGGCAGCCCACTGCGGCCGTTGGTGCCGGATGCAGAGAGCCAACACAGAAAAATCCAACAAAAAATGCAAAGGAGATTCCATTATGAAAATTGCAGTTACCTATGAAAACGGTCAAATTTTTCAGCATTTCGGCCATACCGAACAGTTCAAGCTTTATGAAGCTACAGACGGCAAAATCACTCATGCGGAAGTTGTTGATACCAACGGCAGCGGTCACGGCGCACTGGCAGGCTTCCTGATGCAGAACGGCGTGGACACTTTGATTTGCGGGGGCATCGGCGGCGGTGCCCAGGCAGCTCTGGCCGAAGCGGGCATCAAGCTCTACGGCGGTGTCAGCGGGGACGCTGATGCAGCGGTGAGCGCATTGCTCAGCGGAAATCTGGGCTATGACCCCAATGTTCATTGTGATCACCATGACCATGAGCACGGCGAGAAAGGTCACACCTGCGGTAACCACGGCTGCGGCAAGCATAGCTGCCATTGATATGGAACGAACACTGACACAGCTTCCGTTCTGGTCATCCTTGACCGAACACGAAATGGAAACGCTTTTCTGATGTGATGTGGGCGATGCAGCAGATCATGTTCAAGGGATTGGATCGGCGGCTGGCAGAGTTTCTCCTTGCCGAAGCGGAACGTACTGACTCCGACACGATACGCATGACCCATGAGCAGATCGCCCAGCACATCAGCTCGGCGCGGGAGGCGGTGGCGCGGATGCTCAAAAGCTTCTCGGAGGACGGGCTCGTAGAACTAAGACGAGGCGCGATCACGTTGCGGGATAAGAACAGACTAAATCGTTTGAAATAGATGTGACTTTGTCACAGAGTGAAATCATAATTCTAATATAATGAAAGCAGAAAACCGAAAGGAGAATCGATCATGAAAGAAACGAAATACGCAGGTACTCAAACCGAAAAAAATCTGATGGCTGCCTTTGCCGGTGAGTCCGAGGCACGCAACAAGTACACCTATTTTGCATCCAAGGCCAAGAAGGAAGGCTATGAGCAGATCGCGGCGTTGTTCCTTAAAACCGCTGACAACGAAAAGGAACATGCTAAGCTGTGGTTCAAAGAACTGAACGGCATTGGCGATACCTCTGAAAATCTTCTCTCTGCCGCTGAGGGCGAGAACTACGAGTGGACGGATATGTACGACGGCTTTGCCAAAACCGCCGATGAAGAAGGCTTTCATGAACTGGCGCAGCGCTTCCGTCTGGTTGCCGCTATTGAAAAGCACCATGAGGAGCGCTACCGTGCCCTGCTGCACAATGTGGAGATGGCGGAGGTCTTTGCAAAGAGTGAGGTCAAGGTATGGGAGTGCCGCAACTGCGGCCACATTGTGATCGGTGAGAAAGCGCCGGAAGTCTGCCCTGCCTGCAATCATCCCCAGAGCTATTTTGAGATCCACGCGGAAAATTATTAAAGAAAGAAAAGGAGAATCATCATGGAGCAGAAGTTTTACATTTGCAAGCATTGCGGTAACATCATTGCCAAGGTCAAGGACACGGGCGTTCCCGTCATCTGCTGCGGCGAGCCGATGAGCGAGATCGTTCCCGGCACCACCGACGCCGCCGTGGAGAAGCATGTTCCCGTCTGGACGGTAGAAAACGGCATCGTCCATGTCAAGGTCGGCTCCTTGGAGCATCCTATGCTGCCGGAGCACTACATCGAATGGGTATCTCTCCAGACCAAGCAAGGCAATCAGCGCAAGGAACTGCATCCCGGCGAAAAGCCGGAGGTCTGCTTCGCTCTCTGCGAGGGCGATGAAGTCGAAGCGGTCTACGCTTATTGCAACCTCCATAGTCTGTGGAAAGCGTGATTCATCTTTCAAAAATCTGTTGCTATTTCTCAACCCCTATCGCGGCAAGTGTGTATTCATCCTACTTGTCACGCTGGCGAATGCGGCAGGCGCTTTGCTGATCCCTACCATCACCGCCGACAAGATCAACATTGCCGTGGAGGGCAGACACATGGATTGCGATCCTCGGCGGTGGGATGCTTATAAAAGGCAGCCTGACCCCCGGCACGTTCCAGGCCTTTTTCCAGTACATGAACATGTCCAGCGAACCGATCACAGAGCTTTCCTATATGACAAACTCTCTGCAATCGGCGCTGGCCTCCATGGAGCGGGTATATGAGCTGCTGGATGAGCCGGAGATGGAAGCAGAGCCGGAAGCACCGAAGCGAATCGGTCATGCGCTGGGAGCGGTGGAGTTTTCCCACGTTCGCTTTGGCCAATTATTGGTGAATCGACATTTTGTTTCCTTTATCCACTCATTTTTATGATGTTCCAAGCACTTGATTCAAGGCAGAAAGTCATGTCGCATTACTTAATACTACAGCCCCTTCTTTATTTCTTCAATTGTCATCTCATATACTTCTGTTACTTTTTCCATTGCTTCCGGTATCCCCGGCTGCTCTCCGGTTCTATCTCTCAAAAGTTCTGTCAACTCATGACTAACCTCATACAGACGGTCAAAAGAAAGATTCTGACACACCCCTTTCAGTGTGTGTGCACCGCGAAAAGCATCTTCATAATTTTTATTTTCCAATGCCTGTTTTAACTGTATATAACTCTGATCTTCAAGGAACTTTAATGCAAATCTCCGAATCAGTGCTTCGCTGTGAAGGCGTCCCAAGACAGCTTCATAGTTTCCTCCAATAGCTTCGTAACACTCTTGCATTGTCATATTTTAGTCCTCCTGTCAATTGTATTCCACTAATTCATGAACCTCTGCGAATCAATTATATACATACCTTAAAATCGTTTTTATAACTTCATCAATCACAATCGGCTTTGACAAATGTGCGTTCATTCCTGCATCCAGTGATGCCTGAACATCTTCTGCAAATGAATTAGCTGTCATTGCTATAATAGGAATGTTTTTTCCATCCGGTCTGTCATTCATTGCCCTGATTGCTTTTGCTGCTTCATAACCATTCATTTCAGGCATCATGATATCCATCAGGATTACATCAAATGTGCCTTCCGGATGATTTCTGAAAATCTCAACAGCATTCTTTCCATCCACAACTCTTTCTACATTCATCCCGAACTCTTCCAACTGCACGGCAGCAATCTCTGCATTCAGTTCATTATCCTCTGCAAGAAGGACATTCACACCTGTAAGATTCACCTTTTCAGAAATACCTGTGTCTGACTTACTACATTCCTTATCTGTAATTTCCAAAGGAATATCCACAGTAAATGTGGTTCCCTCATGCTTTTTACTCTGCACGGAAATGGTTCCACCCATCATATCTACATACTTCTTTACGATAGCCATCCCCAGTCCAACTCCATGGTACTGCGTTCTCACATCGGAATCTTCCTGTGCAAATTCCTCAAAAACTTCTTTTGTAAATTCCTCACTCATGCCAATACCAGTATCCGAAATACGGTAACGCATATTTATATATCCATCCCCGCCCTTTTCCAGACACCGGGCTTCAAATGTAATCGTCCCTCCATCCGGAGTGTATTTTACGGCATTGCTCAGAATATTGACCAGCACATCACGCAGGCGTGCAGGATCCGCAAGTACATTTGGAATCTTTGCTCCTTCACGCTGAATCTTAAAGTTGATATCCCTGTTCGTAAGAAAGCCTTTTGTAATATCCAATGCAGAATCTGTAATGTTTTTCACATCCGCCGGTACCGGATTGTATTTCACTTTTCCACTTTCGATGCGGGTCAGATCTAATACATCATTGAGCAGCGACAGTAAATGCTCTGAGCTTTCGTCAATCTTTTCCAGACAATTTTTCACCTCGTCTGACGGATTGTTTTTCATTGCAATACCGGTAAATCCTATGATTGCATTCATCGGTGTCCTCATATCATGGGACATATGTGACAGAAATGCTGTTTTTGCCTTGGTTGCAGCCTGTGCATGCTCTGCCAATTCCGCCATTTCCTCAGCTTTCTCCTGAGCCGTCTTCTGAGCTTTTTTTCTTGCACTGAGACGCACCATTATCACAGCCATAGTAGTCAGCAGCCCTCCAAAAATAAGAAGAGCCAAAACAGTAACAACAGGATGCAGACGGATCCAGTCAACAAATGTCAGCTCTGTTGCTTTGTATGTGGTATACTGTGCTGCAAGATCTTCAACAAGATTTTGGGGCATGGCATACATTGCTTTCGTCAGAATACCAGCCAGCGCATGGTTCTCAGTTGATGAAATTACCATGCGGTAGGTGAATGTAGGCTGTTCCAGCAGAGTATATGTCATGGTGCCTGTAGTGTCACTGTTCACAAACGCCTGTGCCATGTAATAGTAGACGAAGGCAGCATCTGCTTTACCCTTACGGACAGCTTCCATCATTTCCTGTCGGGTACTGCACATCAGTTTTTCTGCACCGGGTGCCATTGCATCTTCAATTGAATTTGATACTGTCTGGTCAACAGTAGTAACAACATTAATTTTCCCATCAAAGTCACGCCGTGTCACCCTTGCCAGCTGCATCGTAATGAAAGGTGCAGTAATCCCCCATTTTTTCGTCTCAGCATAGTTATCTGTTTCCAGGCGTGCATCGATGCTCATATCTGTGGTTTCCTTATTTTTCTGATAAGCAATATACTCATCTCTGGTGACAGGTGTAAGAAACTCATAGGAAATCCCGGCATAGTCTGCAATTTTCCGGAAGTAATCCGGGATAATACCCTTCATCTCACCATTTTCATTATAAGAATATGGATAACGGGTCGGATCACACAGAACATGAAGCGGGTTGTCCTTGGAATACTGTGAAATAATACTTTTTTCTTTCTCCGTATATTCCAGATTCTTAGTTTCGATGCTTTCATAATTTTTATTGTAAAGCGTCGTTTTCCAGTCACCCTCAACCGCATTCATCTGATCGATCGCATAATTGATCTCATTCAGCAATTCTGTATTGCCCTTTTTAACAATGACATAGAAATCGCTGCTGCCAAATTTCTCCACGATTCGCTCATTGTTTGTTTTTCTCAGAGAACTGGTAACAATCGCATCAACTTTTTCGCTCTGAAGGGCTTCATCCATTTCTGTGGTCGTATCAAAATAAGATGGAACATATGTAAATCCTTTGTTGTCTGCAAAATCCGCAAACTCTTCATTCCGGGTGTTTCCGTTCAAAAGCGCCACACGCATACCGTTGTAAGTGCTGTAATTGCCGTCCACAATCGTGCTGTTGTCACTGCGGACGGTCAGCATCCCATAATTGGTTCCGATTGGACGTGAAAAATCAAACTTTTCTTCTCTGTCCGGTGTTTTGCGGGCAGATGTTACCATATCAATCTCGCCATCTTCAAGCATCTGCTGCATATCATCCCAGCTCTTATCATATCCGACATATTCGTAATCCACATCCCAATAACGGGCCATCAGCCGAAGAAAATCATAGCCATACCCACTGCGGTTGCCTTCTTCATCCATCACATGATAACCATCCATGGCAAAGAAACCGACTTTGACAGTTTCATGCTGTGAACTGCCCTCGGCTGCATATGCAGTCTGGGGAGAAAACAGCATACACACGCATACAAAAAACAGTAACACTGCCACATATTTCTTTGCTCTCGAAATCATATTAAATCTCCTTGTCAACCTTCTGGTTTAATAAAATTGCACTGTCGCATCAAATCCATTTGTCACTGTTCAGTGACCTGCGGTTCGGTACCCCCCCCCACCAGATTTTATGCTTCTGATCGTCTTTTCCAGCACCTTCATCTCAACCGGTTTTGAAATATGTGCATTCATACCGGCTGCCAGAGAATGCTGAACGTCCTCCGAGAACGCATTGGCAGACATTGCAATAATTGGAATCTTCTTTGCCGCTTCATGGGAGCTTCTGCGGATTGCCTTCGTTGCATCATAACCATTCATAACAGGCATCTGCACATCCATCAGAATCATGTCATAATCACCTGGAGCAGACTGTTCAAATGCTTCCAAAATCTCTTCGCCATTTTCACAAATGGTACATTCCGCACCTTCAATTTTTAACAGTTCTATCAGGATCTCCGCGTTCAACTCATTATCCTCTGCACACAGGAATTTCATTCCCTGCAGAATATTTCCATCCTGCTCATCTGTTTCTTCTTGTGCCGCCAGAGCAACCGTTCTATCCTCTGCAATTTTCAGATCCAAGAGAACCTCAAAACAGCTTCCCTGTCCTGGTTCACTCTCCACATCAATGGTACCTCCCATTGCCTCAACCAGATTCTTAGTAATCGCCATTCCAAGTCCGGTTCCCTGTATTTTATTTGTAAGGGAACTTTCCGCACGGGTAAACGCATCAAAAATTGTATCCTTGAAATCTGCCGACATTCCCATACCATTATCGCTAACTAAGAAACGGTACTTTGCATAGACAGATGACTTTGTCTCACATTCTTCTACAAAGAACTGAATTTCCCCACCTTCCTGGGTATACTTCACTGCATTGGAAAGCAGGTTGCTGAAAATCTGCATCAGGTGAACCTGATCCGCATTCACCCACTCATGCTGAATATTTTCTTTTATGATTGTAAGGGTCTGCTGCTTTTCATATATTTGAGTATGAAATATAGTGTCAAGTTCCTGTACAAGATCCAGAATAGAAAAGTCAGAATACTTGAAGACTGTTTTTCCTGCCTCAATCTTGCTCATATCCAGAACATCATTGATAATTCCTAACAGGTGCTGTGATGAAATGTCTATTTTTTCTGCATACTCTATAACTTTTGCTTTATTACCTGCATCATGTCTGATCAAAGATGTGATACCAATGATTGCATTCATAGGTGTACGAATATCATGTGACATATTAGACAGGAAATCCGTTTTCGCCTTATTTGCATTTTCAGCTGTCTGCAAAGCCTCTGTTGCAACGTTCTTTGCCTTTTTCAGTTTTTGATTGACTACTTCCATTTCCTTCATTGTTTGTAAATGAAGTTCATTATTTCTTTTTTCATATTCTGCTTTTTGATCTGCAAGACTAAGTCTGGAAATACTGTAGAATAATCCGGCAAAAAGTAAAAATATATAACCTGCCATGAGTATTGTTGTAAACAACACCGTTTTCTGGTAATCCCTCAGCACATTGTCAACAACTCCCCTTTCCACAATACATACCAAAATGGTGTTGTTGCTTTCTATCGGGCAATACCCCAGATAATAGGGGTTCTGTTTTCCCAAAAGTGCAACTCCGGATTCTCTGTTATTAAACTTCTTTTTGAACAAATCAGCCTCTTCTTCTGTAATAGCCTGTTCTCCTTTTAAATGTTTTAACAGGGAATAATTACGCAGGTATTTATCACCACTCTGGTTCGTATACGTAATATTTCCGTCATTATCCAGAATGAACAAATATGCTTTCCCGTCATAACCTTTCAGTTTTAACATGGAATCCAGTTTCGAATGATCATACACGCTTCCAATTGCCGTATAAGTTTCCCCATTGATAGTATATTCCTGACATGGAATCGCAACCAGATAACCGTCTTTTTTCTTCTGATCATAATCAACACGCACCAGTTTTCCAATATTGTATCCATTCTTTAAGTCCAGCAGAAATTTACTTGGCATATCAATCCGCATTTTTGTTCCACCTGCTGATATTGCCTGACCATTTTCCCGAAGGAATATAAGTGTACTTTCCGATTCTTTTTCCCATGCTTCAAAGAAACTTTTGTTCATATCCGTTTCAAGAGACAGCTCCCTCTCATGAAGTAAAAATTCCTTAACCAACTGCAGCTGGCTGTAGTACCCACTCACTTGAAGATCATAGGTCTGCTGCATCTGCTCAACAACAGCTCCCATACTGCTTTTTCCATTTTCACTGATATACTTGCTAGACTTACTTATAAGATACTTTATACAAACTACGCTTAAAAGAATAATAAGTAGTATAAGCAACAGCCTTGTTATTTTTTTTCTTTTATTTACCGTTTGTTCTATCTCCACTTTTACTGTTCAACCTCTATATAATCTTCCGGTGCTGACGGCTGCTGTCCTTTTGACATTGCTTCGATCCATGCACTTGATAATGTTGTATCTTTAAGCTGCTCAATCTCACATTTCGGATTTATTTTTTTCAAAACAGACATTGTGGTGTCTGTAAGAAGAATCGAGTATTCCTTTTCTTTGTCTATTTTCTTATCATTAACTGTCAAGTCCTTTAATGAAAATCCACTTTCCGCTTGATTGACGATAATTTTCATACCGGATGCAATTGGTAATTCGTATTTATTGGTTACATAAAAATTCTCATCCGCATCGGCGAAATAATTTTCCACGAGTTCACAAACCTGTTTACCACTAATTTTTGTAAAATATAATGCTGTATCTGAACTCTTTGCTGTCATCATGCCAACCCGGCTATTGGTGCATTCTCCTTTATACATAGAAGAAGTGAAATAATAATATGGTGCCAGAGCCAGCTGTGCATCATTTTCTTCTCTGATCGTAGTTAAAATGGAAGATGCTGAATCACGGCCATTTCTATCGTTCAGTGAAATGGAATATTCATTTTCAAAATTCACCGTTGCTTTTTCTTCCGGAACTTTACGATTCATTACACTGCGCAAAGTATCATAAGCCTGTGTTTCATCCATTTCCCCTGACAGTAATCCGTGAACAGCCTCAAGACTTGCATCAAATGATTTTTGAGCGGAATATCGGATATAAACAGCATTATTTTTAATTTCCTCTTCCAGTCCAGGTACATCCTGCATCATGGTTGGAACATCTGTATTCAATGAAATAACACCGCTTCCATCCGCAATCAGCTTTTGCCCCTCTTCTGAAATCATACAATCCAGCACATCCAGTGCAGTATCCAGTTTCTCCCGGTCTTTTTCCAGGTTTTTGTTAAATGCAATGTTTAATGACGGAGTCATATACACATAGGATTCATCCGATGTCTGTGAAAAGTAAGGAATACGGATCAGCTCCGCATCCATCTGTTTCTGCAGCTGCTGCATAACCGTCGGATGTCCATGAAACATTGCTGATTTTCCCTCGACAAACATCTGGGTTCCTGTATTGATGTCAATATTGATATCTTCTTTGCCAAAATGCGAGTCCTTAAGAAACTGACTGGTTTCTGAAAAAATACGTTTCCATAATGTATCATCAAACTTTACTTCATCCGCTGCAGTCTCTGCACCGTTTCGCCATTCAATACCATCCAGGCTTGTAAACTCACCGATTGCCGCTGCCTGGATGATTTCATTATTAGACCAGTCTTCACCAAGATCCATGGAATACGGTTTTATGCCATTATCATAAAACTGCTGACAGGCCTGTACATATTCCTCATAATTTTCTGGAATCTTTATGCCATACTGATCAAACAGTGTTTTGTTGGCAATGATCGTCTGCGGAATACCACAGATTGGCAGCCACTGGATTTCATCCTCCTCATTCTTATAATATTGCACCGCATAGGAATAATACTTAGAAACAACATCATAAGAAGCAAAATCCATAAGATAAGGCTGTAAGTCCTGTGCATCTGTTCCAGAAAATCGACGTACTGTTATGATATCCGGTAATTCATCATGTTCTTTAAAATAACTGTATAAATCGGTATCATTGTTACCAATAATAAATTCGATATCCTGATCAGGAAACTGTTCATGGATATAGGGTGCAATATTTTTCATCAAACGATTTTCCCACAGATAAACGGTAAGATGATCATCATTTTTAGATACTTCTTTCTTTGACTGTCCACATCCAGACAAGACAGCAGCTGCTGCAAGTACACCTGACACCACCGCTATCAGACAACGTTTTGCCTTTTTCATACTTTCATTTTCCTCATTCTTTCCTATATAAAGTCATTATTGTTACGTCTATGAAATAACACCACAAAAAAGCACTGTCAGACAGACAGTGCACCTCATTTTATGCAACTGGCTGCCATTTTACAGGCCCTGTAGTTTTGCGTCCCAGACTTTCATCTGGTTTGCCGATTTCCTTATTATAGCTTTTAAACTTATGCAAAAAACTGGTTTTATTATACTATAGCGCTCTACTGTACACAAGAAAAACATTACCGTTTTAACGCCTGAAAACAAAAAAAGAACAGTCGATATATATACTCGAACTGTTCTTCTACTTCCGAAGTCCACGAAGCATTGACATTACTGTTTCCTGCTCATTTGCATTCAGATCGTTCCATATCCCTAGAACTTCTTTCTGTTTTTCTGTCAGATTCTCTGAATTACCTTCCTGAAAAAACTGCGATAATGTCACGCCCAAAGCTGCACATATTTTTTCAAGTGTGATCAGCGACGGCAGGTTTTCCTGCGCCATGATCCTTCCCAGTGACGACTGGGAAATTCCCGACAGCTGCGATAATCTGTATTTACTGATATCACGCTTTTCACAT
This sequence comes from Clostridium sp. AF35-15, assembly GCF_003477745.1. Lineage (NCBI taxonomy): Bacteria > Bacillati > Bacillota > Clostridia > Eubacteriales > Clostridiaceae > Clostridium > Clostridium sp. AF35-15. The sequence goes on along the minus strand of NZ_QUDY01000002.1, from coordinate 151,564 downwards.
AAAGATGTTATTTTATCCGCAATATACTTCTCTACCTGCAAGTAACTATACCTCATTTCCGCTATTACATGTTCTTATTGTACCTGTAATAATGAAAAAATATTAGTAATCAACTTTGCAAGTATTTATCCCCATCATGGGAAGTATACGGATAAAAAAATATAAAGATACTTTCGTTTCCGCAAAAGTCATTTTCGCTTATATCATTTTTATAATAACACAGACAGTTATGTTTGTCACATAAAAGTTTGAAACCCCAAACAAAAAAATAAGCCTTCTCATACCGCAAAGCCGCATATCCACGGATAAATCCCCATCCCAGAGGGATCACCCTTCTGATGAATATAAAGGCTATTCGCAGATGGCTACGCAATCTGACATGGATGCCTTTTCACAGAAAGTTCACAGCTCATATAATGACACTATATTGACGTGGCACGAGTATGTGAGTATACTGTAAGCCATGTGGAGGTTGTGCGTATGTCAGCAACAAATCTGAACATCCGAACGGATAAGGAAACAATTAAAGGATAAATCTGAAAAGCGAATCAGCTGATGGAAAAATGCACGCTCTGCAGATGCGGTATTTACATCAGCCCCTTCCACATATTTCTATGAAATAAAAAGTGGAGTCAAATTGAATGAAAACACAAGCAGACAAGAAGTCAGTCAAAGACATCCAAGAGTTAAAGCAGAGATTTACCAAGTTTTCCATAGGTTTATTTGCAATTTTGACGCTTTCAATCACATTGTTGGCATCAGCATATACATATATTCTGCAAAAATCGTATACAGATATCGCCCTTGAAACGGAACTCAAACGTGATATAGAAAATGCAGATGCAATCCATAAATTGGCAAATAAAAAAATCGGAAGAGAAGAATTTGCCACGCTCCGCCATCAATCTGATGAAAATACAGAAATGTATCACAAGGTTTCCTCGTTTCTAAATGAAATTCGAACGCTGAATTCAACCAGATATTTATACACCGCCACCCGAAATGAAGAAAACAGGCTGATCTATGTGGTGGACGGTCTGGATCCCAACGCAGGAGATGTCAGACATCCGGGAGACTATATTGAGGATGAAATGATTCCGTATATTAACAAGGCTCTTTCAGGAGAAACGGTGTATTCGCAGAACATTGTTGATACGACATGGGGTCCTATTTTCACAGCCTGTTATCCTATAACAGGCGATTCGGATGAAATAGTTGGTGCTTTATGCATTGAAATGGATATGCAGTCTGTGAATGGGCTTGTAGAGCGAACAAGAAGAGCATCCGTTTATGTTGGAGCTATGGCAGGATGTGTGCTGTTTTTGCTTTGTGCTGTCTGCTTTATCGGCTACAAAAGAAAAAGAGAAGATGAAATTGAACAGACGATTTTGTTGCGCGAGGCTGCGGAAAAAGCAGAGACCGCAAACAGAGCAAAATCATCCTTCTTACTTAACATGTCACATGATATTCGATCACCTATGAATGCTATTATCGGATTTACGGACATTGCACTGAACCAGACAAATGTATCTGAAATTCACGATAGTCTGCAAAAGGTAAAAATAAGTTCAGAGCATCTGCTGTTTTTATTGAATAATGTACTGGATCTTAGCCGTATCGAGAACGGAAAGGTAAGCTTCTCACCTGAGCCGGAGAATTTGCCTGTCCTAATAGATAATGTGATTGCTATCGTGGATGGACTCCTACTGAATCGTGATTTAACATTTGAGATACATCGCAACATCCCCAAAGAACTTTATGTTCTGACGGATGCAACAAAAATTCGTGAGATATTGACGAATCTTCTGAGCAATTCGGTCAAGTTTACAAAAGATGGCGGAACGATTACTTTTGAAATTAGTATCAAACCGGGCATAGACGAACGGCATATTGTAAGCAGTTATGCGGTAAAAGACAATGGCATTGGTATGAGTGAAGAATTTCAGAAAAGGCTGTTTGAACCCTTTTCACAGGAGGATAACGGCGCACGAACACATTATGCCGGAACGGGGCTTGGAATGGCAATTTCCAAGCAATATGTAGAACTGATGGGCGGTACAATTACGGTTCACAGCAAGAAAGGGTGTGGTTCGTCTTTTACAGTAGAAATTCCTATGGAACTTGCAGACCCAAAACAGATACCTGAGCTGAATCTGATACAGGATGTCAGCCTTAATGGAGTAAAGGTTCTTCTCGCAGAAGATAATGAGCTGAATGCGGAATTGGCAATCACGCTGCTCGAAGAAGCAGGTATGCATGTAACTCGTGCAGTAGACGGACAGGACGCAGTTGCTTGTTTTGCCAACAATCCAGCAGACACATATGATGTGATTCTAATGGATGTCCTGATGCCTAAAATGAATGGGCATCAGGCGGCAAGGGCAATTCGTGCAATGAGCAAGGAGCGCCCAGACGCTGCGAAAATTCCAATCATCGCACAATCTGCAAATGCTTTCAAGGAAGATGTACAGGCATCCTTGGATTCTGGAATGAACGGACACATTTCAAAGCCATTCATAGCTGATGAAATCAAGTAATAAGACGGTTTCTTAAATAACTGTTTCATTTTCTAATGTTCCTCCTTGAGTATTTTTTTCATAGTTTCCAAAGCGTGATGTCGGTTTCTAAATACACCGCTTTGCGTGATTTTCTGCAAGTTGGCAATTTCACTTTCTGTCATTTCCAAGAAGTAATACATCAACAGAGTATTGCGTTTTCTTTCTGGAAGTTTCTTCAAGGCTTCTGCCAATTCATCATCAAGGACACGAATATCAATGCCACATACTGAAAAGATTGTATAATCTGTTTCGTAGTCGTCCCAAACAGCCATTTTATCAACAAGGACTTACTAAAATGTCTTTAAATCTAATTGCAAGAGCTGACACAGAAAAATAAACGGTATATTTGTGTATTTCGAAATTGAAAACATCCAAAAATTTCTTGACGCTGTCTTTATCAACGACATTTTTTTCAAAAAAACATTTCCGCAATTCGCTATAAACATAGTGTGCATCATAACCCATGGATATTAGTTCTGGGAGAAAACATCTTAAAGCTGATTCTAATTTCTTTTTTTGTTTCGGATGATTTGTATATTTAATGATTGTTTTAACGCACCAATCATAATATCTCCCATTGCTCAATGTTGCACTTATATAAGAAATAGTATTGTACTTTTCTTGCTGAGAGCTTGAGCCAAAGGTTTTTATAACCTTTTCTATATTTTCATAACTCCAACATTCTTTTAATACTATATCATTTTTCAATGATTCAATTAACTCATCGAAAATTATATCTCTTTGATATTCTTTCACTTCACCCGATTTAACCTTATTAGCAACATCACAATATTCTTCTGCTAATCCATGTGTATTTAACAATGGCATACGATATAAATCAATAGAATAGTCAAACAGCATTTCTTCCAATCGTTGTGCAAAGAAAAGAACGCCATCATTTTCAAAATCTCCACTCCAATTACTTGGCAAAGAATATTTCATACTATCACCTTATCATTTGAATTTTTTTTATTATACCACATAGATGTAAGTTTTTCCATCTCTGCGGCTATGTAAAAGCGGCATCAGCTCCACGCCAATGCCGCCCATTCTCGGTTATAAAATTCCTGCTTTTTTGAGATACCCAACGCTGTCATAGCACCCTCTGAAATAGATTGCTTCCTGCTGCATATCACTGAGCCTGTTCCGAAGCTCCAAAACTTCTATCAAAGCCTTGCACTCCTGCTCGGATAAATCGCTCGGCTTTTCCGTATCCAAAGCCTCCATCACTTTTGGATACTCCTTGTAGCGTTCCTCTATCCTTTCCTCTATGGAACGATATTCTGGATTTTCTTTGGGCAGCTTTGCGATAACGGAGCTTAGATATTCAGCAAAAATGTTGCTATGCACATCAACAAAAGTTTCAAATCTGAAATTATCAAGCACACCTTTCACCTCCGACATTTACTAATCAACACCTATTATACTTCCCAGAAATCAGCAATACAAATATGCAAACCGCATTATCTCTCCCGACTTGCACATTTTCTTTCGGGCTGTTCTTCTGCCTGCTCTGGCTCGGTATCCATAACGGAAGTATCTTTTTCATTCAGATTCAGCTCAATGTTAAGAGCGTTCAGCCGTTCTGTTTTTTCTTTCAGCTCATCTTCAAAGGCAAAAGGCTTCTTGATTTCCTCCTTTGCGGTTTCAAGCTGTGCGATAGTTTCCGCCTTTTTGGTCTTAGCTGCTTCCAGTCTGACGGGGAGCTTTGACAGCTCGTTCTCGATTCGGGTCAGATTTCCGAGGGCATCAGCACCTAAATCAACCTTATGCTTTGCTTTTCCGCAAAGGTTCATACAGTAATGGGCGTTGACGGTATCATAATAAATCTCCATTCGGAAACCTCGGTAGCTGCCGATTTCGGTAGGTGCGGACATCGGATAATCCTTGCAGATTGCAAGAAGCATTTCGCCTGCGTCTGCCTTTTCGGTGTAGGTCACGCCTTTTAGGGTCATCGGGCAGAACTTATCCTCGCCCTGCGGCTTGTGCTGTTCGGCAAGAGCTGCATCATTTTCATAGCCTGCAATGCGTTCCTCATACTCCTTAATGGTCTGGGGATAGTATTTCAGCACCCTGTCCTCAAGGTCGTAATGTTCGGAAAGATAACTCTGCTTTAACACTCGAAGCTTTGATACCTGTATATCCAAATCCATCTTTTCCTTAAAACGGGCATCGCCTGTGGCAAGCATTTTAACCTCCGCAAAGAACAGGGCAACCTCGTCCACATCTTCAGCAGAACGGACAGGGCTTTTGCTCGTCATTATCTGGCTGATAAATTTCTGCTTGCTCTCCACCAACTGATAGAGGTAGGCATCAAAAGTTTGCTCTGTCACATAACGGTAAACCTCCACCTCTGGGAACATATTGCCCTGCCTTTCAATACGCCCCTGCCTTTGTTCAAGGTCAGTCGGTCATTTTTTGCGGACAGTTCAATACATGCCTGTCTGTTTCGCTCCCTGCTCCTGCGTTTGCTCTCGTTTGATTTCTCCCTCTGTATCTTCTTGGCACAAGCAGGACAATACTTCGATATGCCAGAGCGGGGAACATATTCAACACCGCACACCGTACAATTCTTAGGCTTTAACGCAGTCCACCGCTTTGTCGGTGTGATATGTAATTCACCGACAAAGCCGATGAATTTATAATAAATCTTGATTTCCTGCCGCACCATTCCGTCTGTAAGTTTCTCACGTTCCGAAACAAGTATCTTGTCTATAAGTGCGTTTATGATGGTTGCGTCCAGTTCCTTAATGCCTTGATAGTTGCGGATTAGGGAGAGGAAATCACGGACACCCTGCGTCTTCTCATAGCTGTCGCTGAGCGTTTCCGTTACCTCTTTCAGCCTTGCTTCAATTTCAAGCTGTTCTTTCTGGTATTTTCCCGACATCATCTCAAAATTCCGCTCGGTAATACGCTCCATCACCTTATCTTCATAGAGTGAGGAAAACAGCCTGTCCAGTTCTGCAAGGCGTTTGTTCAGTTTTCTTTGCTCCTTTTCCAGTGCCTTTGCCTTGCTCTGGTCTGTTTCCGTGAGCCGCTTTTCAATCGCCCTCACTGCCTTTTCATCATTGACTGCCATATCCGCAAATCGGTTGATGTCGGTGAGGACAGCGTTGAACAAGTCCCTCGCTTCAATGCTGTGTGCGGTACACATGATATTACCGTATCTGCCATAATTATTGCAGGAATATTGTACGCAGTCGATGATGTCGGGGCGTTTCCTCCTGTTGGCACTCATAGCCCGCATCGCATAGCCGCAGTCCGCACACTTAATAACGCCTGCAAAGATGTTCTCAAAGCCGCCCTTGTTTTCTGGTAATCTGCGGCTTGTAATAAGCTGCTGTACGGTATCAAATTCCTCCTGCGTGACTATCCCCTCATGGGTGTCTGGTATCACTTCCCATTCTTCGGGCAGCTTAGAGGGGCGTTTCTTGCTTTTCATGTTGGCGGCAATCCGCTTGTAGCCTGCAAGGTTTCCCGCATATATCGGGCTTCTTAAAATGCCCCTTACGCTGTTCTCGCTCCAAATATAACGGTTCTCCTCATTCTCCTCAAAATACCTCTCATAGCCTGTTGCCCCCTGCTCCGCCGCATAAGCGGCGGGGCGTAAGATATGCTGTTTGTTGATGTGCTTGCGGATTTTGGCGATTCCGTTGCCCGCTAACGCAAGGTCAAATATTTCCCTTACCACATGGGCAACTTTGTCATCTATCAGCAGATGGTTGTGGTCGGCGGGGTCTTTGACGTAACCGTATGGTGCTGTCGTCCCCATGAATTTCCCCTGCTGAAACCTCGCTCGGTACGCCGATTTTATCTTGACCGACACATCGGCGGAATACATTTCGTTTAGGATGTTGCGGAAAGGCGTGATGTCCATAGCGGATTTATTGAGCGTGTCCACGCCGTCATTGACCGCTATATACCTCACATTATGCTCTGGGAAAAACACTTCCAGATACAGTCCGCAATCAAGATAGTTCCTCCCCAGACGAGATAAATCTTTCGTGATAACGCAGTTTATCAGACCGCTTTCAATGTCCTTAATCATGTTCTGGAAACTTGGTCTTTGGAAAGCTGACGTTAGATAACGATACTTTTGAAAACACTGGAAAATCAAGGTTTTTCGAGCGACGGACAAGCAGGGTATTGTACTAAAAACTGAATACGACGCAGAAGCGGCGTTTCTTACTCTCTACATGGGAGAACAGGAACGCCGCTTTTTTCATGCCCTTTGTTACGCAGTAGGGGCAGAAAAAGCCTTGCTACAAGCGGTTTTCCGGGCGCGTATCTGGTGCGGAAAGGGATTTATACCTTATCCCCCGAAACCGCGCTTCTACTGCGTAACAAATCCAAAGCAAAGGAGTTATGAACTATGGCAGTTTTCAGAGTGGAACGGAACAAGGGCTACACCGTAATGAGCAACCACCACCTACGCAACAAGGAGCTTTCCCTAAAGGCAAAGGGGCTGTTGTCGCAAATGCTGTCACTCCCCGAAGATTGGGACTACACCTTGAAAGGCTTATCCCTTATCAACCGGGAGAAGATAGACGCTATCCGCGAAGCCATTAAGGAGCTTGAACGCGCCGGGTATATCGTCCGTTCAAGGGAGCGCGACGAGAAAGGACGCTTGCGGGGCGCGGACTATGTGATATTCGAGCAGCCGCAGCCGCCTACGCCGGATTTACCTACATTGGAAAATCCAACATTGGATAATCCAACACAGGAAAAACCTACATTGGAAAAACCTACGTTGGAAAATCCAACGCAATTAAATAAAGATATACAAAGAACTGACTTACCAAAAAAAGAAAAAATAATTACTGATGAACAAAGTACCCATTCCATTCCTATCCTTTCCCCTAACCCCTCTCCTTGCAGAGAAGCGGCTACGCCGCCGGAACGGAAAGGAACGGAAGCGGCAGCACAGAGCGCAGTTGATATATACCGGGAAATCATCAAGGACAATATCGACTACCACATTCTCAAACAGGACATGAAGTTTGACAGTGACAGGCTTGACGAGATTGTAGACCTCATGCTTGAAACCGTATGCACCGCCAGAAAGCGGGTACGGATTGCGGGGGACGACTACCCGGCAGAGCTTGTGAAGTCAAAGTTTATGAAACTGGACGGCGAGCATATCCGCTTTGTGCTTGACTGTATGCGGGAGAACACAACGAAAATCCGCAACATCAAGCAATATCTGAAAGCAGCCCTTTTCAACGCCCCGTCCACTATCGGCAATTATTACACTTCCCTTGTCGCCCATGACATGGCAAGCGGCGCACTGTCACCGAAGAAGCCGCAGTACGGCGACCCGGACTATTATTCATGCAAACCGGGCGAAAGCCTGTAAAACAACAAAAGGAGGATTTTATTATGGCACAGAAAATGACAGGAGCATTGGTATTTGACGAGCGCACCGACCGTTACGACATTCGCTTTGACTTAAACAGCTACTATGGCGGGCTGCATTGTGGAGAATGTTTTGACGTATTCGTGCGGGGCAAGTGGAAGCCGACCCGGATTGAGTACGGCGACAACTGGTATCTTGTGGGTATCAGAGCCGAGGACTTGAACGGGCTGCGGGTGCGTATCTGACCGCCGCCCCATAAAGAAACGCGAAAGGAGGACGCGACAAATTGCAGGACGAAGTAAACGAAAAGACCATAGCCCTTTACATCAAGACCGGGAAGCTGACCGCCCAGACGCTCCAAAAGGCAATGAAAGCCATACTGTCAAAGGGAAAAAAGCAGCTTTCCAAACCGCCACAGGGCAAGCAGAGCTTAAAGCAGCTTATGAAGCAGAACGCGGGCGTTTCCAACATTGAGATTACCGAGGGCAATATCAAAGCCTTTGAGAGTACGGCGAAAAAGTACGGTATCGACTTTGCGCTGAAAAAGGACGCGACGGAAAGCCCGCCCCGCTATCTGGTTTTCTTCAAGGGGCGGGACGCGGACGTGCTGACCGCAGCCTTTAAGGAATTTTCCGCAAAAAAGCTGACACAGGAGAAAAAGCCCTCAATCCGAAAGCTGCTCTCTACCCTCAAAGAAGCTGCACAGGGCAGAAACGCGGAACGGGCAAAGGTCAAGAACAAGGACAGGGAGGTATCGCTATGAAGCCGGAAATCAAGAAGCTGCTTATCTTAAATCTCCCGTATCTGCTCTTTGTCTGGCTCTTTGATAAAGCGGGCGCGGCTGTCCGGCTCTCCCCCGGCGCGGACGCAAGCGCAAAGCTGCTACATCTTGGGGACGGTTTTACCGCCGCCTTTTCCAGTATCGCGCCGAGCTTCCACCCGGCAGACTTAGCTTTAGGCATTGCGGGGGCGGTCATTGTTCGGCTGATTATCTACACCAAAGGCAAGAACGCGAAGAAATACCGCCGCGGGACAGAATACGGTTCGGCGCGTTGGGGCGGGGCTGACGATATAAAGCCATACACAGACCCGGTATTTGAGAATAATATCCCCTTAACGCAGACGGAACGGCTCACCATGAACAGCCGCCCGAAGCAGCCGAAATACGCAAGAAACAAAAATATCCTTGTAATCGGCGGTTCCGGCAGCGGCAAGACCCGGTTCTTTGTGAAACCGTCGCTCATGCAATGTACGTCAAAGGATTTTCCAACGTCGTATATCGTCACTGACCCGAAAGGAACACTGATTTTGGAAACCGGAAAAATGTTGCAGCGGTACAAATACCGTATCAAAGTGCTAAATACGATTAACTTCAAAAAATCCATGAAATACAACCCCTTTGCCTATCTGCGGAGCGAAAAGGACATTTTGAAGTTAGTCAATACCATTATCGCCAACACCAAAGGCGACGGGGAAAAATCCGGCGAGGATTTCTGGGTGAAAGCGGAAAAGCTCTACTATACCGCACTAATCGGCTATATCTGGTATGAAGCCCCGGAGGACGAGAAGAACTTCACGACGCTGCTTGAAATGATAAATGCGTCGGAAGCCCGCGAGGACGACGAGGACTTCCAGAACCCGGTTGACCTCATGTTTGAACGTCTGGAAGAAAAAGACCCGGAACATTTTGCAGTCAAGCAGTACAAAAAATACAAACTTGCGGCGGGTGTTGTATGCTCTAAAAGACTTCTTAATCAAGCGGTTGGGAAGTCTCTTAGAACACACAACCTAAAACCGAAGAAAGGAGCGCAAGTTATGAGAAAAAATGAGAAAATCACAGCTCTGTACGAACGACTGAGCCGTGATGACTTTGGCAAAGATGATGACCAACAGCGTGAGAGCAATTCCATATCCAATCAAAAGGCAATGTTGGAGGAGTTCGCCGCACGGCAGGGCTTTACAAACATTGTCCATTTCACGGACGATGGCATTAGTGGTACTTGCTTTGACCGTCCCGGATTTTTAGCAATGATGAAAGAAGTGGAAGCCGGGAATGTGGAGTATTTGTGCATCAAGGACATGAGCCGCATGGGTCGTGACTATCTGAAAGTCGGTCAGATTATGGAAATCCTGCGTCAGCGTGGCGTTCGCCTTATCGCCATCAATGACGGCGTGGACAGTGCCAGAGGGGACGATGATTTTACCCCTTTCCGCAACATTATGAACGAATACTACGCCAGAGACACCAGCCGTAAAATCCGTTCCACTTTCCAGTCCAAAGGCAAGTCCGGCAAGCACCTCACAGGCACGGTCATTTACGGCTATCTTTGGAACGAAGCCAGAGACCAATGGTTGGTTGACCCCGAAGCCGCCGAGGTGGTCAAGCGCATCTTTGCCATGACGATTGACGGCTACGGTCCGTATCAGATCGCCAGCAAGCTGAAAGAAGAAAAAGTCCTCATTCCGTCCGCTTACCTTGCCCGGCACGGCGAGGGCGTGAACAAAAATAAGGCCTTCAAAGATGTGTACGGCTGGGGTTCTTCCACCATCTGCAACATTCTTGAAAAGCGTGAATATCTGGGACACACCATCAACTTCAAGACCCGAAAGCACTTCAAGGACAAGAAAAGCCATTATGTCCCGGAGGACGAATGGACAATTTTCGAGAATACCCATGAGCCTATCATTGACCAGCAGACCTTTGACCTTGTGCAGAAAATCCGTGGGAATGTCAGACGCTACCCAGACGGCTGGGGCGAAGCAGCTCCCCTCACGGGCTTGCTCTATTGCGCCGATTGCGGTGGCAAGATGTATGTCCACCGCACCAACAACGGCAAGCGTATTTCTCAATATACCTGTTCCCAATACAGCAAAGTCCCAGTTGGAAAGCTCTGCACGACACAGCACCGTATCAATGAAGATGTGGTACTGTCCCTTGTCTCTGAAATGCTGAAAGCCATTGCCGAGTATGCGAAGCATGATCGAGCCGAGTTTGTCCGTGTGGTGCAGGAAGCGCAGTCCAGCCAGCAGACGGCAGAGGTCAAGAAACAGCGGACACGCCTTGCCACCGCAAAGCAGAGAGTTTCCGAGCTGGAAGTCCTGCTCTGCAAAATCTATGAGGACAACATTTTAGGAAAGCTGTCCGACAGCAGATACGCCACTCTGGACGCTCAATACGAAAAGGAACAGTCCGAGCTTACCGTTGAAATCTCCGATCTGGAAAAGGCTATCAAGAGCTACGAGAAGCACGAAAAGGACGCTGACCGTTTTATCGCTCTGATTGACAAGTATGAGAATTTCGACAAGCTGACGATTGCCATGCTCAATGAGTTTATTGAGAAAATCCTTGTGCATGAGCGTGACCGCAAGGGCAGTATTCAGACCACACAGGAGGTCGAGATTTACTTCAATTTCGTGGGTCGTTTCGTTCCCCCTGCGTTTGGCGAAGTGGAGCTTACCCCGGAGGAATTAGAGGAAATCCGCAAGCGTGAGGAACGCAAGGACAGGCTCCACCAGAACTACTTGAAGCGGAAAGCCAATGGTAAACAGAAAGAGTATGAGGAGCGCACGAAAGCCAAGAAAAAAGCGGAGATTGAAGCCAGAAAACAGGCAATCCGCACCGAGGATATTGCCAGAGGGGTATTTATCCCGGTGAGCAGTTTGCCGCAGCTGGGACCGAGAAAGGGAGCGTGATTTTATGAAAGAGTTGAAACCGAGAATCCATGAGAACGGTATGGACTATGTGTTGGTGGGCGACTACTATGTGCCGGACTTGAAGCTGCCGGAGGAACGCCGACCTATTGGGCATTGGGGACGCTTGCACCAGTCCTATCTGAAATTGCACCGTCCCATGCTTTACAACGAGCTAATTTTGTCCGGCAGCCTCCACACCGTCGTTGCCGATCTGAACGAGCAGGCGGCAGACAGGCTGGACTTGATTATCCGGCAGATGATGAAAGCCGAGGGCGTGACCGAAGCCATGAAAGCGGAAAATCAGATGTTATGGGTGCAGTCAATGAACTCCATCCGCTGCCGGGCAGAGGAAATCATCAAGACGGAACTAATCTACTGTTGAGAGAGGTAAAGCTATGATTTTGGAAGCCATGTATAATGGGGAGTTTTATCCCTGCGAGACAGTTGTACCTACATCACCGGAATACCGAAAGGCAGTCATAGCCTGTGAAAAGCTCATGGAGCAGTTGTCCCAGCGGCTCAGCAAAGAGGACTATGAGCTGGTGCAGGAACTCCGGGCGCAGACAGCAATCGCCCAATGTGAAGAAAGTGAAAGTCACTTCAAGTATGGCTTTTCCGCTGGGCTGATGTTCAGCAGGAAGCCCATGAACAAGTGCAGCAGAAGAAAGAAAAATGGATGAAGAAAGCCGCCTGAGCAGAAAGAAACTGTTCGGGCGGTTTCAGCATTCGCCAGTAGATTTATTCACACTCTTGTGATAAAATTTACTACAATCAAGAGCGTGATAGCACTAATTTTATGGGGGGATGCTTAATGAATAGAATTTTGAAAAAATTTTTACAGCGGGGTGTCGATTTAAGTCCTGTGGGAGTTGAACTCCGTGAGGATAATACAAATTATTTTTGTACCCCAAAAGGGGCATCGGTTTTTGGATGGGCAGGGATAGATGGTATCCACTTCTGTTTCATTCGTGGATTTGGAGAGATGGTTTTCTCTGTCAGCCCCATGAATACTTCTCCTGATTATGTTCATCCAGTAGCTGAAAATTTTACCGACTTTCTGCGGCTTATACTGGCTTGTGGTGATGTGGCGGCAGTGGAACAAGCGTGGATGTGGAACGAAGCACAGTTTGAAGCCTTTCTCAATGAAAACCCTACAACCCAGGAACAACAGCAAACTTTATCGGAAATTTCAGAGAAGATGAATTTGTTGCCTATGGAACAACCGTGGACATATATCAAAAACCTGCAATCTTCCTTTGATTACAGTCAGATTAAATACACAGAAGATTATTACGATAATGATATGACTTCAGAAGCAGAATTGGTTGCCCCTGAATGGAAGGTCTACTTTGATGGAGATTTCTGGGGACATCGAGGTAAAGACCGTGCCGGAAAAGAGATCAAGCTGGATAAACAATTCGATTGGGCTGGATATCATTGGGTAATTCCGGCAGCTTATTCATGTAGCAAAGGACTTGTCGTTGATTTTTGTATGCGAGTTGATTCAGAAAGCATCCGTGACTTCATGAAAAAATGGAATCTGGACTGGGAAAATGACTCATGTGAAAATTTTACCCGTGAGCAACAGATGCAGATGGAATGGGAAAACCCACTTTGTTTTAACTTCAAACCTTGCTTGAAGTTAAACGAGAAAATATTACAGACAACCCATGGCTGCGCTGTGAGCTTTAATCCTTGTCTGCCAGATGGCGTTATCAATGAGTTGGAAGCAAAATGGGCAATCGACCATTATGGGCTGGATAGTACTTATGGCTGGGTCATATGCAGAGACGTATTTCCTTGGGGAACCAAGCATCACCCTGAAATCAATAAACTTTTTCTTACAATGGAGCAGCAACCAGGACAAGTTCCAGGCTCACATTTCAAAGTTCACGCACCCGGAGATTCATTTATGTTTTCCCATCCTGTTAGCGGAATAACCCATACACTGACCGTGCAGGAAATAGAACAGCAGACAGTTCCTCAAAATAGTTTTGGTTCTGATCGCTGGATTTATCCGACACATTATATTGCCATGAGTTATACACTTACCCCTGAACCGATGGAGAACATTTCGGTTTTTGACTGTGATGAAGGCGATAGACCGATAGAAGTTACACCAGACGATCATTCGTTCCGTCCAGTTGGCAGTAGTTCCTGTTTTGTTGTTGGTGTTATTGGTGGTGCAGATGGTCCGACAGCAGTTATATATGGAACAAATTCACAAGAAAAACTTCATGCTGCTTGTTCTGCTCTGCACTTTGAACCGGTTGGTGATGATGTCGAGTGGCGTATCGTGTTCAATGTTACGCAGTTTGACAAAGAAACATTCCCAATTATCTAAAAATACCCTTAGAACTCTAAGGGCGCACTTCTATACTCTCTGTCGAGAGTAGTGCGTCCTGCGGAGCTTCATTCTCCGTCAGCAGAAGAAAACTGCATGACCGAGAATGTTGCGTCACTTCGTTCCGTCAAGGTGGCTACACCCCCTTGCGCCGCTAAAGCGGCTATCCCCTGTGGACTTGCCGTCCGCAAACGGTTTTGACAAACCGTTCGCCGCCAGCAAGTTTGAAAATCAAGAATCTTAATTTGATAAAGGAGTGTGATTCTATGAAAAAGAAATTACCCATAATCCTCTTGGGTGTTATTTTGGCTTGTGTGTTGGTTTTCGGTTTCCTTTATGCAAACAATGACATTGGTAAAACCGCAAACAGTTTAGAAGCAGACATTCGCCAATCTCAAAAAATTTTGGATGATTGGATTGTTGATGGAAGCATTTCCGACACAATGGCTGCATTTATTTCTTACCCACAGGACAAGACAGACCACACTTTTTCTGTCTATGTAAATCGCCCTGGCTTGTCTTTTGGATATTTCTTCCGTGGTGGTGGAGATATAGTTGAGGTTGATGATTACATTGCAGAGTTTGTTGTTGAGGGAAATAACGAAAGGGCATTTATCTCAATGAATACCCAAAATATTGTTCGACTTGAAGTAGATGATGGCAACGGCATTCAGGTGATTGATATTGATAGTGGCAAGCCTTTCGCCATTGTCCTGCCCCTCAATGTAGGAAACATCTGTTTCTATGATACGAATGGAAATGTTGTGGAATATCTTCGCCAACAACTTTGACCAACTTCAATTTACCGAACTGAACACAACAACTGAATACCGAAAAACTGACCGTTGACTGGTCGCAATGTGCGAAAAGTTGACGGTCTTTTTTTATCCCCATTTTCAAAAAAGGAGGTCACGAAAAATGGCAAAACCGAAAAACCTTGAACAGCTCCGAGCCGAAAAGGAACAGGTCGAGACACAGCTTGCACAGGAACAGCACAAGCTGGAGCGTCTGGAGAACAGAAAGAAGTATCTGGAGAAAGGCGAGAGACAAAAGCGCACCCACCGTCTTTGCAATCTGGGCGGCACGATTGAGAGCCTTGCCCCGGAGGTCAAAGATCTCACACGCACCGAAATGACAGAGCTGATGGAACAAATCTTTTCTTTGTCCGAAGTCCAGCGAGCCGTCCGTCACATGACGATTACCCACATCAGCCAAGCAAACAGAGAAAAGGAGTTGAGAGCCGATGGCACTATTTCATCTGAGCGTCACGCAGACTAAGCGAAGCGCAGGACAGTCCGCTATCGCTTCTGCTGCCTACCGAGCCGGGGAGCGATTGTATAGCGAGTATTACGGCGAATACAGCGACTACACCCGCAAGAGCGGCGTGATCTGCTCTGACATTCTCTTGCCGTCCCATGCACCGCCAGAATACGCAGACCGCCAAACCCTATGGAACGCCGTGGAAAAAGCCGAGCGTGGAAAGAACGCCCAGCTTGCATACAGCTTTGACATTGCCTTGCAGAATGAATTTTCCCTTGAGGAAAACATCGCTCTTGCAAGGCAATTTTTATTGGAGAACTTTGTGAGCCGGGGCATGGTGGTTGACTTCGCCGTACACCAGCCAGACCGGGAGGACGGCGGCATACCCAATCCGCATTTTCATGTGCTTTGCCCCATCCGCCCCATCGAGCAGAACGGCAAATGGGGACTAAAGCAACGCCGGGTGTACGAGCTGGACGAGGACGGCAACCGTATTCGAGACGCAAACGGAAAGTTTGTGTTCAACGCCGTTCCCACTACCGACTGGGGCAGTCCCGAAACGCTGGAATACTGGCGGCAGACATGGGCGGAGCTATGCAACGCCAAGTTTGCGGAAAAGGGGCTTGACGTTCGTATCGACCACCGAAGCTATGAGCGTCAGGGCGTGGAGCTTCTTCCCACCGTCCACGAGGGCGCAACCGTCCGGGCAATGGAGAAGAAAGGCATACGCACCGAGAAGGGCGAGTTCAACCGCTGGATCAAGGCAACCAATGCCGTTATCCGGGACATCAAGAAGAAAATCGCTCTCCTGTTCGATTGGATTGCCGAAGCAAAAGCAGAGCTTGCCAAGCCGCAGGCACCCGACCTTGTTTCTCTGCTGAACGCCTATTACACCCAGCGCAGAGCCGGGGCGTATTCGCAGAAAGGCAAGGTCAGCAATCTAAAGGAGATGAACGAGACTTTCAATTATCTCCGGGCAAACGGCATTTACTCCCTTGAAGATTTGGAAAGCCGTGTCAGCGAACACAGTGCTGCCACAGAGAGCTTGAAGAAAACGCTGGACGAACAGACTGCCCGAATGAAAGCAATTAAGCAGCTCTATGACAGCTCCGCTGCTTTCCAGAGCTTGAAGCCTGTCTATGACGGCTTGCAGAAAATCAAGTTTGAGAAGCCCAGAGCCAAGTACAAGGCAGAGCATGAAGCGGAACTGAAACAGTTCTACGCCGCCAGACGAAAGCTGACCGGGGAGTTCCCAGACGGCAAGGTGGATATGAAAAAGCTGTCCGACGAGTATGACGAGCTGGAACAGGCGCACAACACCACCTATGGCGAGTTTAAGACCGTCAGAGACGATTTACACCGCCTTTGGAAGGTCAAGTCATGTGTAGATACTGCCGCCCGATTTAACGAGCGTACAGAGGAACAAAAGCTCCAAAATCGACCCCAAACACGACAGAAAAAGGAGGAACTATCCCGATGAATTACACCCAAGCACAGATTGACCGGGCAAACGCCGTCAGTCTGGAAGATTTTCTCCGCACACAGGGAGAGACACTTATCAAAAGCGGACGGGAATACCGTTGGAAAGAACATGACAGCCTGACCGTCCGGGGAAACAAGTGGTTTCGCCACAGCCAGAGCAAGGGCGGCTATCCCATTGATTTCGTCATGGAGTTTTACGGCAAGTCCTTTCCCGAAGCTGTTCAGATGTTGACAGGCGAAAACGGCGAGGGACAGACCGAAGCCACCACAGCACCGCCCACAGCGTTTCACTTGCCCTTGCACAACAGGACAGCCGACAGAGCAATCCAATATCTCACAGAAAGCCGAGGTCTCAACAAAACGCTTGTTGAGGCTTTTCTTCTTTCCGGGGATATTTACGAGGACGCAAAGCGGCACAATGTTGTGTTTGTCGGCAGAGACCGAAGCGGTACACCGAGATACGCCCATGTGCGAGGAACGGCAGACCCATTCAGACAGGACATTGCCGGGTCTGACAAATCCTATCCGTTCCGACACGAGGGTAATGGCAATCAGCTCTTTGTCTTTGAAGCGCCGATAGACCTTTTGTCCTTTATCTGCCTTTATCCGCAGGATTGGCAGACAAGGAGCTATCTTGCCCTGAGCGGCGTTTCAGGCAAAGCCCTTGACCGTTTCCTTTCTGAACGCAAGGACACCCGAAAAGTGTTCCTCTGCCTTGACAGCGACACCGCAGGAAGTGAAGCCTGCACCAGGCTGGCACAGGACATTCCCGGCGAGATCGCCGTCATTCGCCTTGTCCCGGCAAGGAAAGACTGGAACGATGTTCTCCGTCAGCAAGGGGACATTCCCAGCCGCAAATTCATAGCCGAGACAATCACGCTGCGAGAGCTGCCCACCGCCCAGCCTGTCCCAATGCTCCGCATGGCAGATGTGGAGCTGACGAGCGTGGATTGGCTATGGTTTCCCTATATCCCCTTTGGAAAGCTGACGATTATACAGGGCAACCCCGGCGAGGGCAAGACCTACTTTGCCATGCGTCTTGCGGCGGCTTGCACCAACCGAAAGCCTTTACCCGGTATGGAGACCCTTGAGCCTTTCAACATCATCTACCAGACCGCAGAGGACGGTCTGGGCGATACCGTCAAGCCCCGACTGATGGAAGCGGAAGCAGACCTTGAAAGAGTGCTTGTCATTGACGATAGGGACACACCGCTGACCCTTGCCGATGAGCGCATAGCAAGAGCAATCCGTGAGAACAACGCAAGGCTGGTTATCATTGACCCGGTGCAGGCGTTTATGGGCGCAGATGTGGATATGAACCGGGCAAATGAAGTCCGTCCCATCTTCCGCAGTCTGGGAGACATTGCACAGGCTACAGGGTGCGCTATCGTGCTGATTGGACACCTCAACAAAGCCGCAGGAACGCAAAGCACCTACCGGGGATTGGGGTCTATCGACATTACGGCGGCAGTCCGCAGTCTGCTGTTTATTGGCAAGCTGAAGGACAGCCCCACAACGAGGGTGCTTATCCATGAGAAAAGCTCCCTTGCGCCGCCCGGACAGTCCCTTGCCTTTTCTCTGGGAGACGAGAAAGGCTTTGAGTGGATAGGGGCTTATGACATTACCGCTGACGAGCTTCTTGCCGGGACAGACACCGCAAAGACCGAGAGCAAGACCGCACAGGCGCAAATGCTCATTCTGGAATTGCTTGCAAACGGAAAGCGTATGCCGAGTGCAGAGCTGGAAAAGGCAGTCAATGAGCGTGGGATTTCCTCACGCACCATGAGAACGGCAAAGAGCCGTATCGGAGACAGGCTTGTGACCGAGAAAGACAGCACAGCATGGGTCTGCTATCTCCGAGACTGACAACAGGAACACGGCAAGCGTGGCAAAGACGGCAAGGTTTTTATAGATACCTTAATGTTGCCGCCTTGCCTTGTTCCCTCATACCGACACCGCCCGATGATGAATAGTTACCGGGCACTTTTTCATTTACAGGAGGATTTTGAATGAACAATACCGCAACCAACACCGCCACTTGCCCGACTGTCAGAAAGCAGATTGGCAAGACCACCTATATCGTCCGTGTCCATTTCAGCGAGACCGCCAAGGAGACGATGGAGGACAAAATCAAGCGTATGCTCCGTGAAGAAGTCCGCAAAATGTGACTTCTTTTTGAATTTGATGAAAAAGTCCTTGACTTTTCGTCTCTGGCAAGACCGCAAAAAGCATACTTATCTCATGCGGCGCGAGGTTAGCCCCATTCGACATTAAGGAGCTGCGGGAGCTTATGGAAACCGACGAAATGGAGCTTGACACCATAGGCGACAGAAAGACCGCCCTTTTCGTGATTATCAGCGACACCGACGACACCTTTAACTTTGTCGTGAGTATTCTCTACACACAGCTATTCAACCTCTTGTGCGACAAAGCAGATGATGAATACGGCGGGCGGCTTCCCGTCCATGTAAGGTGCTTACTTGATGAATTTGCGAATATCGGGCAGATACCGAAGTTTGAAAAGCTCATTGCAACGATACGGAGCCGGGAAATATCCGCGTCAATCATCTTGCAGAGCCAGTCACAGCTAAAGGCAATCTACAAGGACAACGCCGATACCATAGTCGGCAACTGCGACACCACGCTTTTCTTGGGTGGCAAGGAAAAAACGACGCTCAAAGAAATATCGGAGATTTTAGGCAAGGAAACGATAGACAGCTTCAACACGTCCGAAACAAGGGGGCGGGAGCTTTCGCATGGGCTGAACTATCAGAAATTGGGAAAGCAGCTTATGACGGAAGATGAAATCGCAGTCATGGACGGAGGGAAATGTATCTTGCAGCTACGCGGGGTGCGCCCGTTCTTTTCGGACAAATTCGACATAACGAAGCACCCGAAATACAAGTACCTGTCCGACGCAGACCCGAAGAACGCCTTTGACATGGAAAAGCACCTTAAACGCCGCCCCGCCATTGTCAAGCCCGACGAGGTTTTTGACTATTACGAGATTGACGCGGCAGACTTACAGGAGGACGCAGACCATGAGGAAACGTAGCGCAGAGGAAAAACAAAAGCAGCTTGAACGGTTTTTAATGAATGTTGCGGAAGCCGCCGACGCTGCATTATGGGAGTATTGGCGGGAAAAGGAAGCGGAACACCGCCGTTTTGCAACGGAGTATGTCACGCGCCGGGGGGCTTATCCCGCAACAGTGACAGCATGGCAGACCGCCGGGGGACAGGGGAAGCTACACTTCCCCTACGCTGCCTTGCGGCAGCTACCCCTTTGTGAACTTGCGGGAAGCGAACACCTTGCTACGCAAGCTATTCACTTCCCGCAAGTCTGAAAAAAACGTCCGGCAGCACAGCGGGACACAGAAAGGAGCGATTGAAGCAATCACATCTATCCATACCGGCTACATGATACGCGCCCCCACTTTCCGGCGCAGTACACAGCGGCAGGAGCCGCACCCCCTACAACTGAATACCGCCGCGCCGCAGAACTTACGCAGCGCGGGGACAGCCGCCTTTACCAGAGGGCGGTTTTTTTGTGCGGCGGCATATGCTGACCGCCTTTTGTCCGCTTGCCGGACAGCCGCAGACGCGGCAGAAAGGATATATTTATGGCATTTTTCAATAGCGCAGTAGACGTTTTGCAGACCCTTGTTGTAGCACTTGGAGCCGGGCTTGGTATCTGGGGCGTAATCAATCTGATGGAGGGCTACGGCAACGACAATCCGGGCGCGAATGCTCATGTGCCATAAAGTAACACACAAGAATTTGATAGACAGCAGCCCATTATTCCGATATTGCCTTACGCACGCATCTTGTAACTTTTTCGTTAAGACTATTGACTCTGATACCTCGAAAGAGATATAATATAGTTGCTACTTAGCAAGCCTAAGTAGCGAAACTAAAGAGAGGCGACGATATGAATAACAAATATGTCCAGCAATTCAAAAAAGGCTCTCTGGAAATGATACTCTTATGCCTAATCGGACGCAAGGAAACTTATGGATATGAAATTATAACCGAATTGAACAATAGTGCGTCTGTTTTGGGATATGCGAAAGAGGGAACCATTTACCCTATTCTGTATCGTTTACAGGAAGCAGAACTAATCAAATGCCGATTGGCTCCGGCTGCGGCAAATGGCGGCTCAAAAAAGTATTATTCTTTAACTGATAAAGGCAGGAATGTACTTGATGAACTAATCTTATTTTGGTCAAGCTATGAAAACTGCGTAAACGGCTTTATAGAAAGTTATCAACAAGCGAGGGTGTCCAAATGAAAGAACAATATATCAAACAGGTTGAAAAGGAACTATCTTTACCACGCAAAATGAAAAAAGAGGTTGTGCGTGACTTGAATGAAGTTTTTGCGTCTGCTATGGAGCATGGAGAAACAGAGCAACAGGTTATCCAACGTTTGGGCACACCAAAAGAATTTGCAGACAGCACCGCAGAACAGTTTGGCATTGATAACACCACATTGAAAAAAAGGAACGGTATCATTTCTACTCTTGTTGCGCTTGTTATCGCGGTTGCTGCCTTTTCGGTATATGCTGTTGCACAATCAGGAAAAGTACCAGAAGGAGCAATCGGACAGGCAGACGCGACAACAAATATACAGATTGAGGGCGCATTTGCCTTTGATGTTTCACAAATCCTTTTGACTATTGGGTTTGTAGCAACGGCTATTGCTGTTTTGTTAATTATTAGAACCATACACAAAAACAGGAGGTAACCAATGAAGAAGTATATTTCTGTATTCGCAATCATGCTTATGATTTTTTTGGCTGCGTGTTCTAATCAAAATATCTCATCTGCACCAACCAGCAATGAGAGCAATACACAATCTAACAGTGTTACAAAATTGGAAGAGGGCGTTTGGCCTGCGAATGAGTACACGGAGGGGCTTCCTGTTCCGCCTGGTACGGTTGCATGGGCTACACTTGATACAGAACATGGGAATTGCAGTATCAACCTTACCGGCGTTAGCGAAAACGACTATAACGAGTACATGGAGATTTTGAACCAAGAAGGCTTTTCCGTAATTGAAAATGTGTCAGAGGAAATCGAGGGAGAAAACTATGTTTCTATCGGAACACTTTTGTCAAATGAAGAAAAGTGGATAAGCATCAGCTATGTTCCAGACAGTTTCGGTATCTACATTTCTTTTGTCAACAACTGAATGAACATAACGAAATAGCAAAGCCAGTCGAGCCAGTCAACGGTTAAGATGAACGGCGCATACGCGCCGCCGTTGACAGCCCCGCCCGCCTTTGCTGGCAGGCAATCAAGGGGTGGACAGCAAGGAGTGCTGCCCGCCCCGTACTATTATTCAGAGAGGGGGAATTTCCATGACCGAGATTGAAGCCTATCAAGAGTATATCCGGTGCAAGCACAACGCCTTTTGTAAAGCCGTTATTCGGTATGCCGCCATCGGGAAAATCATACGGCTGCGGCAGAAATGGGAACGGGAAATTTCCCTTAACTATCTGACAAATGAGAAGTTTGTCCAGTTTGCCGAGCCGGAGCCGGACGAAGAACACCCCTTTATCGTCTGCGGCCAGACCGTCCTGCTCTGCAACGTCACCCTTGCCGCTGCACTCTCGACTTTGCCGGAACAAGCGCAGGAAGAAATCTTCCGCTACTATTTCCTGCACCAGCCGCAGCGCGTGATCGGTGCGTACTTTGGTCAAACACGCAGCACAGCGGGGCGGCATATCCAACTTGCCTTGCAGCGGTTACGGGAGGAAATGGAGGTGAGCCGCCATGAGTAGGCTACTTCCCTATGAAACCATTGTCAAAGCCCATGAAGGCGACCCGGAAGCCGTGGACGCAGTTCTTTCCCACTATGCCGGATATATCCGATACTTTTCCAAAATGAACGGGCAAGTCAATGCCGAAGTTGAGGACTATGTGAAAGAACGGTTGATTGCCTGTCTGCTCAAATTCCAATTTGACTACCCGCCGGACGAGCCATAAAAACTGAATACTTGCCGCCCACCGGCGGCCATCGAAAGCAGTAAGTCTTGAAAAAGATTTACTGCTTTTTTCTATTCTATTTCCGGCCATTTTGCCCCTTGCCGGTTGCAGTAGTGAGTGAAAAGAAAAATTCTCTACCCCGCCAGTTGCCAAAAAGCTGTTGCCCGGATTACAGGAGCAAAAGGAAATTTGAGAAAATCCCCGTCCAGCGGGTAGATGACGGTCTTTGAAATGTATCTTTAGCGGAAAGGAAAAAAGACCGCCTACAGCGGGCAGCAAAGCCCTTTTCGAGCGTTATATTAGCGGAAAATGAGAAGCCCCCATATGCGCCGGGGTTTGCAGTTACGGAGAGCAAGATTCTACCGCAGTACCAAAATTCGCTTTTCGCTCATTTTGCCCCTGCGGGAATCTTGTTGGGGAGTGCCTTCCCCAAACCCTGCTTATGCGGCTTACGCCGCTTATCCCGCCGCAGCCATGCGGCAGCCGAAAGGAGGTTTTTACCATGCGAAAACGATACAACACACCGCACCGCAGCCGGGTAGTCAAGACACGCATGACCGAGGAAGAATACGCCGAGTTTGCCCAGCGGCTTTCTGCTTACAACATGAGCCAAGCCGAGTTTATCCGGCAAGCCATAACCGGGGCAGCCATACGCCCCATCATAACCGTTTCCCCCGTCAACGACGAGCTGCTTGCCGCTGTCGGGAAGCTGACCGCCGAATACGGCAGGATCGGCGGCAACTTAAACCAGATAGCCCGGACACTGAACGAGTGGCACAGCCCCTACCCGCAGCTTGCCGGGGAGGTACGGGCGGCGGTTTCCGACCTTGCCGCCCTAAAGTTTGAAGTCTTGCAGAAAGTGGGTGACGCTGTTGGCAACATTCAAACATATCAGCTCTAAAAATGCGGACTATGGCGCAGCGGAAGCCTACCTCACATTTGAGCATGACGAGTTTACCATGAAGCCCACCCTTGATGAAAACGGGCGGCTGATACCGAGGGAGGATTACCGCATTTCTTCCCTCAACTGCGGGGGCGAGGATTTCGCCGTTGCCTGTATGCGAGCCAATCTCCGCTATGAGAAAAACCAAAAACGGGAAGATGTGAAAAGCCACCATTATATCATCAGCTTTGACCCACGGGACGAGACAGACAACGGTTTGACCGTAGACCGGGCGCAGGAGCTGGGCGAGCAGTTCTGTAAAGAGCATTTCCCCGGACACCAAGCCCTTGTATGCACCCACCCGGACGGGCATAACCACAGCGGCAATATCCATGTGCATATCGTCATCAACTCCCTGCGGATTTACGAAGTCCCGCTTCTGCCCTACATGGACAGACCAGCCGACACAAGGGAGGGCTGCAAGCACCGCTGCACCAACGCCGCTATGGAATATTTCAAGAGTGAAGTCATGGAAATGTGCCACCGGGAGGGGCTTTACCAAATCGACCTCTTGAACGGCAGCAAGGAACGGATAACGGAACGGGAATACTGGGCGGCAAAGAAAGGGCAGCTTGCCCTTGATAAAGAGAACGCTGTCAGAGAAGCCGCAGGACAGCCGACCAAGCCCACCAAGTTTGAAACGGACAAGGCGAAGCTGCGCCGGACGATACGGCAGGCACTTTCCCAAGCTGGCAGCTTTGACGAGTTTTCTTCCCTTTTGCTGCGGGAGGGCGTGACCGTCAAGGAGAGCCGGGGGCGACTTTCCTACCTCACGCCGGACAGGACGAAGCCTATCACAGCCCGGAAGCTGGGGGACGATTTTGACAAGGCTGCTGTCCTTACCCTGCTCACGCAGAACGCCCGCAGAGCCGCCGAACAGACCACAGCCATACCCGAATACCCCTACACCCAAAAGGAACGCTTGCGGGAGGAAAAAGCCGCAAAAACCACCCCGGCAGACAACACCTTGCAGCGCATGGTTGACCGGGAAGCCAAGCGAGCCGAGGGCAAGGGCGTGGGCTATGACCGCTGGGCGGCAAAGCACAACCTAAAGCAGATGGCGGCTACCGTTACCGCCTATCAGCAGTATGGCTTTTCTTCCCCGGAGGAACTGGACGAAGCCTGTTCTGCCGCTTATGCCGCCATGCAGGAAAGCCTTACAGAGTTGAAGCAGGTGGAAAAGACGCTGAACGGGAAAAAGGAGCTGCAACGGCAGGTGCTTGCCTATTCCAAGACCCGCCCTGTCCGGGACGGGCTGAAACAGCAGAAAAACGCCAAAGCAAAAGCAGCCTACCGTCAGAAGCACGAAAGCGACTTTATCATAGCAGACGCAGCCGCCCGTTATTTCAGGGAGAACGGCATTTCCAAGCTGCCGAGCTATAAAGCCCTGCAAGCAGAGATTGAAAGCCTTATCAAAGAGAAAAACAGCGGCTACAACGATTACCGGGCAAAACGGGAGGAATACCGCCGCTTACAGACTGTCAAGGGCAATATCGACCAGATTTTACGCCGGGAACGCAAGCCTGTGAAAAGGCAGGAACAGGAACGATAAAAACCACCCCAAAATGTACCCGAACCCATACAGAACAAGGAGGCTGCCCCGTACCCTACCCGCAATACCAAAGGATTTTTTAACGGGCTTACAGGGCAGAAAAACCCCGAAAATGATACCGAGATGATACAGAATTACCGCCGATACCGCCACACCAGCGGAAACGGCAGAAAGGAGCGCACCCATGCCAAGAATGAGCAAGAAACGGCGGCTGGAATGGTCTTTTTTCCTGCGGCAAGTAAAAGTCGGGAATACCACCTGCGACCGTATCACATACAACGACCTCTGCCGGGGCTGTACCCATAGCTGCAAGCAGAGCTTCCGGGCGGTTATCATACTCTGCCCCCGCTACTACTCCAAACGCCGGAAAAAGGAGGACAGGGACAATGGCAGATAACCGCAAATATTACTACCTCAAGCTGAAAGAGAACTTTTTTGACAGCGACTCCATTGTGCTGCTGGAAGATATGAAAGACGGGATTTTATACTCCAATATCCTCTTGAAGCTGTACTTAAAATCGCTGAAAAACGGCGGGAAATTGCAGCTTGACGAGCATATCCCCTACACAGCGCAGATGATAGCGACACTGACCCGCCACCAGATAGGGACGGTTGAAAGGGCTTTAGAGATTTTCCGGCAGTTGGGGCTTGTGGAGCAGCTTGACAGCGGGGCTTTCTATATGACCGACATTGAGCTGATGATAGGACAGTCCTCTACCGAAGCCGAGAGAAAACGGGCTGCAAGGCTGGAAAACAAGGCACTTTTACCGTCCCGGACAAAAGGCGGACATTTGTCCGACATTCGTCCACCAGAGATAGAGTTAGAGTTAGAGAAAGAGATAGAGTTAGAAAAAGAGAGAGAGGGAGAAACGGGACACCCCGCCCCCGCCGCTTATGGCAGATACAACAATGTGATACTGACCGATACAGAGCTTTCTGGGCTGAAAACAGAGCTGCCCGACAAGTGGGAGTATTATATTGACCGGCTTTCCTGCCATATCGCTTCCACCGGGAAGCAGTACCATAGCCATGCAGCCACCATTTACAAGTGGGCGCAGGAGGACGCTGCCAAAGGCAAGGCTGCCCCGAAACAGGGCATACCCGATTATTCATGCAAGGAGGGCGAGAGCTTATGAAAAACGAGATTGAAGCTATGATTATGGATATTACAACCACTACCGCCGAAGCGGAGGACTACACAGGCGAGGACGGGCTTTTATACTGCGGAAAGTGCCATACGCCCAAAGAAGCCTACTTTGCAGAGGGAAAGACTTGTTTCGGGCGTGACCGCCACCCAACAGACTGCGACTGCCAGCGGGCAGCCCGTGAAAAGCAGCAAGCCGCTGAAAGCCGACAGAAGCACCTTGAAGAAGTGGAGGACTTGAAACGCCGGGGCTTTACCGACCCCGCTATGCGGAACTGGACATTTGAGCATGACAATGGCAGAAACCCACAGACCGAAACCGCCCGCTTTTATGTGGAGAGCTGGGAAACCATGCAGGCTGAAAATATCGGCTACCTGTTTTGGGGCGGTGTGGGGACAGGAAAAAGCTACCTTGCCGCCTGTATCGCCAACGCCCTTATGGAAAAAGAGGTTGCCGTTCGCATGACAAACTTTGCAACGATACTCAATGACCTTTCCGCCAGCTTTGAGGGCAGGAACGAATATATTTCCCGCCTTTGCAGCTACCCTCTGCTGATACTTGATGATTTCGGTATGGAGCGAGGGACAGAATACGGGCTGGAACAGGTTTACAGCGTGATTGACAGCCGTTACCGAAGCGGCAAGCCGCTGATCGCCACGACCAACCTCACGCTGGAGGAATTGCAGCACCCGCAGGACACGCCCCACGCCCGTATCTATGACAGGCTGACTTCCATGTGCGCCCCCGTCCGCTTCACGGGCAGCAACTTCCGAAAGGAAACCGCACAGGAAAAGCTGGAACGCTTAAAGCAACTGATGAAGCAGCGAAAGGAGAGCCTATGACAGAAACCAAACAGACAAGCACCACCAAAACAGACCGCCGCCCGGACTGTGTAACGGAAATCCGCATGGGCAACTCCGTCCTTACCGTTTCCGGCTTCTTCAAGCAGGGCGCAACCGACACCGCAGCCGACAAGATGATGAAAGTGCTGGAAGCGGAAGCTGCTACACAAAAAACGGCGATTTGACCGACCATAAAGAAGCAGATTTGACGCTTTTGCCGCTATACAGACAGCCGCCCCATGTGGTACAATCAAGGTACGGAATAGTGGGGCTGGCTGTCGGAAACGGAGGATTTTATGTTAAGACAGACCAACCAACAACCAATTACCGCCCTTTACCCAAGACTTTCCCATGAGGACGAGCTGCAAGGCGAGAGCAATTCCATTTCCAACCAGAAGCGTATCCTTGAAACCTATGCAAAGCAGAACGGCTTTTCCAATCTGCGCTGGTACACGGACGACGGTTATTCTGGTGCGAACTTTCAAAGCCCCGGTTTTCAAGCCATGCTTGCGGACATTGAAGCCGGAAAAGTCGGGACAGTTATTGTAAAGGATATGTCGAGGTTAGGGCGAAACTACCTGCAAGTGGGAATGTACACGGAAATGATTTTCCCACAGAAAGGTGTCCGCTTCATCGCTATCAATGACGGAGTGGACAGCGCACAGGGCGACAATGACTTTGCCCCGCTGCGGAATATCTTTAACGAATGGCTGGTGAGAGATACGAGCAAGAAAATACGGGCGGTAAAACGCTCAAAAGGCATGAGTGGCAAGCCCATCACAAGCAAGCCTGTGTATGGCTACCTCATGGACGAGGACGAAAATTTTATTATTGACGAGGAAGCTGCACCCGTAGTCAAGCAGATATACAACCTCTGCCTTGCCGGAAACGGTCCGACCAAGATAGCCCGTATGCTCACAGAGCAGCAAATCCCCACGCCGGGGACGCTGGAATACCGCAGGACGGGACACACCCACCGTTACCACCCCGGCTATGAGTGCAAGTGGGCGACCAATACCGTTGTGCATATCCTTGAAAACCGGGAATACACGGGCTGTTTGGTAAACTTCAAGACTACCACGCAATCCTATAAGTGCAGTAAAATCATTTACAATGACGAGGATAAGCAGGCAATCTTTGAGAACCACCACGAACCTATCATAGACACCCAGACATGGGAACGGGTGCAGGAGCTTCGCAAGCAGCGTAAACGCCCCAACCGCTATGATGAAGTGGGCTTGTTCTCCGGCATACTGTTCTGTGCGGACTGCGGCAGTGTCATGTATCAGCAGCGATACCAGACGGACAAGCGCAAGCAGGACTGTTATATCTGCGGCAACTACAAGAAGCGCACCCATGACTGTACGGCGCACTTTATCCGCACCGACCTCTTGACCGCTGGTGTACTCTCCAATCTGCGGAAAGTGACAAGCTATGCGGCAAAGCATGAAGCCCGGTTTATGAAGCTCTTGATTGAGCAGAACGAGGACGGGGGCAAGCGCAGGAACGCCGCCAAGAAAAAGGAACTGGAAGCCGCCGAGAAACGCATAGCCGAGTTATCCGCTATCTTCAAGCGGCTGTATGAGGACAGCGTGACCGGGCGCATATCAGACGAGCGTTTCACAGAACTGTCGGCAGACTATGAAGCAGAACAACGGGAGCTGAAAGAAAGAGCCGCCGCTATCCAAGCGGAGCTTTCCAAAGCACAGGAAGCCACCGTGAACGCAGAAAAGTTTATGAATGTTGTCCGGCGGCATACCAGCTTTGAAGAACTTACCCCTACTCTGCTGCGGGAGTTTGTAGAGAAAATCGTTGTGCATGAGTGCAGCTATGACGAGAACAAGACCCGCAGACAGGACATTGAGATTTATTATTCTTTTGTTGGCAAGGTGGACTTGCCCGAATAACCGCCCGACCTATCCGACACAATGCGCAAGTGCCGGATAGGAACGGCAAAATTTTTTACACTTCTATTACTTCTTTATCACACATCAGCAAAAAGCCAGGGCATGAAGCAGCTTATGGCGGGCGGCGGCGTTGCCCTTATCGGCATGACCCTTGTACCGCTGCTTTCCGGGCTGTTCGGTTAAGAAGCGCGGGTAAAGGCTTATGCAGAGCATACTTGACGCGATTAACGAATGGATAAAGGAAATCCTCATAGGAGCCATAAACGGTAATCTGTCAACTATGTTCGGGGACGTAAACGAAAAAGTCGGCACTATCGCCGCAGAGGTAGGGCAGACCCCGCAAGGGTGGAACGCAAATATATTCTCCATGATACAGACCCTTAGTGAGAATGTAATCGTACCCATTGCGGGGCTTGTCATTACCTACGTCCTATGCTATGAGCTTATCAGCATGGTAACGGAAAAGAACAATATGCACGACGTTGACACTTCCATGTTCTTCAAGTGGGTGTTCAAGGCGTTTGTGGCAGTCTACCTTGTGACGCACACCTTTGACATCACTATGGCGGTGTTCGATATGGCGCAGCACGTTGTTTCCGGCGCGGCGGGGGTAATCGGCGGCAGCACAGAGATTGATGTTGCCGCCGCCCTTGCTTCCATGCAAAGCGGGCTTGACGCTATGGAAATCCCCGAACTGCTCTTACTTGTCATGGAAACAAGCCTTGTGAGCTTGTGCATGAAAATCATGTCCGTACTGATAACCGTTATCCTCTACGGGCGTATGATAGAAATTTACCTTTACTGTTCGGTATCGCCTATCCCGTTTGCAACTATGACTAACCGGGAATGGGGGCAGATAGGAAACAACTACCTAAAATCCCTGTTCGCTATCGGTTTTCAAGGCTTCCTCATTATGATATGCGTCGGCATTTACGCGGTTCTGGTAAACAACATGATAATAGCGGACAATCTGCACAGCGCGATATTCTCCCTTGCAGCCTACACCGTTATCCTCTGTTTCTCCCTGTTCAAATCCGGCGCACTGGCGAAGTCGATTTTTTCCGCGCATTAGCGGCGTGTCAAGGGCAGGGTGGAGATTTTCAGAGCGAAGCGGCGAAAATACGACCCGACCTTGACGCGGATAACCCCCATATAATACGGGCGGGCAAAGGGCATAGATTGACCTTTGCCTTGATTACCCTTATGGAAAATTACAGCAACACCAAACCCAGAGAAAGGAGGTTTTCACTTGGCGTATGTACCCGTACCCAAAGACTTATCCAAAGTCAAGACAAAAGTAGCGTTCAACCTTACCAAACGGCAGATTGTATGTTTTGCGGCGGCTCTCCTGTTCGGCTTGCCGCTTTTCTTTCTGCTCAAAGACAGCACAGGCACCAGCCTTGCGTCTATGGCTATGATTGCCGTCATGCTGCCCTGTTTCCTCTTTGCCATGTATGAGAAGCATGGACAGCCCCTTGAAGTGGTGGTGAAGAACATCATTCAGACAAAATTCATAGCCCCCAAAGAACGACCATACAGGACAGACAACTTTTATTCCGTCTTAGAACGGCAGAGAAAACTTGAAAAGGAGGTATCAGCGATTGCAAAAGGAAACACGAAGAAACAGCGCGGCGGGAAGCGCAAAGCCTAACCCGCCCCGCAAGCTCACCCGCGCCGAGAAAAAGCAGATTGCGGAAATCATCAGACAGGCAAAGGGCGACGGGAAAGCGCACACCGCGCAGCAGACAATCCCCTATATCCAGATGTACCCGGACGGTATCTGCAAGGTTACGCAGCGCAAATACTCAAAGACCGTCGCCTTTGAAGATATTAACTATCAGCTTGCACAGGCAGACGACAAGACCGCCATTTTTGAGAACTGGTGCGACTTCCTAAACTACTTTGACGCTTCCGTTTCGGTGCAGCTTTCTTTCATCAATCAGGGGACGCAGCGGGGCGAAGCGGAAAAGGCGGTCAATATCCCGGCACAGGAGGACGCTTTCAATTCTATCCGCACAGAATACCGGGATATGCTGAAAAACCAGCTTGCAAAGGGCAACAACGGGCTTGTCAAGGCAAAGTATATCACCTTTGCCATTGAAGCCGACAGTCTGGGCGCGGCGAAATCCCGCCTTGCCCGTATCGAAACGGACGTGCTGAACAACTTTAAGCTCTTGGGCGTAGCTGCCCGCCCCATGACAGGCTATGAACGCCTTAAAATGCTGCATGGCATTTTCCACCCGGAGGGCGGGCAGTTTTCCTTTGATTTTTCTTGGCTTGCCCCGTC
Source organism: Clostridium sp. AF35-15 (assembly GCF_003477745.1). Classification (NCBI taxonomy): domain Bacteria; kingdom Bacillati; phylum Bacillota; class Clostridia; order Eubacteriales; family Clostridiaceae; genus Clostridium; species Clostridium sp. AF35-15. The sequence continues at coordinate 120,208 of NZ_QUDY01000002.1, read as the reverse complement.
CGGGCTTTCCACAAAGGACTTTATCGCCCCGTCCTCTTTCCGTTTTGGCGAGGGGCGTTATTTCCGCATGGGGCGCAAAATCGGCGCGGTTTCATTCCTTGAAATCCTTGCCCCGGAGTTAAACGACCGTATCTTATCGGATATTCTGGACTTGGAAACGGGCGTTATCGTCAATCTGCATATCCACAGTATCGACCAGACCGAAGCCATAAAGACAATCAAGCGGAAAATCACCGACCTTGACAAAATGAAAATCGAGGAACAGAAAAAAGCGGTACGCAGCGGCTATGACATGGATATAATCCCGTCCGACCTTGCCACGTTCGGCAGCGAAGCGAAGAACCTCTTACAGGACTTGCAGAGCCGGAATGAAAGAATGTTCCTCTTGACGTTCCTTGTGGTGAACATGGCGGACACGAAGCGGAAACTGGAAAATGACGTATTCGCGGCGGCGGGCATAGCACAGAAGAACAACTGCGCCTTAACCCGCCTTGACTACCAACAGGAAGCGGGGCTTATGTCCTCTGTACCGCTTGGGGAGAACCTTATCCCCATTCAAAGAGGGCTTACCACGTCAAGCACCGCTATCTTTATCCCCTTTATCACACAGGAGCTTTTCCAGACGGGCGCGGCTTTGTACTACGGCTTGAACGCCCTGTCTAACAACATGATACTCTGCGACCGCAAGCAGCTAAAGAACCCCAACGGCTTAATCTTGGGTACGCCGGGAAGCGGGAAATCCTTTGCCGCCAAACGGGAAATGACAAACGCTTTCCTCATTACAGACGACGACATTATTATCTGCGACCCAGAAGCAGAGTATTTTTCCCTTGTGCAGCGGCTTGACGGGCAAGTGATACGGTTATCGCCTACGGGCAAGGGCATTGACGGGAAGCCCCAGTATGTGAACCCTATGGATATTAACCTCAACTATTCCGAGGACGACAGCCCCCTTGCGCTGAAATCCGACTTTATCCTCTCCCTCTGCGAGCTTGTCATAGGCGGTAAGGAGGGCTTGCAGCCTGTCGATAAGACCGTCATTGACCGCGCTGTTAGGAACGTGTACCGCCCTTTCCTTGCAGACCCCGACCCGGAGAAAATGCCTATCTTGGGCGACCTCTACGACGAGCTTTTGAAGCAGCCGGAGCCGGAAGCGGCGCGTATCGCGGCGGCATTGGAGCTTTACGTTTCCGGGAGCCTTAACGTATTCAACCACCGTACCAACGTGGAGCTGAACAACCGCCTTGTCTGCTTTGACATCAAGCAGCTTGGGAAGCAGCTCAAAAAGTTAGGTATGCTCATTGTGCAGGACCAGGTATGGAACCGCGTCACCGTCAACCGGGCAGAAAGGAAATCCACCCGGTATTTTATGGACGAATTTCATCTTCTCTTGAAAGAGGAACAGACCGCCGCCTATTCCGTTGAAATCTGGAAGCGTTTCAGAAAATGGGGCGGCATACCCACAGCCATTACGCAGAATGTCAAGGATTTGCTTGCTTCCCGCGAAGTGGAGAATATCTTTGAAAACTCTGATTTTGTCCTCATGCTCAATCAGGCGGCGGGCGACCGGGCTATCCTTGCAAAGCAGCTCAACATCTCCCCGCAGCAGATGAAATATGTCACCCACACCGAAGCGGGCGAGGGGCTTATCTTCTACGGGAACGTGGTGCTGCCCTTTGTAGACCGCTTCCCGAAAGACACCGAGCTTTACCGGGTAATGACGACGAAGCCGGAGGAAGTAGGCGAAGCATGAACGGGCTGAAAACTGACACCATCATCAACCGCGACGCGCTCTATGCCTTGCGGGAGCTTCCAGAGGAAAGCGTACACTGTTGCGTCACAAGCCCGCCCTACTATGCGCTTAGAGATTATGGGCTTGATATGCAGATTGGGCGGGAGGACACGCCGGAGCAGTACATTGACAGGCTGACCGAGGTTTTCCGCGAGCTGCGCCGGGTACTGCGTTCTGACGGTACGCTCTGGCTGAATATCGCGGACACTTACTGCGGCACAGGAAATAAAGGCTACCATGCAGACCCGAAGAACCCGAAAGGCAGAAACGGACAGCAGATTGCAAGAAACAACCGCGTTTCCGGCTGCAAACAAAAGGACTTAATCGGTATCCCTTGGCTTTTAGCCTTTGCCCTACGCGCTGACGGGTGGTATTTACGGAGCGACATTATCTGGCAGAAAGAAAACCCCATGCCGGAGAGCGTGAAAGACCGCCCTACCCGCTGCTATGAACATATCTTTCTGCTTACGAAGTCAAAGAAATATTTCTATGACGCAGCCGCCATAGCCGAGCCGTTAGCCCCCACAACGGCGGCGCGGTACCGCACCGGGCGCAGCGCGGGACAGAAATATGCGGACGAAATACCCGGACAGGGGAAAGTACAGGGGCTTAACCGGGCGCGAAGCGGCAGCTACTACGACGAAGCCCTCATGCCGACCATGCGGAACAGGCGGGACGTGTGGCTTATCAATACCGTTCCCTACAAGGGCGGGCATTTCGCCGCGTTCCCGCCAAAACTTGCCGAAACCTGTATCAAGGCGGGCTGTCCGAAAGGCGGCGTTGTGCTTGACCCCTTTTTCGGCAGCGGCACGACGGGGGCAGCCGCAAGGCAGCTTGACAGGCATTATATAGGCATTGAGATAAACGCCGAGTATTGCGCCCTTGCAAGGGCGCGGATTGGAGGGACAGAAAAATAAAACAGTATCGAGCGCGTGAGAAAGTCACGCAGAAAATGACCCGCGAGGGGGCTGTCGAGGTAAACGCCGCCACCGGGAAAAAGAAACGTATCAGCAAGCGGATAAGGGACGCGGACTTTGCAAAGACCGAAGCACCGCAGCCGCCGGAACAGGCAGCGCAGCCCCTACCGGGCGGCGCAACTTCCCCGCCCTTAACCGACACGCCGCCACTTCCCCATGCGCCGGGGGCAGAACGGGAACAGGACACCGCCGCAGCCGAGCGCGTCTTGGAGCGTATCGACGGGGCGCGTACCAGAAAGGCGAGCAAAAAGGCGGCGAGGAAAGCACAGGCAGAAGCCACAGCAAAAGAAAAATCTTCCCGCTTGCAGTTTACCGACGAGGAACGGGCAACGCCGGAGCTTGAAAAGTATATCCGAAAATCGGACAAAGCAGCCGACCGTCTGGACGCGGCAAAGGCGGCTATCCCCAAAGAAAAGAAACTTGTACGGGAGCGCACCTTTGACGAAGCTACCGGGAAAGGCAAGACCCGCCTACGCTTTGAGGAACGGGAAAAGCCCATAGGAAAGAATAAGCCCCACAATAACCCGCTATCCCGCCCCGCACAGGAAGCGGGTATTTTCGTCCACAACAAGATACATTCCGTTGAAAAGGACAATTCCGGCGTTGAGGGGGCGCACAAATCCGAAGAACTGGCAGAGCGCGGCGCAAAGTACGGGGCGAGGAAAGTCAAGGAGGGCTACCGCAGCCACAAGCTGAAACCCTACCGGGCGGCGGCAAAGGCAGAGAAAGCGGCGTTCAAGGCAAATGTGGATTTCCAGTACCACAAAGCCTTACATGACAATCCGCAGATTGCGAGCAATCCCCTTTCCCGCTTCATGCAGAAGCAGCAAATCAAGCGGCAGTATGCAAAGGCAGCGAAAAAAGGGGGCGCAGCCACAGCAAAAAAGGCAGCGGAGAATACAAGGAAAGCGGCAAAGAAAACCGCCGAGGAAACCAAACGGGCAATCGCTTTTGTAGGGCGGCACCCGGCGGGCGTATGTATCGCCGTTGCCGCGCTGCTCTTATTCATCATGGTATCGGCGGGGCTTTCCTCTTGCGGCTCCATGTTCTCCGGCTTGATGAACGGCATACTTGGGACTTCCTACACGTCGGAGGACAGCGACCTTGTGGCGACGGAGAACAATTACGCCGCAAAGGAAAACGAGCTTCAGCAGCAGATTGACAATATCGAAAGCACCCACCCCGGCTATGACGAATACCGCTATGACCTTGACAGTATCGGGCATAACCCCCATGAGTTAGCGTCCTACCTCACCGCCCTTTTACAGACCTACACCCCGCAGAGCGCACAGGCAGAACTAAACCGCGTCTTTGCCATGCAGTACACCTTGACGCTGACGGAAGAAACGGAAATCCGCTACCGCACAGAAACAAGCACCGACCCGGAAACAGGGGAAACGACCACCGAGGAAGTACCCTACGAGTACCATATCCTTAATGTGAAGCTGACGAACAAGCCCATTTCCGAGATTGCGGAGGAACTTCTAACGCCACAGCAGCTTGAAATGTACCGCGTCTATCTGGAAACAAGCGGAAACAAACCGCTGATTTTCGGCGGCGGCTCCCCCGATATGGGCGCGTCCGAGGATTTAAGCGGCGTACAGCTTGTAAACGGCACACGCCCCGGCAACACCGCCGTTGTAGACCTTGCAAAGCGGCAAGTCGGCAACGTGGGCGGGCGACCCTTTTGGAGCTGGTACGGATTTAACAGCCGCGTGGAATGGTGCGCCTGTTTCGTTTCATGGTGCTACAATCAAGCCGGAAAGAGCGAGCCGCGCTTTGCCGGGTGCCAGTCACAGGGCGTACCCTGGTTCCAGTCACGCGGGCAATGGGGCGCGAGGGGCTATGAGAATATCGCCCCCGGCGACGCTATCTTTTTCGACTGGGACGGGGACGGGAGCGCAGACCATGTGGGGCTTGTTATCGGAACGGACGGGGAGCGCGTCTATACCGTCGAGGGCAATTCCGGCGACGCCTGCAAGATAAAGAGCTACCCCGTCAATTACTCCTGTATCAAAGGCTATGGGCTGATGAACTGGAATTAACATATTTTTGAGCAAAGAAAGGAGAAATTTATTTATGGCTATGAACAAAATTGAACGTATCGACAGGGAGATTGCAAAGACCCGCGAGAAAATCACCGAGTACCAGAACAAATTAAGGGGGCTTGAAGCGCAGAAAACCGAAGCGGAAAACCTGCAAATCGTACAGCTTGTGCGCTCCATGCGCCTTTCCCCGCATGAGCTTTCCGCTATGCTTTCCGGGGGCGGTATTCCGGGCATGGAAGCCGCGCCGGGCTACCCCGCAGAACCCGCAGACCATGACACCGAAGAAATGGAGGACACCGAGAATGAATAAGAAAATCCTTAGAACCTTGACCGCACTTTGCGCCGCCCTTGTACTTATGGGCGGCTTTTCCGTCACCGCTTTTGCACAGACCCCGGAGGGAGAGGACGACACCAACGACAGCGGCGTTGTCTACGAGGAACCCCAAAAGGAAGAACCCCTTACCCCGGACGGGAACGCGACCCTTGTAGACGATTTCGGCGGCAACAAGCAGCTTATCACCGTAACGACCAAAAACGGCAATTACTTTTATATCCTCATTGACCGGGACGACGAGGGCGAGGACACCGTACATTTCCTTAATCAAGTGGACGAAGCCGACCTCTTAGCACTTATGGAGGACGGAAGCACCGAAGCAGCCCCGCCCGCCGTTTGCAGTTGCACCGATAAATGCGAAGCCGGAAAGGTAAATGTGAGCTGCCCTGTCTGCAAGGACAACATGACCGCTTGCAGTGGCAAGGAAGCGGAGCCGGAAACCGAGAAACCAACAGAGCAGCCCAAAGAGAAAGGCAATACAGGCGGGCTTGTGCTTTTCCTTGTCGTGGCACTTCTTGGCGGCGGGGGCGCGTTCTATTATTTTAAGTTTATGAAGCCAAAGCAGAACGTCAAGGGCGACACCGACCTTGAAGATTTCGATTTTGACGATTACGACGAGGACGAGGGGGACGGGCTTTCTGATGAAGAACAGGAGGACGAGGAAGCATGAGGCTTTTCACCGAAAATCCTTTGGAAAAAATGATGGTACAAAGACCCACCGGGCGGCGTGACAGTGCGCCGCCCGTTCCAAAATCCCCGGCGTGTGTGCGCTGCCCTTATAAGGCGCAATCCCCCTGTATCGGCTATTGTCTGAAACAGGCACAGGAGAAGAAGCACACCGCGCCGGAACGCTGAAAGGAGGATTTTTTCATGGCACTTAGACTTGTGATTGCAGAAAAGCCGAGCGTGGCGCAGACTATCGCCGCCGCGCTTGGCGTTAAGGAAAAGAAAGACGGATATATCGAGGGCGTCGGCTACCTCATTTCATGGTGCGTCGGGCATTTGGTACAGCTTGCGGAAGCTGCCGCCTACGGGGAGCAATATAAAAAATGGAGTTTTGACAGCTTACCCATTCTGCCGGAGGAATGGCAGTACGCCGTTGACCCGGACAAGGGGAAGCAATTCAAGACCTTAAAAGAGCTTATGCACCGCGCCGACGTTTCCGAAGTGGTGAACGCCTGCGACGCGGGGCGCGAGGGAGAATTGATTTTCCGCTTTGTCTACGAAGCGGCGGGCTGCAAGAAGCCCATGCGCCGCTTGTGGATTTCCTCAATGGAGGACGGGGCGATTAAGGCGGGCTTTGCTTCCCTCAAAGACGGGCGGGACTACGACGCGCTCTTTGCGTCTGCCCTCTGCCGCGCAAAGGCTGACTGGCTTATCGGCATTAACGCCACCCGGCTTTTCTCCTGCCTGTATGGAAAGACCTTGAACGTGGGGCGCGTCCAGACCCCGACCTTAAAAATGCTCACCGACCGGGACGCGGCTATCTCCCATTTCCAGAAAGAAAAATATTATCATGTTCGCCTTGATTTATCCGGCGCGGAAGCGGCAAGCGAAAGGATTTCAGACAAGGCAGAAGCCGACGCGCTGAAAGGGGCTTGCGAAACAGAAACGGCGGTATGCGTTTCCCTTACCAGAGAGAAGAAAACCGCAGCCCCGCCGAAGCTCTTTGACCTTACCTCTTTGCAGCGGGAAGCGAACCGCATTTTCGGCTACACCGCGAAACAGACCCTTGACCTTGCACAAGCCCTTTATGAAAAAAGACTGCTTACCTATCCGAGGACGGACAGCAGCTTTCTTACTGACGACATGGGCGGCACCGCAGCGGGCATTATCGCGCTGCTTTGCGAAAAGCTCCCCTTTATGGCGGGCGCGGACTTCACGCCGGAGGTTGCAAAGGTAACAGACAGTAAAAAAGTATCAGACCACCACGCAATCATTCCCACTATGGAGCTTGCAAAGGCTGACCCGGACGCGCTGCCGGAAAGCGAGAGAAATATCCTCACCCTTGCGGGGGCGCGTCTGCTCCTTGCCACCGCCGAGCCGCATATCTTTGAAGCGGTTACGGCGGTTTTCTCATGCGCCGATACGGAGTTTACGGTGCGGGGAAAGACTGTTATTTCTGACGGTTGGAAAGAGATGGAACGCAGATACCGGGCGACGCTGAAAGATAAGCCCGAAGCGGAGGACGGGGAAAATGCAGACGTGACGCTGCCGGAGCTTTCCGAGGGACAGGGCTTTCCTAACCCCGCCGCAAAAGTAACGGAGCATATCACAACGCCGCCGAAGCCCCACAGCGAAGCAAGCCTTTTGTCGGCTATGGAACGCGCCGGGAACGGGGACACCGACCCGGACGCGGAACGCCGGGGGCTTGGCACTCCCGCCACCCGCGCCGCCGTCATTGAAAAACTGGTAAAGGGCGGCTTTGCAGAGCGCAAAGGCAAGCAGCTTATCCCCACGCAGAATGGAGCCGCCCTTGTATCAATCTTGCCGGATATGCTCACTTCCCCGCAGCTTACCGCAGAATGGGAAAACAATCTGACGCAGATAGCAAAGGGAGCCGCAGACCCCGGCGAATTTCTGTCCGGCATTGAAGCTATGGCGCGGGAGCTTGTGCGGACACACGCCGCAGCACTTGACGGGAAAAAGGATTTGTTCCGGGAGGAAAAGCCCTCTGTCGGCAAATGCCCCCGTTGCGGTTCCCCCGTCCATGAGGGGAAGAAAAACTATTATTGCAGCAACAAAGAATGTGCCTTTGTCATGTGGAAGAACGACCGCTTTTTCGAGGAACGCAAGACCGCTTTTTCCGCGAAGATTGCCGCCGCGCTCCTTAAATCCGGCAAGGCAAATGTAAAGAAGCTCTACTCCCCGAAAACAGGCAAGACCTACGACGGAACTATCGTTCTGGCTGACACTGGCGGAAAATACGTCAACTACCGTATCGAAGTACAGAAGAACTAAAAACTTGAATAGCAAGCATAGGAAGCGGGTACCCACTTCCGTAAATCCCCGTTGCGACGCTGACGCGCCGGACGGGGATTTTGCTTGTTGGGAAGTTTCCCAAACCCTCTTTTGCGGAGGGCTTCACCCTCTAAAAATTTTCAAAAATATTTGGCAGAAATGCGGGCGTACCCGTAGTAGACCATGCAGCCAAAAAATGCAGCTTATGACGCTGCCGCAGAGAAAGGAGGTTTTTCACTATGGCAAGTTTACGGGACACCGTAAAGGACTATCAAGACGAGCTTAGGGACGGTATCGCATGGGTGGCGTTCTGGAAACAGGGGCGTTCATGGAACGCGGAATATTTTCATCTTGATATGGACGATACGCTCTACCCGGAGGACAGGAGCCGGTTAGAGGAAATAAAAAGCATTGACCCCGCCGCCGTTATCTTAAACGGCTACTATTGCGGGCATTTAGGCGAGGACATGAGCCTTGACGAGCTGACCGCCGGAGTGCGTTACCACTACGAAAACAGCATGAACGACATTGACGGTTTTATCGGAGCGCATGACGACAGGCTTCCCCCGGAGGTTATCGAGGAAGCGAGGGCAGCCGCCCATGAAGCGGGGCTTCCCTTTTCCGAAAAGCCCTACCGGGACGGGGAGGATTTTAACCCCTATGTATTTGACGGGAGCATGAGCATTGAGGATTTTGAGCTTATGCACCGCATGATTGAAAAAGAAAGGAGCGAACAAATGGCAGAACCGATTTTAAGCGGCTATCTTTCCAATCTTGGGAAGTACACCGAGGGCAGACCCGCGGGCGAATGGGTGACATTCCCCACGACTGCCGAACATCTGAAAGAAGTCTTTGACCGTATCGGGATTGACTTCAAGCACTATGAGGAATGGCATTTCACAGAATTTCAATCCACTATCCCCGGCTTGACGGAGCATTTAAGCGAGTATTCCCACCCCGACGAGCTGAACTATTTAGGGAAGCTCTTGGAAATGCAGTTTGACGACGACCGGGAGAAATTCATTGCAGCCATTGAATACGGCGACCATGCCGACAGCTTACAGGACATTATCAACCTTGCACAGAACCTTGACTGCTACTGGATTTATCCGTCCGTCCACAATGAAGAAGAATACGGGCGTTATCTGGTTGATGAACTGGAAGAACCGGAACTTCCCGAAGAAGCGAAAAAGTATTTCATGTATGAGGAATACGGGCGGGACGCTTCCATTAACGACGACGGTATGTTTACCGAAAAGGGCTATATCTACAACAACCGCAACACCTTTACAGAATGGTACGACGGGCGCGACGTGCCGGAGGAATACCGGGTAACGCCGCAGCCCCCGCAGCCGGAAAGACCCGACCCGTCAAAGGTAGAAATGGACGCAGCCGCGCCGGGGCAGAGAACGGCGCAGACCGCAGAGCAGCCACAGGAGCCGCGCCCGGTTATCCCTATCGTGCTGACGAGCGAGAAGCCCGCCGAAAAGCTCAAAGAGATTACCGACCGTCTGGAACAGGGTATTGCGGAACTCTTTGACAGCGAGCGTTACCGGGAATATCTGAAAGTCATGTCAAAATTCCATAATTACAGCTTCCGAAACACCGTCCTTATCGCCATGCAGAAGCCGGACGCTTCCCTTGTGGCGGGCTTTTCCGCTTGGAAGAACAACTTTGAACGAAACGTGATGAAAGGGCAAAAGGGAATTAAAATCATTGCTCCGTCACCCTATAAAATCAAACAGGAAATGCAGAAAATCGACCCGCACACGCAGAAGCCCGTTATCGGCAAGGACGGGAAGCCCGTCACCGAGGAAAAGGAAGTCACCATACCCGCCTACAAGGTGGTATCCGTCTTTGACGTTTCCCAGACCGAGGGAAAGGAGCTGCCGGACATTGCGGTTGACGAGCTGACAGGCGACGTTGACCGCTACAAGGATTTTTTCGCAGCCCTTGAAAAGACTTCCCCCGTTCCTATCGCCTTTGAGAATATCGAGGGCGGCTCTCATGGCTACTACCACTTGGAGGACAAGCGCATTGCTATCAACGAGGGCATGAGCGAATTACAGACCTTAAAGACCGCTATTCACGAAATCGCCCATGCGAAGCTGCACGACATTGACCTCAACGCGCCAAAGGACGAGCAGCAGCCCCACGTTGACCGCCGCACCCGCGAAGTCGAAGCGGAAAGCGTCGCCTATACTGTCTGCCAACATTACGGGCTTGACACGTCGGACTACTCTTTCGGCTATGTCGCCGGGTGGAGCAGCGGGCGGGAGCTGTCCGAGCTGAAAAGCTCCCTTGAAACGATACGCAGCGCAGCCGCCGAGATTATCAATTCCATAGACGAGAACTTAGCGGAGCTGCAAAAGGCACAGGACAAGGAGCAGACCGCCGGACAGGAGCAGCCCACCAGAGAGGGACAGGAAGCCGCGCCGGAGAAGCCGGAGCCGGAAGCAGCCGCACCGGGAAAATCCGGCGCACAGGAAAAAGCGGGCGCAGCCCCGAAAGAAGCCTTTACCCCGGAAACGATTTACAGAGTGCGCCGGAACCTTTACAGCGACAGCCGGGAAAACAGCTACCTCTTGCAAGCCTATGTGACACAGGAGAACGGGCGGGCGAAAATGGGCGACGTGCTTTATACGGGAACGCCGGAGAAATGCCGCGAGCTTATGGGGCAGCTCAAAAGCGGCGAGCTGACCGAGGGCGACGTGAAGCAGCTTTACGCAAAGGCACAGGAAACGGCGCAGACCGCCGGACAGGACAAAGACACCTTTTCCATTTACCAGATAAAGGGCGGGGACGAAACAAGGGATTTCCGCTTTGAGCCTTACGACCGCCTGCAGGCGGCGGGAAATGTGGTTGACAGGGCGAACTATGAGCTTGTCTATTCCGCGCCCCTTGCGCCGGAAACTTCCCTTGAAGATATTTACACCTGTTTCAATATCGACCACCCCAAAGATTTTAAGGGACACAGCCTTTCCGTTTCCGACGTGGTAGTGCTTCATCAGGACGGACAGGACGCGGCGCATTTCGTTGACAGTGTAGGTTTTCGGGAAGTGCCGGAGTTTTTACAGGAGCAAAAGCAGCTTACCCCGGACGACTTGGAAACGGGCGAAACTGTCAAGACACCGAGGGGGACTTTCCATGTGACCGCCATGAGCCGGGAGCAGATAGAAGCCGCCGGATATGGCTTTCACCACCAGTCGGACGACGGAAAGTATCTGATTATGGGGAATGGGACGCGGGCGTTTGCCGTTGCCGCAGAACAGGCGCAGCGGGACAATCCCTTGAAAACCGCCGAGCAGACCACAGAGCAGAACGGGAACATGATTGACGGTATCATCAACAACACCCCCACCGTTGACGAACTGGAAGCAAAGGTAAAGGCGGGCGAGCAGATTTCCCTTGTTGACCTGGCTAACGCTGTCAAAGCCGACAAGGAGCGCGGCAAGGGAGCGAAGCCGGAAAAGAAACCCTCTATCCGGGCGCAGCTTAGAGCCGACAAGGAAAAGGCACAGAAGAAAAACGCAAAGCAGAAGTCACAGGACTTGGAAAGGAGCTGACCCATGCCGGAACAGAGCAAATTTGAAAACATGGATTTGTTTGCTTCCCTTGAAGCGATTATGAAGCAGAACACAGGCTTTTACCAGAGCGACTTAGACATTGACAAAGAGATTATCGCAAAGGCGGCGGCAAGCCCCCACAGGGAGGACAAAACACTTTTGTGGTTCTGCCGCCCGTCCGGGACGCACTGTTTCCGGGAGCGCGACGTTTTCCTCAAAGACACCGCGCCCCACAACACATGGCGTTTCTACATGGAGCAGACAAGCGACCGCGTTCTTGCCTATGCAATCGAGCTGACGGGAAAGGAGCGCGGGAAAATCAAGGGCAATCTGTACGAACTGGACTACTCTAAACATTATGAGCGCGTCAAGGAAAAGGAGCTGCCCGCCGATACGGTGAAGCTGATTTATGAGCATGGGGAAAGGGTACAGGAAGCCGGGAGATATTTTGACGGAACCCCAGACCCGCAGCTTGGGAAATTTGAACGCTTTGAAGCCGTACCCAACGACCCGGACGCGCTGCAATCGCTCTTACAGGAAGAACGGCGCAGCCGGGAGCAGCTTTCGCCGGGGGATTTCAAAATGCATATCGCAGCTTTGCGGGACGGGCTGATTGAAACGGAAGCGCGGCGCATTGTGCGGGAAATGAAGCGGCATTACGAGCCGAACAGCCCGAACAAGACCCATTTCATGGCAGAGCTTTCCCCGGCGTTCATGCGGCTTGCAGCCACAAAGGACACTGACCGCCTTTTCTCCATGCTGCCCTACAAGACCCTTTCCTTTTCCAAAATCGAGGGCAGACATGGGACGTATGCGCTGATTGACAAGGGGGAGAACCGGGACAGGGAGATAAGGAAGCCCCGCCCCTCTATCCGGGCGCAGCTTAAAGCAGACAAGGCAAAGACCGCCCCGAAAAAGGCGGCGGCAAAAACAAAAAATCACGATATGGAGGTATGAGCATGATTAGACTGACTGTTGAAGAAACAAACCTTTTGAGCATTTACAACGAGGGCGGCAAGCGGGCTTTGATTGAGAATGTCAACGCCGCGCTGCCCTACATGGACGCGGATATGCGGGAGCTTGCAAAGCGCACCCTTTCCAAAGTGGACGCTTTGACCGAAGCGGAATTTGCAGAGCTTCCCATTTACGCCGCTGATGAAGTATGAACGGGGTTAAGCGGCTGACGCCGCCCCAGAGCCGGAAAGTCAACGCCCTTGTGCGCCGGACGTGCTGCAATTATGATAACGGGAACTGTATCTTACTGGACGACGGGGACGAGTGCGTATGTCCGCAGCTCATTTCCTATTCGCTTCTCTGCAAGTGGTTCCGGGTTGCGGTGCTTCCCGCCGACAGGCTGCTTTATGCGGAGCTTTACCAGACAGGGGATAAGAAGAAATGTACCGAGTGCGGCGCGTTCTTTGCGTCAACCTCTAACAGTGTCAAATACTGCCCCGTCTGCCGGAAACGTATCACCCGCAGACAAGCCGCCGAGCGCATGAGGAAAAGACGCGCCCCTGTTACGCAGTAGGCGCGGAAAATCCCTTGATTTACAGGGCTTTCCGGGCGTGAAAATCGGATAGGCGATACTTTATACCTTTACCCCCAAAAATGGCGTTCTACTGCGTAACATTCACGAAAACAGCACCCATAAAAAGACAGGGCGCGGAAGTCATATACTGGCTTCCGCGCCCTGTTCTTTTTTTGCCTATCTGACATTTCCCTTTTCCATTTCTTCAAGCGGGAACTGCGGGAGGGCTTCTATCAGCTTCTTTGTGATGGACTGGCGCATATCTTCGTTGATTTCCTGTTTCGTGCTTCCGTCCGGCTGTCTGACCGCTACCGTCGATAGCCTGTCGATTTCGTCCTTGTAGCACTCCACGACTTTCTCCACCGCCCATTTTTCCCCGGCAACGGCGGCGCGTATGGTTTCATATTCCGGCATTTTCTGGTTTTCCATGCTCAACGCTCCTCTGCTTTTTGATAGCCCTATCATAGCACAGCGGCGGGGATTTTGCTATCCTTATCCGCGCTCTGTTCCCTTTTCCCGTTCCGGCTGCCTGTCTGCCTGTAAAATGCTGTCAATGTTCTGCTTGATAATATCGTATTCCCGGACTTTCTTTTTCAGCTTCCCATAGTCGGCATAAAGGGCTTCTTTCTGCGCTTGGAGGGCTTCATATTCCGATTGCAGCGCGGCAAGGTTCGGGAGCTTTGCAATGCCCGCCGCTTTCAGCGACCTTGCGGCGGCTTCATGTAGGATAATCGCCTGTTCCTGTCCGGCGCGGTACTTCTCCCTGTTCCTTGCCTTGCGGTATGCGTCATAGACGGGCTTTGTCTTTTGGTAGGTGGAAACATTCTTGATAAGCACCGCCATGTCCGCAAGCCGCTTTTCCGCGTCCTTCAATGCGTCTGCCGCCTGTCCGCTTTCCGCTGCCATTTCTTCAATCCGGCTGACTAAATCCGCGTACTGTTCAATCTTATGTTCCGTCAAGAAATTCATGGTCTTTGCTGCCTGTTTCAGATTGTGGATTTTCGCCCACTGTTCATAGCCCTTACTCTGCGCCGCCTTGATACTGTTCTCAATGTCGATAAGCAGCGAAACGCCGCGCTGCTCTCTGGGGGCTTTCGCCGCCTTTGCCCGTCTGCCCGCTATCCGTTCCCTTATGGCTTCCTCTGTATAATCCGCGCCGAGGGTTTTAAGACGGGTGAAGCGTTCCTGTCCGGGGGCGCGGCATGACACATATTTCCCCGGCTTTATCTCATAGCCCGCCGCCTGTAACCGCTGCAACAATTCCTCAAAACTGGAAACTTGGGGGATAAGCGCGTCAACGGCAATCTTTAGCTTGCCTTTCCAACTTGTACCCGTCTTTTCTGCCTGGTACTCCGCATAGCTCTTTCCCTTGCTGCCCTTGCCGGGAACGACGACGGACAAGCCATTTTCCCGACACAGCTTGTCGCTCATGTTCCGTATGCCGTAATAGCTCCTTTTGTTGGAATTATATTTGCGGTGGTCTACGAAATTTACGGCGCAGAAAATAATGTGATTGTGGACGTGTCCTTTGTCAATGTGCGTCGTGAGTACATATTCATGCTGCCCCTTTGTTACCGCGTCGGCAAGCTGCTTTCCGATTTCATGGGCTTTCTGATAATCGACTTCCCCCGGCTCAAAGGACTGTATCAGATGAAAGGCTAAATTGTTCCCCTTTTGGAGTGCTTGGGACAAGGTATATTCAAATTCAATATCTGCCGTTTCATAGGAGCAGCCGAAAGAGGACACAAGCATTTTTCCGTCCGTCTTGTCCGGGTTTTCGATATAGTCAAGGGCTTTGCTTAGAGTGCTTTTAATAGGCTTAATCTTTGTAACCGCCATATCTCCGCAAGCACCCCCTTTATTTCCTCTATGTCCTCTTGGTATGCGTTCCCCGTCGCGTTTACGCGGCGTGCTATCTGGTTGACGTTGACACCGATTTTCTGTATCTCTGCGGTCATTGCCTTTATATCGGCATGGTCTATCTGAATGATATACCCGTCAATGGCAATCTTCCGCAGATATGCCGCCATGTTCCGGGTGGGTACGAGCTTCATTTTTTCCAGTATTAAATCCCGTTCCGCTTCCGTCACTCTGAATTTGATTTGCACCGTTCTTTTGCGTCCGTTCATGTATTCGCTCCTTTCCTTTCCGTTCCGAGGGTTTGGGACACTTCCCAACAAGCAATTTTCAACCGACGCGCCGCAGCGCGGGAGGGGAAAATACGGAAGTGGGTACCCGCTTCCTATGCTTGCTACGAATGTTTTTATCCTTTAGGCTCTTATCACCTACTACGGAGAAAAAGCGATTTTGCCAAACTTACGCAAAAGAAAAACGCTGCAACCTCAAAAAAGATTACAACGCTTTCTAAATCCTGTTCAGTTTTAAGTCGGACATTCCTATTCGCCCTCTTTTTCGACTTCGGAAATCTCCTTTGCCGTTGCGGTTACAATCCGTATGCCTGTATCGCTCATACCGTCAAGAAGCGCGTCAAGCTGCCGCCGCTGCGTGTTCTTCTCCGGCGGCGTTTCTAAAAGGAATTGGTCTACGGATATATGGTAACGCTGTATCAGCTCAAAGAATATCTGTAAACTTGGGTGCTGCCCCTTGTTCTCAATGTTCGCAAGGTAGCGCGGCGAGATAAACATTTCGTCGCCTACTTTCTTGCGGCTCTCCTTGCATCCCTCACGCGCTGCCTTTATCGCTGCCCCAAAAGCCTTAAAGTCGTATCGTGGTACTGGTCTTTTTGCCATAGTTATTCACCCTATTACATTTTACTGTTCCCCTTTCTTCTTGGATATGTCTACGTAGTTCTATCAGTTAGCCAAAATAATTCATATATATATATGTTGACAACAAGCTGCTTTTGTATATAATATTATATAAAAGGGGGGGAATGTTTATGTTACATAGCATGCGTATTCGATAAGCATTGAAATCAAAAAAGATTTTTCCCATTTTCAATATGGGCTTTTTTGTCATGCTTATTTTGCGTATGCTATACAACAAAACTAACGACGTATAGACATAGTATAAAAACTATGCCTTAATTTTGTTGTAGTATTATATGTATAAATGCAGGTCAATGCTCATGTTGAGAATTGACCTGCATTTTTTTGCGCAAAAGGAGAAATATTATGCTTGAAAAATATTGGATAAAATGTCCAATTTGTAACGGAAAGACGAGGGTTCAAGTATTTTATAATACGGTATTAAGAAATTTTCCTCTTTTCTGCCCTAAATGTAAATTAACGCATATCGTTGATGTTGAAAAACTAGAAATCATAATCAAAAACTCTGAAAAACAAACTTTTTAATTTTGAAAAGGAAGGATATTTAAATGAAACACTTACCTAAAAGTACACCTACGGAAATATTGAATGACCCATACGGATTTACTTACAAAGAAATGTCGGAAGTAATTGGAGAGGATAAAGCAAGAGCCTTATATACGGAATTGTATAAACAGCCATTTCACAAAGAAAATCTATCAATATCAACAAAAAAAGTCTATAAAAGTAGCGATACTGAAAAGTATGTTTATGAATTGAAAGATAACAGGTATATTGAAACGGTTTTTATTAAACGGCGAGATGGTGGGACTGTTTGCGTAAGTACGCAAGTTGGTTGTTCTGTTGGCTGTATTTTTTGTGAGTCCGGACGCAATGGTTTTGTTCGTAATCTAACACCGTCTGAAATTGTGCAGCAGGTTGTATTGATACGTCAAAAAGTAAATCGTATCGTTTTTATGGGAATGGGAGAACCTTTATTCAATTACGACAACTTGATTGCAGCAATCCATATTCTTCGAGATAGAAATGGACTTAACTTTCCAACCGACGGCATTACCGTATCAACAGTTGGTCCAGTTAATCAATTAAAAAAATTGCGCGAAGAACATCTAAAAATTCAGTTGACAATATCTTTACATGCAGCAACACAGGCTGCGAGAAACTGTATCATTCCTCATATGCACATGTACGCTATTGAAGATGTTGTTAAGCAAGCATTGTCCTATTCTCAAAGGCATAATCGAAAAGTGGTATTTGCGTATTTGCTTTTACCAGGTATAAATGACCGTTCCTCAGATATAAGGCAACTTGCAAAATGGTTTAAGGGCAAAAATGTTATGATTAACGTGCTGCAATACAACCCGACGAGTAATTCAAAAATTAGAGCACCACAAAAACAAGAAATGGTTGCGTTCAAACATCAATTAGAGCAAACAGGACTTGAAGTTACCATGAGAGTTTCTCATGGTAGAGAGATTAAAGCAGCTTGTGGACAGTTAGCTAATACATATAATAAAGCCAAAAAACAACAGAAATAATTTAATTAAAAGAGCCAGACGCACAGACGCAGAGCCGATAATATGCAGTTTGAAATACTGCTGTTATCGGCTCTTTTTTGATTTTAATTTGTGCCCCTAATAACCATATTGGAGCAAAATCAGAACTGTTGCTTGTCGTTCTTTGATTTCCGCAGCAGCTTTGAAAAATCAAAGCCGCCGTTTCTTTTTATCTTCTAATGAAATGACGCGGTATCACTGTTGAAATCGGCGGCTAAAGGAGGTAGCCGCCATGAAGCAAAAAGCATATCGACAAAATCCGACAGTTATTGACTTATCAAAAAAAGCCCGCCCACCACCGGGGGAAACTACGCTTATATATATGAACTGTCTAATCATCTGGATACTGCTTACAATGCCTATGCGCCCGTCCGGGCTTTTCGGACGGGCGCATTTTGTACGTTCAAAAAATTTTTGAAGAAATTTCAAAAAATCTTCGGCGTTTTTGAAAAACGCCGTATTGCCCCGCGAAAAGGGGGGAAGCACCACCAACTTTCCAACGAGAAAGGAGGTGAGAATGTGGAACCTAATAGCAGGGAGTTTTACAAACAGTGTGCTTTTCAGAAGTTTTGTAATACGGTATTGCACAATGAAGCTTGCGACACCCATAGAGAACTTCGCAGACACAAGGCAAAGGAAGTGACCTTTTCCGACATGACCTTAGACGAAGCGCGGCAGCTTCATACGTTTGATGAATATTTCAAACGTGAAGCCGCCGAAACCGTCTTTGAGAAAGCCGGGAAGAAAATCACGCCAAAGCTGCTTCTTGAAGCAATCCGTACTTTGCCGGAAGAAAAGCGCAAAGCCATATTGCTGTATTACTTCGAGGGAATGAACGATACCGAGATTGCGGAGCTGTTCAACACGTCGAGAAGCACGATACAGTACAGGCGGACAAGCTCTTTTGAGAAATTAAGAAAATATCTGGAGGAAAATGCTGATGAATGGGACGAATGGTAACGAACCCGGCTACCCGGAAAATGCCCTTGTTCCTTATCCTGTCATTGTGGCAGCGACAAAGGGCGACCCGGACGCCATGAAGATTGTCTTGCAGCATTTCAGCGGCTACATAGCCCGCCTCTCCATGCGGAAGCTGTACGACGAGCGCGGGAACGTCTATTTTGGCGTAGACCACGACATTCGGGAACGGCTGCAAGCAAAACTGATGATGGCTGTCCTCACCTTTAAGGCAGAGGAATAAACCGCAGCGGCGGCGGGACGCTTTCTCTCTCCCCCTTTTCCGTTCCGCTGCTGACGCGGCAGCAAAGCCATTCTGAACCTTGACAAAGAAAGCGGCGCAAGATAACGGCGGCGCAGCATAGGGCAAATCGGATACGTTCCTTTTGCGCCGAGCCATACGGCGGGTGCGCCATGACACTATCCGGGAGGGATTACCCCGCCCGGACAGCCGAGCGACCAACACCGCGCCGGAAAGCAAGTGTAGCGGCTTGCGGGCGACGACAGCGCAGAATATACAATGATACTTCCTTACAGCCACAGTCCGAGCGTTAAGAGCGTCGCAGGCAATGGGTAGGGCGGCATGAGAACCATGCCGGGGTGAAATTCCCATGAGGTTATGCTAATAACCGTCCGATTAAAGCCTTTGTTTTATTGAATAGTGGACTTGCTGCTATTCATAGACTATATTATATGTTTGCGAAAGAAAGGGGGATTTTCTTTGACGCAAAACCAAACGCCCGTTACCACAACGGAGCATAAAATAGGAAAAGTTACTTACCTTGTATGTTCGTCCGCAAGTGAACGCGCAACGGACACACTGGATAAAAAGATAAAAAAACTCATTCGCAAAGACATGGAACTGAACCCCGCAAACGCCCGGAAATAGGGCGTTTCTTCACATTTTATACATGACACAGGCAGCGGTATGTGGTATAATATAGACAGTACAAATACCATGCTTGTCTGTCGTCGGAAAGGAGGACAAAATGTTACAGACAGACAAGATTACCGCTTTATATTGCAGATTGAGCCAGGAAGATATGCAAGCCGGGGAAAGCGAGAGCATACAGAACCAAAAACTGATTTTACAAAAGTATGCTGACGAACACCACTTTTTCAACACGCGCTTTTTCGTAGACGACGGATTTTCCGGCGTGAGCTTTGAGCGTGAGGGGCTTCAAGCCATGCTGCATGAGGTTGAAGCCGGGAACGTGGCGACCGTCATAACAAAAGACCTTTCCCGTCTGGGACGTAATTATCTGAAAACCGGGGAGCTGATAGAGATTGTCTTTCCCGAATATGAAGTGCGCTACATTGCCATTAACGACGGTGTAGACACAGCAAGGGAAGATAACGAGTTTACCCCTCTGCGGAACTGGTTCAACGAGTTTTACGCCCGCGACACCTCAAAGAAAATCCGGGCTGTCAAACAGGCAAAGGCGCAGAAAGGCGAGCGCGTCAACGGCGAAGCTCCTTACGGCTACCTTATCGACCCGGATAACCGCAATCATCTGATACCCGACCCGGAAACGGCGCACGTCGTAAAACAGATTTTTGCAATGTATGTACGGGGCGACCGTATGTGTGAAATCCAGAACTGGCTGCGGGACAATGAAATACTGACCGTCGGGGAACTGCGCTACCGCAGGACAGGGAGCAAACGCCACCCCCGCCCACAGCTCAACGCATGGTACAACTGGCCGGATAAGACGCTGTACGACATTCTGACAAGGAAAGAATATTTAGGGCATACCATAACCGGGAAAACCTACAAGGTATCTTATAAGTCGAAAAAGACGAAAAAGAACCCGGAGGAAAAAAGGTATTTCTTCCCCAACACTCACGAACCTTTGATTGATGAAGAAACCTTTGAACTTGCACAGAAGCGGATTGCCACCCGGCAACGCCCGACAAAGGTTGATGAAATTGACCTGTTTTCCGGGCTGCTCTTTTGCGGGGACTGCGGCTACAAAATGTATGCAGTACGCGGAGCCGGGACGCTTGAACGGAAACACGCCTACACTTGCGGCAACTACCGCAACCGGGCAAGAAATGATATGCTCTGCACTACGCATTATATCCGCAAAAGCGTATTGAAAGAACTTGTCCTTGCAGACTTGCAGCGAGTAACGTCTTATGTGAAAGAGCATGAACAGGAGTTTATCGAAACAGCCAACGAGTGCAGCGCAAAGGCAGTACAAAAGACGCTGACACAGCAGCGGAAAGAGCTTGACAAGGCGCAGAACCGTATTAACGAGCTGAACATCTTATTCCGCAAGCTCTACGAGGACAACGCTTTAGGGAAACTTTCAGATGAACAATTTGCTTTTCTGACTTCCGGCTATGATGAAGAAAAAAAGACGCTGACCCGGAGGATTGCGGAGCTGTCACAGGAAATCGACAACGCCACCGAGCGCAGCGCGGACGTAAAAAGGTTTGTCGCACTGGTACGCAGATACACAGCGATTGAAGAACTGACCTACGAAAACGTCCATGAATTTATTGACCGTATTCTTATTCACGAACTGGATAAGGAAACGAACACCCGCAAAATCGAAATCTTTTATAGCTTTGTCGGCAGAGTTGATACAGGTGACAAGCCTACCGAAAGTATCTCCTATTTCAGACAGATAGGAGCCGACGTAAAGAGTTATGCTATCTAACATACATCAAAAAGAGGTAAGATAACACCCTCTGCAAAAAAGGTATCGTTATCTTACCTCAACAAAATTTGTACCAGAGTAACCGTCGTCCACATACGTTTTTGCTAAGTGCCATCCCTGCTTTTTCACATAATCCGTGAGGATGGATTTCTGTGTCGCAATGCTCGCACTCTCGTTATCCGTGCCATCGTCTTTTGACAAGCGGCAGTACATGCCGACTTCATAAATCTTGTTCTCCATTCTTATTCCTGCCATACTGTAAAACCTCCGTATCTGTCCTATCTGTTTTCATGTCCCATTGCGTACATTCTAAGCGGACAGCCCCTCATTGTCGAAGGTGTCGCCCTCGGCAATCTTCTTCCGAATATCCTCGGAGATAATCGGGACAAACGCTTCTGTAACGGTCTGTGTGCCGACATATTCACGGCTGATTATCATCTGCACTGGTGCTTTTGGCACGATACGCTTTCTCTTTTTATCTGCTTTCTTATCCTCGCCCATACTTAAATCTTCCTTTCCAGACAGGGCAGGGAAGAGTTTGGAAATGTCCCCGCCCTGCCAATCAGATACCATTAATCCTCGCTGTTTAATTCTTTCTGTAATGCTTTAAGGAGTGCCGCCGCTTCATCAGCGTTCAGCGTGATTCCCTTGCCGCACTTTTCACGGTTCGGGGAAAAGCTGCGGATGTCATACTTCGGCTCTTTCCCATTCCATGAAATGAGATTGATTTCCTTTGTGTAGCCACTGTCGCCCGTAGACAATACTGCGATTTCCTTTACGATTTCATACTGGATTTCTCTCATTCTCCATACCTCAACTCTCTGTATTTACTTCCCGAAAAAAGAAGATTAGCGGCTGTCACGGTTGCGTTTCCTCTGCAACTCACGCTCCAAAAGTTTGATGATGGTTTCCTCCATCTGCTTCGGCGTTGTGTTCTTCGGAAAGTATTTTTTCAGCTTGCTTGTGTTGATTTTCAAGGTTTCTTTCTGGTTGCCCTTTTCCTCCGTCATAATCGCAAATATCGTATCCATGTCAAGCCGCCCGCTCTGGCTTAACTGTTTCATCCGCTGTGCCTGTGAGAGTGAGGGCGTTGCTTCTTCGCTCTCCATCGTGGCAAAGAGGTTTTCCTGCTCGTCTTTCTTCAAGAAGGACAGTTCCACCGCAGGCGTGAGGGCGATTTTCCCCTCGTCCACCATCTGCAAAATCGGCGGTATCAGTTCCGTCAGGCGGATAAAACGCTGCACGGTCATCCTGCCCACGCCGAAGCCCTGTGCCACCTTGTCGTCCGTCCGCAACTTCGTCACAACTTGTGACGAGGTTAAGTCTGTGCGGAAACCCTGCCGCTTCATGGCTTCGGATTTCATCTTGTAAGCAAACGCCCGCTCCGATGGCAGGATATTCTCACGCTGCAAATTGCTGTCTACAAGGGTGATGATGGCTCGGTCACGGTCTAAGGGCAGGACAAACGCAGGCACGGTATTTATCCCTGCAAGTTCAGAAGCACGGACACGCCGCTGTCCTGCAATCACTTCATAACCGTCCCCGTCCTCTTTCGGGCGTGTGATTATCGGCGTGACAATGCCAAATTCCTTGATGCTTTCCGCTAACTCTGACAGTGTTTCATCTTCTGCCACATGAAACGGATTGTCGGGGAACGGGTACAAGTCTTTGGTCTTTAACACCTTAAAATCCTGTTTCTTCATTCACATATCTACCTTTCTTTCGCTCTGCTTCTATGATTTTTCTGCAATTCTTCCAACACTTCGGGCGGTATTTTTGACAGCAGCCGCCCCATCTGCTCGTTGGTTCTCTGCAATTCAAATATCTTCTGATTCGCTTTCTGCACCTTTAGTTCCTGCTCGTACTTTTCATCACGCATACGCCCCGCATAGTCTGATTCCTGCCCAATTCTCTCTTTCAAACTGTCGATATACGCCTGCTGTTTCCCGATTTCCTTAGAGAATTTCTCCACGTCTGGCAGCCATGCAGAGAGTAAATCTAACGCTTTATCCCTTTTCTTCCCTGCGTTAAAGGCGTTGATGTCGGATAGGGCAGACACGATTTCTTCATACTGTTTATCAAGCCTGCCGCCTAATTTATAGAGCCATGTGGGGACGTGTTTCCGCTTGGTTTCCATTGAGGACTGCCCCCGTTCAAGCTGATTCCACCGTGAGGACATCCGCTCATGGTAGGCGGTCTGCCACTCGGATAATGATTTCTGGTTGCCTAAGATAGCTTTCGCTGACAGCTTATTGTCTGGCGTAATCGGCACAAAGCAGAGGTGCATATGGGGCGTTCTCTCGTCCATATGGACGACAGCGGAGAGGATATTCTGCTTTCCAACACGCTCCGAAATGAAGTCAAGAGCCGTCTGGAAATACGCTTTTTGTTCTTCGGGCGGTAACTGGTTCATAAATTCTGGTGAAGCTGTGATGAGCGTTTCCACCATCATCACGCTGTCTTTCCTTGTCCTGCACCCCGCTTCGGCTACCATGCGGTTAATCTCTTTCTTGTAGGTGTACTTTGGTGGTGCTATGAGATGGTAATTGTTTTTAGAGCGTTCCATATCTATATCTGGGTTGCTTTTGTAGGCTTCTTTCTTCCGCTCGTTGTGGCGTTCACAAGCCGCAACGCCGCCCGCTTTTCGTTTCTGGAAACGCAGGATTGCATAAGGCATAGGCGGATTCCTCCTTTCTTTCGGCGGGTGACCGTCCTTTGGGGTGACAGCGGTGACGGTGGTGACAGCAGTTTTGGGATACCCCCTGCCGACTGCCGCAACTGTCACCCTCACCCCCTGCATGACGGTCATGTCGATGATGACGGTGTTTTTGGGATACCCCCCTCGCAAGAGCCGTCACCGTCATGCCGCCATTCTTTTATCCGAAGCCGTAAGGCGTAGGATAGCAGGGCACAGCCCTGCCTTAAGGGAGTCCAGAGGGAACGTCTGGCACACGACTTTGCAGGGCAAAGTGTAGTGTGTTACACCCTGTAAACGCAGTCGGAAAAATCGGAATGATTTTTCTGACCGCAGGGGTGGTTTTACACGACCGAAAAGGGCGAGTAAATCTCACGCCTGCATTTTGCGTTTACGGGGTGTTCTCCCGTAGGGATGACAGCGGCAGGGTATCCTAAAATCACTGTCACCACCGTCACTGCTGTCACCCGCAGGGCAGAGCCGCCAGCTTTACATGGCTTTAAGCGTCAATGACAGTAACAGGGGGGTATCCTAATATCGCTGTCACCACCATCACCGCTGTCACCCGCCCTCCTTGCAAGGGCAATCCGCCTGCCGTCTTTCCTGCGGCTGTACTGGTAGCAGATACGGTTCTCGCTTAAAAATGTGGTGCGGTATTCATTCAGCCATTTCGTAATCACCGTGGGTATGGTTTCCGTTTCCCCCATAGCGGCTAACAGTTCCGTTGCCGTGCCTATCCATTCTTCCTTATCCCTCATAAAATCCACCAACCGAAAAAGGACATCTGGTATCGTTTCTTTCGCAAGCTGCTCCTGCGTTTTCCGCTCCACAAGCTCCCAACGGCAATCACGGAAACGCAGCGTGTATTCCTGATAAGGCGTGTCCCTGCCCGTCACATACAGCTTGGCGGTGTCAGACGCACGTTTCTCCTTTTCCAGAACAAAGGTAGCGTCCGCACTCCCCGTTAATCCTGTCGTCCCAGACACCTTGTTGAACACGTCGCTGTCATTCTGCTTTCGGATGTGGTGTACGACAATGACCGCCAGAGAGTGCCTGTCGGCAAAGTCTTTGATGAGGGAGATGTCCCCATAGTCGCTTGCATAGGCATTGTCTTTTGAAGCTGTACGGACTTTCTGCAAGGTATCAATGACAATGAGCCTGCTGTCTGGGTAATCTTTCAGATAATCTTCAAGCTGCACGATAAGACCGTCTGACAGCTTGCAGCTTGCCACGGCAAAGTGGAGCCGCCCGCTTGCTTCGTCCGTCAAACGAAATAACCTGTCCTGTATGCGGCAGAACGTGTCCTCAAGGCAGAGGTAAAGCACATCGCCCTCCATTGTCGGCATATCCCATAAAGGGATTCCCTGCGACACGCATAAGCATAGCTTCAGCATGAGCCAGCTTTTGCCTATCTTCTGTGAGCCGCAGAACAGCGATAAGCCTGTCGGGATAAGGCTGTCCACCACAAAGGATGGTTTCTCAAGCGGTTCATAAAGGAGCGTTTCGGCGTTGACTGTCTGTAACTTCTGCATGGCTTTCCTCCTTTCGGGCGGTGTCTTTGTTTTCGTTGCACATAGGCGTTGACCTCCTTAAAAATAGATTTACTCCCACGGAAAAAAGTGAGAGTATGTAATGCCGCCAATCCCACACAAATAAAAAACAGATTTCTTTTTCGGGCGGTGTCGGTCACGGTTGGAGATATTTCTTCAATTTCCGCCTTTACTTTCTCCTTTGCAATCGCAACAGATTTCTGTATTGCCGAAGCGGTGCAATGCTCCATAGCGGCGATTTGGTAAAAATTGAACTCATACTCGTAGTAGAGCAGGAAACGCCGCCTTTGTATCTCTGGAAGGCTCCCAACCGCCTTATAGAGCGTTTCATTCCGTTCTTCCTCAACCATGCGTTCATCAAGGCTCTTAGGCACACGCAACGCCCGTCTGTAAAGGGTTTCGTCCCATACCTCGTTAAACTCCCTGTGCCGCTCGTCCCATTAGAAAAGATTCCTGTTCCTGCGCTCCATCTGCCGAAACTCCATAAAGAACTGTTCCGACACTTCCAACTCGTGGGATTTGCCCTGCCCGTCCTTAAAGCTGATAAAATACCTTGTGCCGCTTTCCGTGGATTCCTCCCGAAGCGTGTATGCCTTAACCCTGTATGCCATCCTGTTGTCCTCCTGCAAAAAATGAGTGAGGGGATTTCCATCCCTCACCCAGTAGCCCGCAGGATGGCAGGCTGTTTTAGAAGCTATAAAATTTTCCGCAGCTTCTTCCGCAGATGGTCTAACCTCGCATAGATGGCACCAGTCGTCAAATGCACAAGCGGGGCAATCTCCTTTGTGGAATACCCCTGCATTTTCAGCAGGACGATTTTCAAGGTACGCCCGTCCACCGTGACTAATACTTGATAGAGATTTTCGCTCTCAATCTCTTCCAGTAACTCCGCAACCGTACCCACTTCCGCCTGCCGCTCCCTGCCTGCCATGTCCTCAAGATATTCCGCAACGTCATTCGTCCATCGGTAAAACCGCCTGTTGGAATTGAAGTCTGCCCTGTCCGCCATGCGTATCTGCTCAATGGTCGCTTCATCAACGCCGCACTCACGCAGCAGCTTTTCCTCCGCTTCTTTCCAGATACGCCATTTCCTGTCCTCCCGTCCGTGGTTGTATGCCATTCTTACTTCCTCCAATCAGAATTGATTGAGAGGGCAGAGAAAAGCCCCCTCATCTTCCCAAAGGAAAAAACAAGGGGGCTGAACGCCTTAAATTTTAATTTTCTATTATCTTTCTTAGTTTTATTAGGATTCTGGCTTTGCGTTTGTTTACAACGCTCTGGGTTATGCCCAACCTCGCCCCGACTTCACGCTCGGAAAGTCCGTCAAAAAAGATTGCCTGTATCAGCTCCTGTTCACTATCCGACAGCAAAGGCAGGGCGGCTTTCAGCCTGTCCACCATGACCGCATTGACAACGGTTTCTGCAATGTCCACCGCTTCATCAGTGATAAAGTCCAGAGGATTCCCCTCGCTGTCCGTAAATCCGTCGAGAGATAGCAGTCTATTCTTTGTATCTAATTTTTGCAGATAACGCCACCGTTCCTTGTCACGGTAGAAGTCTGTGTATTGCTCCCTCACGACTTCAAGCAGACAGCCTTGAATGGGGATAAACAGCTTGTCCATATAGGTCTGGTCGGATTCCCTGCAACGGCAGAACTCCGTGTAGGATAATTCCACATAGCCGCCACTTTCTCTGATATATACCTTTCTTGGTGCATATTTCACCATAAATACCTCCCATCTGAATTTTTGAAATGTAAAAAATCCAGATGGAGAGGCGGAGAACGACACCGCATATCAGAAACAGCCCTACGGCACTTTCCAACAAAAATCGACAAAAGAAAAACCGCAAAGGCTCTGTGACCTTTACGGTTATAGGAAATAGTAATTCTATTGTATGGAGATTGTACTTCTACTTTCAAGGTGAGAAGTACCGTTGCACTGGCAGAAATTTTTTAACTGGTTTCCTGCCGTTCTCTGATATGCTATGTATTGATAAATTTTGCTTCGTATGAGCAGATAGATAACTGCCCGAAAAAAGGACATAAAAAAATCCCTCCAAATTTAAAAACAAATTCAGAGGGTAATTTAGGGTATAACAAAATAACCCACCCGAATATCGTTTTTTTTATTTGGTGAGTTTGTTCTTTCAAATACGAAACAAATGCTCATGTACGGTAAAGTATCACAAGAAAATTATGTCGAATTGACAGCCGCCTCCGCTATACCGAATAAGGAAATAAAGAGTCCTCAAATTTTGCGCTACTAAATGAAGACGAGCGGAAGTAATCTCCCGCTCGTCAGTAAACTTAACTATGCCATATCAATCCCGCTTCTTTCCCGCCACCGGCACTAAGAACAGCGCGGGCAACAGCAGGAAAGCGGTACAGACCAGCCCCCAGGGTATGGACACCTGCTGGGCTACCAGCCCCACAATAGGCCCGCCGATGATCTGCCCGAAAGAGTCCAGCTGTCCGCTGGTGGAAAAGACTGTGGCGCGCATTTTCTCATCCACTTGGTCGTTCATCCAGGCGGCCAGCACAGGCTCCTTGATGGTGCGCATAAGCCCCGCCAGCAGGAACACCAACAACATGAACCAAAAGCTCCGCCCCACCGCGAAGAGAACCAGGAACAGGATATACCCGGCGCTGGTGGACATGACCACACTGGTTCGGCTGACAGTCCCTTTTTTCTCCATGCGGGCGATGAGCAACTGAGAAGCCAGAATACCTAAGCCGTTGCCGATAAGACTGATAACACCGAACCAAGTGACGCTGTTCAGCGGCCCGATAACGGGTATTACCGTGTCATCCAGAAAATGAGCGGTGGAGAGCCGGTCAAAGCCTTCACTGGCAAGTCCCCCGCATAGTGTGATTGCTAAGAGCGCCAGCAACACAGGTGCGCCTTTCACAAAGCCCAGGTTGAGCTTGAACAGGCAGACAAAGTCTTTAAGCAAGCCCTGCCGTTCCTCAATAGCAGGGGAGAAGTTGGTTTCTGGCATGATGCGAACCATCACCAGCCCCAACAACAAGCACAAACTGCCCCCCAAGATGAGAGGCATTTGCAGGTTTATGTTTCCCAGCAGTGTGCCCAGCACCACGCCCAGAACGCCGCCGATTTGCCCCATTTGACTGCCCCGCAGGAACACCTTGTCTATGGGTTTGTCCTCTTCCTCCGAGGCAATCCACGCCTCCAGAGCGCCGGTGATGAAGGTATCACCGCAACCCCAGACAACCTGGGCCAGCAGAACCGGCGCGAACCACGGTAGCGCACCCTCCATCAGAAAGCCCAGGCCGTAGAGGAACATTCCAATCAGCACCGAGCGCCGACGGCTATACAAATCCGCCACCACACCGGTGGGCATCTCGAACAGAAAGCAGGAGGTCTCCTGAACCGTCCCTACCAGGACAAGCTGGAAAGCATCCAGCTGCACCACCTCCAGGTGGTACACGATGGAAAGCACTGTGGACATAGAAACCGCCAGGGAACAGACAAATCGGAACAGCAGGTAGACAGAATATGCCTTTGAATTTTTAGCAAACATGAAGTTACATTCTCCTTTCAAATCTCATTTTATATGACTTTTGCAAGCTGTTAAGCTAACTTGTGGAACATATGCCGAACCTTATCTATACGGCTATTCGGGCGGCGGGGTTGGCAAATAAATATACCAATAGCTGGCTGGTATCCTTTTAACTCTGTCAAGCAGACTCCCTGCCCATTTGTGAAATAAGTTAAATCGTTCCTGTATTCTTGAATACATCTAGCAGGGATTTCTCCTTTCAGAATGACCTCGTCATTCTTTATCTGAGTACTTACAATATCTGCACAATACCTTGGAGCATCATGATACGCCCGTGAGAGATATTCCTGCGGTGCATAAATTTCAAAGTGGAGATATGGCTCTAATAGTTCTGTCCCTGCTTTTTTTAAAGCCTGCTCCAATACGATAGGGGAAAGCAGCCGAAAGTCTGCGGGGGTACTTACAGGACTATAATACAATCCATATTCAAAACAGATTTTACAGTCTGTCACTTTCCATCCATACAGCCCCTGCTCGCAGCCATAAAGAACCCCCTCCATAACCGCATTTTGGAACGATTGATTTAAATATCCAAGTGAAACTCTGCTTTCATAC
Source organism: Clostridium sp. AF35-15 (assembly GCF_003477745.1). Classification (NCBI taxonomy): domain Bacteria; kingdom Bacillati; phylum Bacillota; class Clostridia; order Eubacteriales; family Clostridiaceae; genus Clostridium; species Clostridium sp. AF35-15. Next base: position 90,652 of record NZ_QUDY01000002.1, on the reverse strand, counting down.
TGCACTCCGCTTCCAATAGGGAGCGGCTCTATGGACAACCCGACAGAAGCCCAGAAAGGATTTGGCGGGACTTCTATGTGGATGGTATATTCTGCTTTTCTAAGCGGTCTTTCCATATATATAACAGTAGGCTCTTTTATTTCTGCCTCCACATGATATTTTTCCTCAAGGATGGCACAAATGACTTCCATCTGCACATTCCCCAAAAAAGAAAGTATAATCTCATGCGTTGTAGTATCCACATAATATTTTAAAAGAGGGTCGCCATCTGAAATTTCTGTAAGTGCCCCAAGCAATATTTCCCGCTGTTCAGGTTTCTTTACTGCAATCGTTGTTTGGAGCATAGGGAGAGGATTTTCAATAAATTTTCTCTGCGGCAACAGCATTTCGTTCCCCAAAATACTGTTTAGCTGCAAAACATCATTTGGTAAAATTACAATATCACCAGAGCAGGCTGTATCGGATGGATATAATTCACCGTTTGTCGGAACACACATCTCTGTGATTTTTATTTTCTCTTTTTCAGATATTCTAATAACATCCCTCAAATGCAATGTTCCGCTATATATACGCACATAAACAAAACGCCGCCTTTTCTCTGAATATTCAATCTTAAAAACCTGCCCGCATAATTCAGATTGACCTTCAGGCGTTGATGAATAAAATTTACTGGCAATCACTTCTATAAGCTGCCGAATCCCCAGATTGTTTTTAGCGCTTCCGTGATAAACGGGAAATAACGTTCCGTTTTGGAATCTCCTGTTTTCTTCCTGTTCCAGTTCTGACATTTTAAACGGTTTCCCTGACATATATTTCTCTAATAGTTCATCGTTTCCCATAATTACCGCATCCCACTGTTCCATATCGTCATTGTCCGTTACATTTATATGGGGATGCTGCCCAACCTTTTGCTTCACTATAATTTCCGAAGAAAGCTTTGCTTTCATTTCCCGATATACCATTGGCAAATCAATCCCCTCTTGGTCAATTTTATTGATGAAAAAGATTGTCGGAATCTTCATTGTCTGTAGTGCATGAAACAGTATACGGGTCTGTGCCTGTATGCCATCCTTTGCAGAAACTAATAATACTGCTCCGTCTAAAACGGATAAAGAACGGTATACTTCCGCCAAAAAATCCATATGGCCTGGCGTATCTATAATGTTGACTTTTACATCCTCCCACTGAAAAGATGTCACTGCTGTCTGGATAGTGATTCCCCTTTGACGCTCCAAATTCATTGTATCTGTCCTTGTTGTGCCTTCATCTACGCTCCCTAGTTCTGCAATTGCACCACTGGTATACAATAAACTTTCCGTTAATGTTGTCTTTCCTGCGTCAACGTGAGCCAGAATGCCTAAGTTAATTATTTTCATGTGATTTTCCTCCTATCAACACCCAAAAAAGGGCATAAAAATACCCAGTGATAAATACTCCTATCACTGGGTAAATAACTCCAATAGCCCCAAAACACTTATATGTTTTCGGGCATATAAAATTACATGATAAAAGTATTCTTAAACTGGGTACAAAAAACTAAGCCCCATATTAAAAGTGAAACGAGACTGCTACTTTTTGTTCCCACTATCAAATTGACAGTTTATTTAAGAATACCTTGCCGCATATTTATTAACTCCTTGTATAATACTGAATCTAATTATATTCCTTAACCCTTTATTTGTCAAGCTGACAAACTAAAGCAGAAAAAGCGGCAGGATTTCCCCCTGCCACTAATCATCTGTTTATGCAAAAATAATTTCCTTTTCCACAATCTCCCTCGCACAAGCCCTTATGTTATTGAGGCATCCTGTCCATTCTAAGGCGTTTTCTGCCTTTAGCTGTTCCGTTATGCCCTGTGCCTGTTTCATACCCTCTATGAGCCTTTCAAAGCGTTCCTGTGCCTGTCTGTTGATGTCGGCAAGGTAGGCGTTTAGCCTGCCGCTTGTAAGAAGATTGGTGTATGTAACTTTACGGTACTGTTTTAGATAATCTAAATGCCGTTGCCCCCAGATGCCTATTGCCTGTTCTTCTTCGGCGGGTACAGTTAAGCACGGTATCAAATAATCCCCTTGCCTTTCGTATTTGCCGCCCAGTTCCTCAAATAATGATTTTGCCATTGTCTGTTACCTCCACATTCTTTTTTATTTTGAATGTCCGCAAAATCCGTCCTACATCGGAAGGACGCCACGGACAATCAAGGTTATGGATTGCTATGAGCCTGTCCTGCACATTCGTACCTGCTCCCATCTTAGGAGTAGAGCCGAACAGCACACGGACTTCGCCGCTTCTGACCTTGCCGAACAACTCTTTTTTCTGTGCATCGGTGGTCGCTTCGTGAATACTCCGCAGGGATACCACGGGCTATCAGTTTCTCCCTCATATCGTCATAGACATTGAAAGTACCGTCATTTTTCGGGGTGGACAGGTCGCAGAACACAAGCTGTGTCGCTTTTGTATCGGCGTGTTCCTCCCAGATACGGTACACATTATCCACGCAGGCATTGACTTTACTGTCTGGGTCATCTGGCAGCATCGGGTCAATCATTCTCTGGTCAAGAGCCAGTTTCCGCCCGTCATTGGTTATCTTGAGCATATTGTCAATGTTCGGCTCGACAAGCCTTGCCCTGACTTTCTCAGCCCGCTTCGCAAGGGAAGCTACCATTTCGGTCTGTATCTCACTCGGCTTAGTCTTAATATTGTGGTAATTGACCGTTGGCACAGGGAGCTTTAGCATATCGGCGGTCTGTATATCCGCCACCTCACGGAACATCTGCATCAGCTCTGGCAGGTTATAGAACTTGGCAAACCTCGTCTTAGCTCGGTAATTCGTGCCTTCGGGTGCTAATTCCAGAGCTGTAACCGTTTCTCCAAAGGTAGAAGCCCAACTATCAAAATGCTGCAAACCGTTCTGTGCAAGGGTATCATACTGCAAGTACCTCTGAACGGAGTACAGCTCAACCATTGAATTGCTGACAGGCGTACCCGTTGCGAAAACCGTGCCACGGTTGCCCGTGATTTCGTCCAGATAGCGGCATTTCATAAAGAGGTCGCTTGATTTCTGGGCTTCGGTCTGGGCAATACCGCCCACATTCCGCATCTTGGTGTAGAGGTACAAATTCTTGTAAAAATGGCTCTCATCAATGAAAAGCCTGTCAACGCCGAGCTGTTCAAAGTCGATAACCGTATCCTTACGCTTGGTGTCGTTGAGTTTTTCGAGCTTCGTCTTGATTGCCTTTCGGGTTTTCATTAGCTGTTTGACCGTGAACTGCTCACCTTTGGAAGCCTGCACATCGTCAATGCCACGCTCAATATCATCAAGCTGCTTTTCCAACTGCTCCCGCTGTCGTTCTATGCTCATCGGAATTTTTTCAAACTGAGAATGCCCAATAATGACTGCATCATAGTCGCCTGTGGCAATCCTACCGCAGAACTTCTTGCGGTTTCCTGTTTCAAAATCCTGCTTTGTTGTAACAAGGATATTTGCACTCGGATAGAGCCGCAGATACTCAGAAGCCCACTGACCGACAAGATGATTCGGCACAACAAACATAGATTTCTGACATAAACCGAGCCGTTTGCTTTCCTGTGCGGCGGCTACCATTTCAAAGGTTTTGCCTGCTCCCACCTTATGGGCAAGGAGCGTATTGCCGCCATAAAGGATATGGGCGATGGCGTTGACTTGATGTGGTCTTAGTGTGATTTCTGGACTGATACCTCCGAAAGTGATATGGCTTCCGTCATATTCACGTGGTCGCACAGAGTTAAAAGTGTCGTTGTAATAACGGACAAGACGGTTTCGCCGTTCTGGGTCTTTCCATATCCAATCCTGAAATGCCTGCTTGATGACTTCCTGCTTCGCCTGTGCCGCCGTAGTTTCCTTTGCATTGAACACCGCTTTTTTATTGCCGTGTTCGTCATACACATAATCAAAGATACGGGTGTCACGCAGATTTAAGGTGTCCTCAATAATGCGATAGGCGGAAGCTCTTTTCGTACCATAGGTGCTGTCCGCCTTTACATTCCCCATATCGGAGCTTTTATTCTCTATGAACCAGTCTCCGTTTATCGGGGTGTATCGTACCTTTAATCTGCCTGCGGCATAACTTGACGGAGTTAAAAGCTCCATCACAAACCGCTGTATATCTTCCTGCGGTATCCAAGTTGCACCCAGACGGACAGAGATTTCCGCCGCCGAGAGGTCTTTGGGAATGACCTTTTCCAAGGCTTCCACATTAACTGCAAGCTCTGGGTCATTCTTCGCAGCAAGCTCCGCAACCGTCAGCTTGTTTCGGACATTTCCTGACAGATACTCGTCTGCGGCTACATAGGAAACAGGCTCACAGTTCGGTACTTTGAAGATAATACCTTGTAAATCCTGTACAAGCTCAGCCTGCGTTTTGCCTGTGAGCTGCTCCATATAAGGCAAATCAACACGGGCTTTCTCTCCGATAGAGAGGGCAAGGGCTTCGCTTGCAGTTTCAACCGAAGTTACTTCTCGGTGGGGTTTGATAGTCCGCTTTGTGAACATATCTGCCTTCCGTTTGAAGTTGCCCTCATCATCAAGCACCTCCAGAGAACATAGAAGGAAGTAGCTCTCATCTGAAGCAAAAGCAAGATAGTTTCCTCGGCTGTTGATTAGACCGTATTTTGCGGTATAAACATCATACAGACGGTTGAGGTTTTCCTGCTCGGTGCGTATCATTTCCTCTGGGTAATCATCGGTCTGATACTCTATGAGCTTACGCACACAGTCACGAATTTGGATAAGTCCCTTAATACGGTTTTCTGCGGTCATCGACACAGAAGCAGGTTGCATACGGTCATTCTCTCGGAAGTAAACCCTGCCGTCCACCAGAGTAAAAGAGAAGTTACGCACATTCGGGTCAGCAGGAACGGAAAGCTCCTGCTCATCGGAGATTTCATCAACCCTATTATCAAGCTCTGGGATTTCGCCGTTTATCCTCTGAACTGCATTGGACAGAAGCTCGGAAAGTGGTATATCCTTACGGGCTTTACAGACAGGCTCGAAAGTACCAAAGCGTGTGTTTTCCATCTTTATCTCGCCCAACACCATTTCGGGGTGTTCGACAAAATATCTGTTCATCGTAACACCGTTTTCGTCCGTATCAAGGTGTACCCAGTCTGGCTCTATATCCATCACTCGGTCACGCTTTTGCAGGATAAGAATATCGCTCGTGACCTCCGTGCCTGCGTTTGCCTTAAAGGTGTTGTCTGGCAGACGGATAGCACCTAAAAGCTCGGCTCTCTGGGCAATATACTTGCGTACCTCTGGACTTGCTTTATCCATCGTACCCTTTGAGGTAATGAACATCAGAACGCCGCCGGCACGGACTTTATCCAGAGCCTTTGCGAAAAAGTAGTCGTGTATGAGAAATTTCTGGGCGTTGTATCGGCTGTCATTGACCCTTATCTCCCCAAAAGGCACATTACCGAGGACTACATTAAAATGGTCGTCTGGGAGATTTGTTTTCTCAAAGCCCTCAATGGCAATGTTCGCTTTTTGGTAGAGCTGCTTTGCAATCCTGCCTGTGAGAGAGTCGATTTCCACGCCGTGGAGCTTGCTGTTTTGCATACTTTCGGGAAGCAGACCAAAGAAATTGCCTGTACCGCAGGACGGCTCCAAGATATTGCCCTGTGAAAAGCCCAGGCGGTCAAGTGCGTCATACATCGCCTTGATAACAACAGGCGGCGTATAAAAAGCGGTCAGCGTTGACTCCATAGCGGCACGGTATTCCTCTGGGGATAGGCTGGCATATAGCTCCTTAAATTCCTCCGCCCACGCCGCATTGTGTTCATCAAATGCCATAGAAAGACCGCCCCAACCGACATACCGAGATAGGACTTCCTGTTCTTCGGGTGTGGCAAGGCGGTTTTCGATTTCAAGCTCGTGCAGCAGGTTGATTGCCGCCATATTGTTTCGGAACTTTTCTTTTGCTCCGCCGACACCGATGGCGTCATCGTTAATACGGAAATTATGACGGTCTGTGGCAAGAGTTTCCGTTTTTTCTTCGGGTGGTAATTCGGTTTTTTCCTGTTCCAATAGCTTTTGGATATAGCCGATTTTCTCCACTCGGTTTATCGGAAAGCCCACATTGTTCTGGAATGTGATGTCACGCAAGGACACATCGCCGCTGATTTCCCCGATGCTCTCAATGAGATATTTACGGTTATCTATGATGATTTCCCTTCCTATGAGGTCGTCTGTGGATTGCTCCACTTCAATGGCAGGAGCTTCTGAGCCATTCAGTTTATCGGCATACGCCTGTGGTTTTTCTTCGACTTCCTCGGCTGTCCTGTACCAATTACTTTCGGTAGCCATAATCTCATCAAGGAGCTTTTCGTCCTCTTGGGTCAGCTCGGTGTGCTGTTCCAAGAATGGGATAAATTCATCTCTGCCACGGAGTAGGCTTTCTCGGTCATCTCCATATAGCTGTTCACCCTTTGGCGATAAGGCATAATCGTAGAAATTCTTAATGTGGGCAATTAAATCGCCCTCACCATCGCCAATATCGAACCGCCCTTCATAGTTGAATTTCTCGCCACCGATAACAGCCTTGATAACAAAATCTGTCTTGTGATACCACCCGATATTTTTATCGCCCTCACGCTCACGGTGCTGTTTCTCGTCTAAAATACCAAGCAGCTTATTACCAAGAGCAAAGCTCAAATCCGTATAGCGGTCATTAAGCTGTCTGTCATAAAAGGCAGGGTGTTCAGAAAAACCGATAGAAAACTGTATTCCGTCTTTCTTTTTCTCGGACGGTGCTTCTGTCCTCTGTTTCTCGGTTACGACCACTTTCAGATGGTCATTTGCAGGATTTTCCGTTAGCTTTTCTTCAAAGTCGGCTCGGCTGTATTCCTGCCCCAAGATAGGGAACTCGGCATTTTGCAGATAGACCTTTTCCTCGGTAAGTGTTGCAATCTCATATTTATCCGCACCGATATAAACCACATCGCCCTCATTGTAGAGGTAGCGGAGTGGGTGCAGCTCCCTTAATTCCTCGGTAAACTTCCACCCATTACTACGGCTGAAAACTGAGGTCGTTTTCCATTGTACCTGTGCAAGAAAGTCTATGAGCTGTTGAACGGTTGAGGGGTCGGACAGGTGCTGTTCCATTTGCTCAGCGGTAACATCTGCAAGGTCGCTTCGTTCCACAACAGATAACAGGTCTTTTTCGTACCTGTCCAAGTCTCGGATAAAGTCAGATAGCCGCAAAGCAAGGGTATCCCGTTTATCGGCAGGCGGCAGGTCACGGTGGGCGTCGATAAAACGCTGCCTTGCTATTTTCCTCTGGGTGTCAACCTCATATTGGGGAGCTGACACGCTCTCCAGATAATCGGCATAATGGTCTTTTTCTTTCGGATTGAGATAGCAGTTATCCTTAATCAGCTCACGCAGACGCTTTTCAACCTCCGACCATTTCAACACAAGGTCGTGATTGGTATAAGTGCCGTTTCGGTCAATGGCAAGACCTTTGCTGTCATGCCAAGAGTGACCGCTGAAACCATCGGGGAAGATGTGCGTACCACCGCCCGTTCCATACTCATTTTTAAGGAACTCAATATTTTTCTGTCTGTCCTCGCCCTTTTGGAATTGGCGGTAGATGCGATATTTACCGTCCGCAACGCCACTGCCTTTCTGAAGCACGGAATCAATATCTTCTTTAGAAATAGCAAAAGCAGAGGCTTTTTCGTCCTCTGCTTCGGCTATCATTTCGATTTGTTCATCTACGGTTGGAAGATTGACCCTAACCTCATCATCTTTGGCAACGCTTACTTGTAAATCAGTTCGGTCAGTATCACTTCCTCCGCTTGGCTGCGGATGTTGTTCATCAGTCCGACCCACTGCATCGGTGCTTTCTCTTTCAGTTCCTCTGTCACGCCCTGCTCGGCTGAGAGCTGCTTCGTCAGAAGCTCCAACCTCTGGAGTGCTGTCTGCTCTACCTTGTGCAGATGCCCGTTCAGCCTGCCCGATGTCAGCAGATTGAGATAGGTCACTCGCTTGTGCTTCTCCAGATAATCCCTGTGCATCAAGGCGTACCTGCCAAGCGGAAGCTCTGGCTCTGTCGGTAATGTTAGGTCGGGAATAAGATAATCCCCCTGTTTGCTGTAAGTGATTTCGCTCATTGTATTCGCTCCTTTCGGGTTGTAGTCTGCCTTTATCATACTGAGCCTGCGTTCTTTGTGCAAAGGTGCGATTCTGGTCTTTTTCCGCTATTTGCACATTTCGGATAGACTGTGAGATTTCCCGTAACGCCATTTCCGCAATATCGCTCGTGGCAATGCCGATGGCGTTTATCGTTGCAGGTGTATTGAAATTTACAATATCCGCAAAATCATCTCGGTCAAAAAACTCATTCGCATCCAGACCGCAACGGCTGATCAGCATAAAAGCAACGCTGTTTGCTGCCAGCCGCCTGTAAATGACTTCTATATTAAAGTCGTCCAATTCTTCCAAAAAGCTGTCTTTCGTGCAGTCCTTTAACTGAGAAAAATAGTCTTGCAGATTGTCCTCCACGGCGTTCTTTGCCGTTTCCATTAAGGCAGAAGCAAGGTCAGTGCTTTCCACATCTCCAAACCTGTCCGAGAGCCTTTCCATAACAGCCTGCTCGTATCGCTCATCCATCTGCCATATCGGAACAGGGCGGCTGCCATAATAGCCCTCGTGGGTGTCGGACACATCAAAATAGTATTTCAGCGTATTCCTGCGACCTTTCGGGTCAAATACGGCAATACCCTTGCTGTCCTTATTGACCCAACGCTTGAACTGCCTGTTCCAAGTTTCGAGCTTCGCAACGGCGACAGCATCGGGGCGTTGGGCGTATATTAAAAGCTGTTCGTCAAAACGGCATTTATAGTTGCAGCAGGCAGAGGACAGAAAGCCCTGCCACGCCTGCGGATTTTTTGCAACCGCAACGCCTGTACGCCGATACAGCTCTGTGATTAGCTGATACTTCGCAGCCATTCAACCTACACCTCCTTATCATTTTTGTTTCAAATATTCCTGTTTGCTCACTCCGCACCACCGCCAAGAAAAGAAATGACCTTGTTCGATTTAATGCTCTTTTGCAGGTCATTGATGAGAGTAATATCCCCAACCGTGATGCCCTGCATAGAAAGAACATCGTCCATAGTCATAGCGGCAATCGCTTTTTCATCGGTAAAGCCTGCTTCCAAGACCTTATTCAAGACCTTGACGGCTTTCTGATTAACAGCCATATTCTAAATCCTCCTTATCGTTCTAAATCCTTGTGCTTCGGTGTTTTCTGCGGCGTTTGTTCCGCAGGTTTCGGCTCATAGGTCGCCCCGTTTTTCTGCATACGCTCGGCAAACTCGCAGATGTGGTACAGATTGCTGCCGACTTCGGTATGGTATTCATCAATAAAGCGGCAGGGATACTCCCGTTTCTCTCCCCGAGAGGTCGTGACAATGACCTTTCCGCCGTCTGGGATACGGAACAGTTCTTTATATTGAGGGTCAATAAATCGGATACCTTGTTCCGCTTTCTGGATATGCTTATCAAGCCATTCCTTCACATAACAATAGCAGTAAAAATTATAGTCGCCTTTGGTGGGATTGCACCGAAGCAGAAAAGCGTGTTTCTCCGTATCTACACGGAAACCGTACTCAGTACAATAGTTGCCCTTGATAGCACTTTCGGGAAAATGCCTTGCAAACGCACTCATATCATAGCGGTTATGCAAAAGCCCTTTATCCTCCCGTAAAGCATTGATGACCGTATCAAGGTCTGCCTTAAATTCGTCAGATTTCCATTGGGGTCTGGTATCAAACCAAGTGGTGTAAAAGCCATAGCCCGTTGTGGCAAAGTCACCACGCAGATGCCCGATAGTGCCTGTCTGCCCCTCAAGCTGGATACTTTGGGCATAGGTGTATTTCTGTTCTGTCGGGGTTAAAAGTCTTGTCTTTATTTCTTTACTCATTCGGCTGCTCCTTTCTTTCCTTTTTTTCTTTCTGCTCGTCTAAAATCTTGCGGATACAGACATCGCAGAAAATAACTGACCCGTCCTTATATCGGGGATAAGGACAGGTCGTGCAGTCATATTTTATTTTATCGCTCACGGTCATCACCGTTTTTCTGCTTCTGGGCAGGCTGATTATAGGGCATACGGCACTCTGACTGGTATCGTTCATTCAGCTTTTGCCGTGCAGCATCAAGCTCATTCGTGTAATAACCCCAGAAATAATTTGAGCTGCCCTTGCAGTACCAACACACATAAGGATTGGGTGCGTTGGGATTGTGACCGATGACAAGCTCTGTACTCCCGATAGTACAGCTCTCGATGATTTCATAGTTCTGATTGGAGCGTTTTTCTTCGTCCATAAGCACCTCTCTATTCTTTGGCATAACGCCGATAGGCTTTTTCGCCCGTGGCTCTCATTTTTTGAACAGGGCGGCTCCCTGCAAGCTCTGGATGCTGTGCCTGCAGCTTGCGGCGTGTCCTGCTGACGCTCTCAAAACTCGGCAGACCGAGATATTTGTGCTGCGTCATTATCTCTGCAAGCGGCATTGCCCCTGCATCCTTCAGACAGGCATTACAAAGTGCAAGATACAGCACCATATCGTCATTTCTGGCATCTTCATTCTTTTCCAGAACAGCTCTGACTTTCTTTTCAATGGTTTTTAGGTTTCTCATCTTTACCTCCATAAAGGAAAGGGCGGCATCTTTCAGCCGCCCCACCCACTTACTTATCCTTTCTATTACGGATATTCAGCCATACCGCCGCACCCACAATGAACACGACAAGCACGATTGCGATAATGGTTTTAGCGTCCATCAATTAGTCCTCCTTTTTCTTCTTTCTGTTCTTATAGCTGACAAATCCGAGAACACCCGCACCGACAACAGACAGAGCTGCAAGGCTTACCCATAAGCCCAGATTGAAGTCATCGCCTGTTTTCGGGGTATCCCTGAACTCATTGTGCATCTGCACGATAGCCGTAGCGTCCACCTTGACCGTTGCCTGTTTATCGGCAGGCAGGATATATCCTGCGGAAGCCTTGTCGCTTACTTCGGATACGGTATAGTCGCCAATCCGCAAGCCCTCAATCACGATTTCTCCGTTCTTATCTGTCTTAAAGGTCTGGTCATAGTCCACGCCTGTCACACGGAAAGAGAAGCCCTCCACCTTACCGTCAGAGGAAGTCTTTACGATTTTAAGAGAGCCTTTCTGTGCTGCATTGATAAATCCTACACCCGCCTTATTTTCCACGGTGTAGGTCTTGCCGTTCTCCTCGGTGGATACGGCATAAACATCTTCATCAAGCACAAAGCCTGTCGGGGCTTTGGTTTCCTTTACCAGATATTTGCCGTAGCGGAGTTCACTCATCTGGTAAACGCCGCCGTCAAGTTCTTTCATTTCGCCAAGCAGCGTATCGTCTTTATCCAGTTTCCCATCGCCATTGGTATCGGAGTAAACCTCAAATGCCGCACCAGACAGCTTGTTGTCGGGATAATCCTCATCAACCTTTGTCAAAGTGATATTGCCCTTAATGAAGTAGTTGACAAGTTCGATTTCCACAACTTCGTCCACCTTGCCGATAGTCACGGCGATTTCTTCCTCGGAAAGTACATATCCCTTCGGGCTTTCGATTTCACGGATTATCCAAGTTCCATACGGCACTTTGGCAAAAGAAAAACTACCATCATCTTTTGATGTGGTAGCTGCAATCGCATTTTCCTTTGTAAACTCGGTAGTTCCTGTCTTAAAGATACCGATAACTGCACCTCCCAGAGCCTTTCCATCCTCATCAGATTTCTTACCGCTTACAGAGCCGTAAATAATGTCATTTGTGATAGCTTCGCCCTCATTGGCTGTGATGCGGACAGTTTCGGTATCCTGTCCTGCGTATTCAAAAATAACAGGGTATTTTACATTGCTGACAATATATGCGGAGTTGGTCGAGATTTCCTGCACATAATAGCTGCCCATCGGCAGGTCGCTGATAGCTTTCCCGTGACCGCTTTCATCAAGGGAAATGACCTCAATCAGACCGTCCGCAGGAATGGTCTTTCCATCTGCGGCTGTGAGTTCCTCCGCCGCATACAAGCCAAAGGTCACATCAAAGATTTCCCCGTTCTTGCCAATGCCGTAGGCATCATCAATGGCAAGGCTCTTGATGAGGTCGATTTCAACACGCTGTCTTTCATTATAGAAAGAAGTAGCCGTTTCCGTTACATCAACATTCTGTCCTGCATACACAAGCTCAACAGAATGGACTTCCTCATTCAGCACCATTCCATACGGAGCTGTGATTTCCTTAACCTCATATTTTCCGAGATACAGTTCTTTGGACTTTACTGTACCGTCTTTTCCTGTCGTAACGGTATCCACAACCTCGCCCTTGTTTGCTCTGACCGTCCCGTCCAAAGTGACAATATCCTCGGCTGTGGTAATCTCATAGACTGCACCCTCAAGACCGCTGACAGAGAAAATCGGCTGATACAATCCCTTATCGCCTGCCACGGAGCTGAATATCTCGCCAGACTTTTCTACTGTAATTGTACCTTTCTGTGCCATATTGGAGCGTACTACCTCAATAACGGTAATGCCGCTTTCTTCCTCGGAATTTTCCTGCACCACATCAAAATAAACAGGCTCGGAATTTAAGACATACCCATACGGGGCTTGTACTTCCACAAGGGAATAGCCTTTGCCGTATTCCAATGTCTGCGGTGTGATAAGGTCGCCATCTGCCGTAGTATAGAAGGTGTCAATGGTCGTCACTTCGGGATAAGTGAAAGTCATAGTCACAAGATTTCCATTCGGGTCGTAAATCTGGAAGCCTGCACCTGCATACGGGATTGTATTGCCTGTTTCTGCATCTTTCTTTACGATTTTGATATAGCTCTCAAAGTTAGCGTTGTTGATAAGGTAGCGGTAGGTCTGACCGTCCTTGCTGATAAACACATCAAAGTCTTTCATCAGTTCACGCCCCTCCCAACCAGAGGTCTGACGGACGGTATAAATGCCATACGGCATATCCTTTGTCTGGGCAAAACCGTTCTCATCACAGGTCAGCACATCACGCTCGGTTTCCTTTGCATTTTCATAGCTGCTTGCGGATTTGAGAAACACTTCAAATACCGCACCTTCTTCGGGTGTTTCAATCTGGGTTTCCCCGTTATCCGTATGCTTGATGATTGCGATATTGCCTTTGATGACCTGTTCATTCACAGCGTTTGAGGTACTGTTCAGCTCTACCGTGTAAAGCTCTGGTTCTGCACCTACCTTGTGGATTGCGGTATCCAGAAGATACCCCTCGGACGGACTGATTTCACGGACAGTCCAATCATTGTCACAGATATAATACTTGGTCGTAAACTGACCGTTTTCATCAGTCGTGTAGGTGTCAATCAGTTCCTCCCCCTTATAGATGCCGTAAACCGCACCTGCAAGGGAAGCATCGCCCTGTTGAGAGCCTGTTTCTGCATCGGTCTTTGTCGCAGTCACTTGGAATTTCTTCAACACATTGTCGAAGCTGCGTTTTGTGACCTTGTTCCATTCAATCGGAGCTGTCTGGGAAGCAGGAACGACATAGCGGACTGCGGTATCCACTTCCTCAACCACATATGGGGTATCGCCGCTGATAAGGACATTTTCAAACTTAGCCAGACCGTTTTTATCAGTCATGGCATACTCGTCAACAGGCAAGCCGCTTAAAGATGTGCCATAAAGGTGGAATTTCATTTCCTCTACCAGATTGTCCTCGGAAGTCTTGACGATTTCCAGACTGCCACGCTTCAAAGTATTGCTGAAGGTCACAGTAGAGGTTTTTCCTCCGATAAGTGTGACGGTCTGGGTTTTCTGCGGCTCATAACGGTCAATAGACTGTTCTGTGACCGTATAAGTGCCAGGGAATAATCCCTCCACGGAGACAGAGCCGTCCTTTCCAGTCTTAACTGTTTTGTTGAAGTTATCGCCTTTAATTATAAAAGAGATGCCCTCCACAACTCCATCCTCCGAAGTCTTTTTGAGGGCAATCGTGCCTGTCGGCGTTTCGATATTGATATATGCAGACACGGTATCAGCATTCTCCACACCTGTTACCAAGTCCTGCAAGTTCGGGTCGCCATAGGCAATGAGCTTTGCACTGCTGCTGACCGTCGGCACATTGTTCCTCTTTGCCGTAATGCGGACAGAACCGCTGATAGCTACGGTGGAGCTGATTGTCAGCTTATTTCCAGACTTCGATACACTCACACTGCTGTCAGAGCTTGAAAAGCTGTAATCAGAAAGGACGCCGTTGCTGTCTGTCAATGTGATGCTATACTTTCCGTCCTTGTAGGCAAGCTCCTTTGTGATGTCATTCTTACCGCCCGACATAAAGCTCGGAATGGTGTTATGCTCACGCAGCATTGCAACAATCTGGTCATACACTGCCCTTGCTCCGCTGTTGGCATAATTTGAACCGAAGTGCAGGCTGTAAACAGTGGTGCTCGTCTGGTTATATGAGCCTGTGGCTTCACGGCAGCCTGTGACAAACTCCCATACGAGGGTCTGCGTGGCAAGCCATTTTTCATCATCACTTCCCGACAGATTATTTCGGTTGCCCTGATACCCATAGAGCAGGGCAAGCCCAACCGCCTTTTTCTGATTGGCTGAAAGGGCGTTCCAAGTATCAGAGGAAGCCTTTTTCAAGGTGTTTCCTGTTTTCAGCGGTACTCCCGGCTGAATACAAAACGCATTCTCTCCGTCCACAAACATACGGTACTTGTAATTTCCCGTTCCGCCTGCGGTATAGCCGCCGATATTCGCACTGGAATTGTACCTCATCGCATTACCGTTGCTGTCATAGGTGTGGGAAAAGGAAATCGTCCCGATGTCACCCGCAGCAAACGCCGTCGCAGGCATTATGGATAATGCCGTGACCGCAGCCATTACAAAAGCCGCAGCCTTTTTGAACAATTTAGGGATTTTCATAGTTACCTCCTGTAATTTGGATTGAATATTTTGCCTTACTGACCGAAAAAAGCTGCCCGTTATGGACAGCTTAAAGTATTTCTTTTCTCGGATAGTTACTGGCAGTAGTTAGGGGGTGAGGTGTGGAGAGGGGGAATCCAAAATAATGGCTATCCACTCAAATGGGCAGACCTCGCCCTCGGTGTGTGGCTATCTCTCGTGAGCCTTGTTCCGCTGCAAGTGTCGGTTATAAAACTCCAACGCCTTGACAACAAAATCCGTTTCCTGCCCTCTGGGAACAGTCTTTGGAATGAGCTTGGTTATCCTCTCGTCACGGAAAGCAGGTTTTTCCTTCTGGTTGGGCTTTTCCTCCTCCATAATGGACTGGATAACCTCGGAAGTGAGCTTGCCATCTTGGTTATACTTCTTCATTTTGATAGCCTGTGCCAATGACGGGGTAGCATCGTTGTACTCCATTGCTTCAAGCAGGGTGTATTGCTGTTCCTCGGTCAGATAAGAAACCTCAACCGCAGGACGAAAAGCAATCTGCCTTTCATCTACCATTTGCAGGATTTCGGGAACAAGCTCCGTTAGACGGATATAGCGGCGTATCTGGTCTTTGCTTTCTCCAACAAGTTCTCCTAATTCCTCATCAGAACGCCCTTTTGATAAATTAGTCGCCAATGGCGACGCATTTTCTTTTGGGGGTCTGCCTGCCTGTCGTTTCATAGCTTCCAACCGCATTTTATACGCAAACGCTTTCTCACTCGGCAAAATAACAGAGCGTTGGAGATTACTTTCCACCATAACAATAATGGCTTCATCACGGGTAAGCTCTTTGACCTCGCATTTCAGCGTTTCAAGTCCTGCAAGTTCACAAGCCTTTTTTCGCCTGTGACCACTGATAAGCTCATACCGTCCGTCCTCTTTTAAGCGAACTGTCGCAGGGGTCATTACACCGTTTCGCTTGATACTCTCAACAAGTTGTTCCATATCTTCGTCCATCAAAACCTTGAACGGGTGGTCTGGAAACTCGTCAATCTCCGATATGGGAATATCCCGTATCTTGCTTAGCTTTGCTTCCTCACGGCTTTCGTCCGTCTGAAAAAGGTCATCGTATGCGGTCAGCTCGATTTTGGTTTCTCTGCTTCTTGCCAATCTCTGCCACCTCCTTTCCTAACTGCTCATAGGCTGCGGCAACCTTGCCGCTTTTGTCGTAAGCAAAAATACTTTTGCCTTCTGCGGTAGCTTCCACCGCACGGATAGAATGAGGTATCTCGGTATCAAATACCTTGATTTTCTGACCGTATGCACTTTTGACCGTTGCCGTAATCTCCTTAGAAATGTTGGTACGGGGCATTACCATAGTCATTAAGATGCCGTCTATCCGCAGCTTTGGATTGATTTGCCGCTTGACCATTGATACGGAGCGAAGTAAAAGCTCCAGACCTTTAGCCGAGAGATAGTGGGGCTGTGTCGGGATAATCACGCTGTCAGCCGCCGCCAGAGCATTGATGGTTATCATACCTAAGCTCGGCATACAGTCAATAAGCACATAGTCGTAATTCTTTTTAACCTCATTGACATAGGTTTTCAGCACACGCTCACGGCTCATTGCATTGATTAGCCTTACCTCAAAGCCCGACAGCTCAATGTTTGACGGAAGCAGGTCAAAGCCCTCGCTGTGGTGGATAATACCCTGTGAAACATCAAGCGTTTTATCGTCTATGATGTTCTGCATCACAGTAGAGAGCGTTATGGGAATATCGTCTGGTCTGTTATAACCCAGAGCCATCGTAAGATTTGCCTGTGCATCGGCATCAATCAGCAGGACTTTTTTACCCTGCTGCACCAGACTTACACCCAGATTGACCGCTGTGGTTGTTTTTCCGACACCACCTTTCTGGTTAGTCAGAGCAATTACTTTGCAATTTGACATAGATGCGTCCTCCTTTCACATAGATTTAGCCACTTTGTCAAGGTGGCTATGTAAACAGTACCAGAGAACGCAAAAAAGCCGCCTACTCTTAAAATCAATAAGAATAAGCGGCTTTGTAATCTGCCTTAGACATATTCAATTTTCATTCTCTTGGTCGGTGCATTTATGACCTTAAAAATAAGCTCGTCAATACAATCTGTATATCTGCCTTGCTGAATAAGTTGATTTTTTAACTCTACAAGGCTATGTATCAAAAGTTTTCTTTCGTGGCTATCCAAATACAGATGATTAAATTTCTCTCTCATAAGCACACCTCCACTTCTTTAGCTTCATTATATTGGAAAGCAGGGGAAAGGACAAATCTGCAAAAAGGTACAAAAATAAGCGTACCACTATTTCTAATGATACGCCTATCCTCATTAAATCACTTCAAAATGCTTCAACGCATCCTTTATCGCTTCCACTTTCTCCGCTGTCGGATGCTTCCTCGGCTGTTTCAATTCTTCTACCGCATTAGGAGCATCGTACATCGGCAAGCCTAAATCTCTCTTTACCTCTGCGATATATGCGGTATGTACCTTGAAGCCATATTTAGCTTCTATGTACTCCTTTATCATTTTGTAGGTCACTCGTTCTTTGGGCTTATATTCTTCGGCTCTTTTAGCGATATTATCAAGCGGAACTTTTCCCTCACCCTCGCCAAACTCAACTTTTACGTTGATATGTCCGTCTGGCTTTTTGTGGGAAAGCAGTACTACCGTCTCCACATGCCCCGTCCACCCAAACAAATCCACCGGCCATGCTTCTTTCGCCCGATAACCATGCTTTGCGAATACTTTCAAATCGCGTGCCAATGTATCCGGACCGCAGGAGATGTATACCACCCGTTTCGGCTGCATAAGTGCTACCGAATCGATAAATTCCTCGGTACTTCCGCTTCTCGGCGGGTCCATAAATACCACATCTGCACTCTCGCCTCTGGCTGCCATATGAGACATGAACCGGCCTGCATCATTGCAGAAGAACTGTGCATTGTTGATGCCATTCTTCTTCGCATTCTGCACCGCATCCTGCACTGCATCCTGATTCAACTCTACACCGATCACCTTGCCTGCGTGCTTGCTGGCGATAAGTCCGATGGTACCGATGCCGCAATAAGCATCCAGTACCGTCTCCTTGCCTGTAAGTCCTGCCAGTTCCATCGCCTTGCCGTACAGCTTCTCAGTCTGAACTGAGTTAATCTGATAGAAGGAACGGGACGAAATACGGAACCGGAGTCCGCAGAGTTCATCTTCGATATATCCTTTTCCATACAGTACATGTTCTTTGTCCCCCAGTACCATACTGGTGCTTCTGCCGTTGATATTCTGGACAATCGTAGTAATTTCCGGGTGCTTTTCACGAAGCGCCTTGACGAAATTGTTCTTCGACGGGAATACCGGGGATGCTGTCACCAAAACGACCAGAATCTCGCCGGTTGTGAAGCCGCGGCGAATCAATACATGACGCAGCAGACCGTATCCGGTGTCCTCATCAAAAACACGGATCTTGAACGAACGAAGCATACTCCGGATCGTCACGATGATCTCGTCTGCTTTCTGATCCTCAATCAGACAGGAATCCACCGGAAGAATCCGATGTGTCCCCTCTTTGTAAATGCCAGAAATTGGATTATTTTTCCGATCCAATCCAAATACCGCATGAACTTTATTGCGGTAATGATACGGCTCTTCCATTCCAATGATCGGACGAACCGGACAGACACCGCCCAGCAGTTCTTCCATGCGCTTCTGTTTTTCTTTTAACTGCTGATCATAGGTTAAATGGAGATACTGACAGCCACCGCACTCACGGTAAATCGGACATTTTGTTTTTCCACGCTGTCCACCACGAACCGTTTTCTGACCGTCTTTTTCCCCTACATTTCGTTTCCTGTCCCCATGTGTGCCCCATTTATCCTCAACTCCAGACACTTTACGAGCAGCTTTTCCCTGTTTTTCCCCATTGACTCCCACTTTTGCACTATTCTTGGAAAATCCAGTTGTTTTCTCCCCCCGGCCAAACGATTTCTTTCCTTCCGTTCTTTTTCCATCAGAACCATTCCCTGCCGTCTTCTTCCATCCTGTTTCTTTCATTTTTTCTCACACTTTCTTTCTTCGCTTATCTTCTACGCCTCTCCCAACTCTGCTTCCGTCTTCACGCCCTTAAAATTCTTCTTCCAACGTTCTTTCTTAAAATGCACCGCGTAAATGAGTCCGCGCACGCATTCATCAGCTGCCATTGCAATCCAGACGCCTTCCAGCCCCCAGCCGAGCTTGCTGCCGAGCAACCAGGAGCCGGCGGCAGCTACGACCCACTGGAAGGTGATTCCGACCGTGGTCGGGGTCAGGACATCGCCGACCGCAATCAGGCATTTGGTCATAACAATGTTGACCGCGCGCCCGATCTCCAGCACAATCTCAATCACCAGAATCCTCCGTCCAAGCGCAATGATCTCCGGGTTGTCTGTGAAAATCAGGAAAATGTATTTGCCTCCCAGGCACATCAGCACCGCCATACCGACACATGCCGCAATCGCAACCTTCAGTGTCGCATTCACTCGTTTCTGTATATCATTCAGACGGCGCGCTCCGATCAGGTAGCCCAGCACAATCTGGGTTGCCGTCGCGATCGCCATCGCATAGACATAATCAATATTGGCAAAAATCGTACAATATCCCTTAGTTACAGTAACCAGCGTGCCAAAGGAATTAACAATTCCCAGAATCATCATCTGGGAGAGATTATATGAAAAACTTTCGACCCCTGTCGGAATTGCCAATAGGCAGAGATTTTTTAAAATCTGCACCGGAAATGGACGCAGATAACTCATTCCCATTTTGACGCGGCGGCTCTTGAAAAACATTCCGATCATCAATGCCAAACCAACTAACTTACTGATATCTGTCGAGATCGCCGCCCCGACCGCCCCAAGCTGCGGCATTCCGAACCAGCCGTTGATTAAAATCGCATTTCCCACAATATTCATGGCATTCATGATAACTGATATAATCATGACTTCCTTTACCATGGCAAATGCGCGGATCATCGCTGAGAAAGTCAGATAAAGTCCCTGCACCAGAATAAATGCACCGACAATCAGCAGATACAGCGACGCCTCATCAAAAACCTCCTCCGGCACATGGATCGCCCGGTAAAGCGGCGTGTGCCCGGCAAAAACCAGAATCGTTGCCGCAAGACTGACGCCGCCGATCAGCACGATCGAGACCATGCAGGTCCGGGATGCATTTTTTTCATCCTGCGCGCCCAGATACTGGGACAAAATCACAGTAACCGCCGTCGATGCCATGCTCAGCACGATAATCACCAGGTTCATGATCTGGTTCGCATTAACAATCGCCGCCACCGAGGGCTGCGACACCCGGCTTACCATCATCTGATCGACGTTTCCGACCAAAAGCTGCAATAACAGCTCCACGAAAATCGGCAGCGACATCAGAAATAAATTCCGGTTCGTATTCATTTTGTCAATATCATTTTGATATTTCATATTTTCCCCTTACTTGTAATAATAGCAAAACAGCACATACAGCCGTCCAAACACTCTCGTATTCGCCCGGCTGCATGTGCCATTTTACACGATACTATATTGAATTGCAAGTGGAAGTCATTCTTTTTCCCTTACAAAAGCCCCCTCATTTTTAAATAATCCTTAATCAACTGAACTGCCCCGTCCACACCAATCTGCGTCGTATTGATCAAAAGATCGTAATTCTCCGGCTTCTCCCAGTCGCGCCCTGCATAATAACGATTATAATCGCGGCGTTCCCGGTCGATCCGGTGGATATTTTTGAGGACATCTTTGTCCGCGTAGAGATTCCGCTCACGCACGCGCTCCTCGCGCACCTTGATATCCGCGTAGAGGAACACGCGAATCAGTCCCTCGGTGCCGTCCAGCACATAATCCGCGCAGCGGCCGATGATGACGCAGGATTCCTCCGCCGCCAGCTTCCGGATCACTTCCGACTGGAAGCGAAACAGATTGTCGGCTGAAATGAGATCGGAACCGAACGACGGTGCGCCCTTTTCCGGTGTCAATGTATTGATAATCTTGTATAAAAGCCGGTTGCCCGCCTTCTCGTCTGCCAGATGGAAATAGCTCTCTTTGATACCGCTCTCATCTGAGTTCATACGGAGAATGTTCTTATCATAAAAACTGATCCCCAGATCTTCCGCCAACTTTTTGCCCGTATCCGCACCGCCGCTTCCATACTGCCTCGCAATCGTGATGATAATTTTTTTCTTCTCTGACATACCAAACCCCTCCCTTTATCTACAAGAAAATGCATATTGCTTTCTATCTTCAGCATACCATAATGAGGGGATTTTTTCCATTCATTTTTACAAAAAGCACAGCAAAAATCAATCAAATAAGTCATTCTATTCTTATTTTCAGATAGTGCCTGTTTTTCAGCTTTTCTCCCCTACTTCACCTCCCTCTCATACAAAAGCACCGTCGGAAATCCCGCCTTCCGCAGTTCCCGTTCCATCCGCACAGCGTTGTCGAGATTTTTAAACGCACCGACCCGAAGCTTGAAATACGTCCCATCGTACACCAGAAATGCAGGGAATCCCATACGGCGCAGTTCTTCTAACTGCTGCTCTGCCAGCGATCGGATGCGGTACGCCCCCGTCTGGATCTGGTAATAATAGTCGCTCTCTTCCACCGGACGGCGATCCATGTCGTCATCGATTACATTTAGAATCCCAGATGCAACCGCCGCCGCAATTTCGTCAAACTGCGCGTCAAACCGCTTGTTATCCTCCGGATTGTCGATAAATCCGACTTCAACCAGAACCGCCGGCATCTGCGTTTTCCGCAGCACAATCAAATCCGGGCGCTCGATCACGCCGAGATCCACATATCCGGTGCGCGCCAGCTCTCTCTGGATTGAATCCGCCAGCTGTTCTGATTCCCTGCCTGTCTTGTACACCAGCGTCATGACGCCCGAACCTTTTCCCGGCTCACTCGCCGCATTGCGGTGCAGGGAAACAAAATAGTCCGCCTCCGCCTCATTCCCCATCTCTGCTTTCTGGTAAGGCGTGTCATAGACGTCCGTCGTCCGCGTATAGACGGCATTCACCCCATTTTCCTCGAGAATCCGCCCTACTGCCAACGCCAGACGCAGGGTATCGTCCTTTTCCATCCGATCCTCAAATACTGCTCCCGGATCTTTCGTTCCGCCGTGCCCGGCATCTATCATCACTTTCTTTTTTTCTTCCAAAAGAAAAGACTCCTCTCACATATCGTTGTACTACTACCATATGTGAAAGAAGTCCCAAAGTTTCCTGTTTAATTATTCCTCATACTCCCCGCTAAACACTTCCACCGCCGGTCCAGTCATGAACACGCGGTTTTTCTCGCGGTCCCAGCGGATCTGCAGGCAGCCGCCCAACAGCTCGACCTCAACCTCATCCTCCGTATGTCCTGCCAGAATAGATGCAACGGCAACCGCGCAGGCACCCGTTCCACATGCCATCGTTTCGCCGGATCCGCGCTCCCAGACACGCATTTTTACGTGTGTGCGGTCAATGACCTTGACAAACTCGGTGTTGGTACGATCCGGGAAACGCTTATGGAACTCGAATTTCGGTCCGATCGTCTCCAGTTCCAGGGAATCAATCTCATCCATAAACAGAACGGCGTGCGGATTTCCCATGGAAATTCCGGTAAATTCGTACCCCGTTCCATCTACCTCGATCTTCTCCGGAAGCTCGGAAGTCTGCTCCGGCTCGCCCATATCGACGGTGACCGCCGTTACTTTGCCATTTTCGACCTTCATATCCAGATATTTAATCCCGGACAATGTCTCAACAAAAATCTGCGGCTTGTCCACAATATGGTGGTCATACGCATATTTTCCCACACAGCGGATGCCGTTGCCGCACATCGCGCCTCGGGAACCGTCCAGATTGTACATATCCATGCGGCAGTCTGCCACCTCGGATGGGGTAATCAGAATC
Source organism: Clostridium sp. AF35-15 (assembly GCF_003477745.1). NCBI lineage: Bacteria > Bacillati > Bacillota > Clostridia > Eubacteriales > Clostridiaceae > Clostridium > Clostridium sp. AF35-15. The sequence goes on along the minus strand of NZ_QUDY01000002.1, from coordinate 67,746 downwards.
AATCCGTCGGAACCAATTCCAAAATGGCGGTCACTGACGGCAATCGCCAGCTTCTCCGGATCGTTTACCGTTTCTTCAAAACAGTTGACATAGACATAATCATTGCCCAGTCCCTGCATTTTTGTAAATTTCATCGTTTTTGCTGCTCCTTCTGCCTTTTTGATCCTATTGTAAAGGATCTTACGCCATTTTGTAAAGACTGATTACCATTTGTGCCGCCTCAATAAGGCTGACCTGGCTGTCCATGCTGCATTTCTGCAGATATTTATGCGCTTCTGGCTCCGTCATCCGGTTCCTCTCCATCAAAATCGCCTTTGCGGTGTCGATCGCTTTCTGATCCTCTTCCCTGCGCTTCTGCGGCGGCTGGCGACGCATCCGCCGTCTTTTTTCCGCCTGCGTCTGCTCAATCATGCGGACCGTTGAAACTAAATCTCCCATTTTAAACGGCGCCGGCAGGCAGACAATCTTTCCCATCGCTTCGCCGCTCCACCGGCTTGGGGAAGCAATGAGAAGCAAATCAAATCCCGGCGGCAGCTGGTCGGCAAGCTGCCGGCAGGTCATATCACCAAACCGGTAGCCGCTCACCACAATCCCGCTTCGCAAATCATCAGTTAACGCTAAAACCTGCGCGCCCGATGTGCAGGAGGCTGTGACCTGTATTCCATGTTTTACGAGTATATTTCTAATATTTCGTCCGTCCTGCGGCTTCGAAAATGCTACTATGATGTTTCCCACGTGGTCTCACCTCACTGCGATTTCGTACCCCCTAACAACGATACAGATATTCCGCTGTTTCCCAATCCGTCACATAGGCACAGAAGCGTTCCCACTCCTCTTTCTTGCCCTCGCCGTACATCCGGCAGAACTTTTCCCCAAATACACGGTGTGCAAATTCATTCTGATCCAGCTTCTGGAGCAATATCCCCAATGTCTCCGGGAACCGCGGCGCATTCTCATCGCCCGCTTCTTCATCCAGCACCAGCGCCTTCTCGATTCCTTCCAGTCCTGCTGCCAGGATCGCCGTCAGCGCCAGATACGGATTCGCAGACGGATCCGGGAACTGCACTTCCACGGAAATACGTCCGTTCCGGTCTTCCTTCACATGAACTGCCTTTTCACTTCCTTTTTCCCACACAGCCGCCGGGAACTCCGGCTGGAACACCGTGCTCCGCTCTGCCGCCAGACGTTTGTATGAATTGACGGTCGGATTCGTGAAAATCATCATATCGCTCAGATTTTTAAGCACGCCTGCCGCAAACTGCTTCGCCTGCGCCATCGCCTCGGCGCCCCGTCTGGAAGAGATCGACACGCCCACATGAAGCCCCGATCCGTCGCCGCTCATGTTTGGCTTCGGCATAAAAGTCGCATGCAGACCATGGCGTTTCGCAATCCGTTTGACCGCCGCCTTGAACGTCTGTAAATAATCTGCTGCCTCAATGCCCCGGCGCGCCGGAAGGACGAAGCTGTGCTGTCCGGCAGTCAGACCATGATGCGTGCTCTCGACCGCAAATCCTGCTTCCTCCAGGCTCAGAACCATGTCCCGGCGGACGCCCTCTGCCAAATCGATCGGTCCCGCGTCATAATACCCGGCAACCTCATGCGTCACCGTCGTCGGTCTCCCATCATCATCCGTGTGAAACAGATAAAACTCACACTGGAAATCAAAATCAAAGTCCAGTCCCATCTTCTCGGCACGTTTTACCGTTTCCTGTAAAATATGACGCGAATCCGTCCAGGACGGCGTCCCATCCGCATTGCAGACCTGGCAGATCACGCGCGCTACATTTTCCTGCCCGGAATCCCACGGAAGAACCTGATACGTTGATGCATCCGGCTTCAAGTACAATTCCACACTCTCGCTCTGGTCCGTCAGATACTCCGGCGCCGCCGCGCCCTCGATCCCAGCTTTCTGTAAGCCGCCGAGCGCAAACCGGTTGATTGCATACCCCTCTTTCATCGCTTTTTCCGCCTGCCTCCGCGTCATCTGGACCATTTTGCACTGTCCAAAAATATCGGTAAACTGCAGCTTTACCAAATCAACATCTTCATCAAAAAAAGGTTCGGATCGGTTCGTATTCTCTCCCATCGCCATTTCCTCCTATAAAAAACGAGGCAGCTGTCTCTGTTTCCAGTCAGCCCCCTCGCCCTCTTTTCATATACGCCCAAAATTTTCCTGCCTATACAGCCCCAAAAATTTCAAGCATACGTTTATGATCGTTTTGCTGTGTGAGAATGCCCCTGTCATTCTTTTCACAATTTTTATAAATAAAATATAGCAGTCCGATATTTTTCTGTCAAATACTTTTTTATTTAATCCGCAGCTGTTCGCTCAATTCATTTCCCAACTGGATATGTCCCACATAGCCGACCTCGCCGACCATGTAAACCATGCCGTCCTCCTTGATTTCCACTTCCAGCGTGCCACCCGGCATATGGACGTACATATGCGGATCGGCAAGTCCCAGGCGGTATGCCGCACTCGCCGCCGCGCAGGCGCAGCTTCCGGACGCCAGCGTATATCCAACGCCTCTCTCATAGATCTCGATCTGGATATTCGTCCGGTCAAGGACATTTAAAATCTGCGTATTGACCTTTTCCGGGAAATATTCGGATGTTTCCGAATGCTCGCCGATCCGGCACACCATTTCCTTCGAAATCTCATTCATCCAGATAACACAGTGCGGATTTCCCATTGAAAGACAAGTCGTGACATACGGAATCTTTCCAAATACCATCGTCTGGTTTACCATCTCCCGCCGCTCGCCGGTCACCGGAATCTCATCGCTCCAGAACGTCGGATGTCCCATCGAAATTTTCACACGGGTCGCATCCTCGTTGAGATAAAAGACTGTCTCCTCGCCTCCCAGCGTTTTCCAGGAGATCGTCGTTTTCTGCACATATCCCGCGTCCCGCAGATATTTTGCAAAAATACCCATGCCGTTGCCGCTCTTCTCCGCCTCGCTGCCGTCCGCGTTGTAGATGCGTACATAAAAATCATTCTCCCCCAGATATGGGCCCGCCAGAATGCCATCCGCGCCGATGCCAAAATGACGGCTGCACATCTTCTTGATATTCTCCGCATTCAATTCCAAATCATTCTTATTTGGATCAAACACCAGGTAATCATTTCCCATACAGTGATATTTTTCAAGCACAACCTGTTTCATCGCGATACCTCCTGCCCCTTTTAATCAATACCATAAAAATCTTTCATCGTAACTGTTCAGTACCTTCACAGTCACGCGCAAAAATCCATTAAAATTGCCTACGGCAATGGGATTTTTGCCTGCTGACCCATGTTTTCGTACGGTCAGCGCAGTAAATGCGCAGACCTACTGAACAGTTACCTTTCATCAATGATTTCTATTCTACTTCCGTTCTCGAAATCACTTTATCATGCATATCCATTTATATTTTGAATATGTCTGCATTTTCATAATATTCCATCTATGCTTTCTTTAATTTCAATTTTAAGAAAATATAGCAGCTTTTAATAGAAGAATCATGCTTTAAATATTGCATATAATGCTATATAATATGAACTAAGAAATGAAATATCTGTGTTTCAAAACATATTTATCTCAGAGGAAAACAACAAACTCAATGCATTTATACAAGATATAATTTCCCGCAACAATCAACCTGCAATACACTCAAAAAAGGAGTCCCCTTATGTCAGAAAATACCACCCACGAATCCCCCGCCTACGAAAAACGCGGCTACCTCAACCACGAATTCCGCCTCTTCCACCTGCGTGGGCAGATGGATACACCGGTTGCCTACCACTATCATGATTTCCACAAAGTCCTGATCCTGTTAAATGGCGAAGCAGACTACATCGTGGAAGGCCGTTCCTACCACCTCCGTCCGCTCGACATCGTCCTCGTCGGCGCGCACTGCCTGCACAAGCCGGTCGTGCCATACAAAAGCCGATATGAGCGCATCATCCTCTACCTGTCGCCGGAATGCCTGGATGCATTCTCCTGTGCTGACTGTGCGCTCGACCTCTGTTTCCAGCTTGCCAGAGAACAGCAGTCCGATGTTCTGCGCCTCGGTTCCCTTACCATGACGCCGCTCTTAGAGGCGCTGTCAAGACTGGAAAATGCCTATCAGGCAGGTGGTACAAATGACAATGGCACAGACAATGCTAACTTTGAATCCCTTGGTGGCAGCAGTTATGGATCCGAGCTTCTTCTGCGTTTATTATTCCTGGAATTTATGGTACATCTTGATCGCGCCGCCTCCGAAAACCATCGGGAATACGTTCCGACCTCCCCTTCCGGCGAAAAAATCCTGGAACTCATGCGCTACCTCTCTGAACACCCGGAAGAAGACCATACGATCGACCAGCTCGCCGCCCGCTTTTACATAAGCAAATACCACATGATGCGTCTCTTCCGCCAGGAAACCGGCTACACCATTACCGAATACCTGACCGAAAAACGCCTCCAAAACGCAAACGAGCTCCTGCGCCGGGGCACCCCCGTCACAGAAGCCTGCTATCAATCCGGATTCCGCAATTATGCTGCGTTCCTCCGGGCATATAAGAAAAAATATCGCGATACGCCGCATAATTTATCCAGATTAAATTACAAAGAAAATTTTACTATATAATAAGGAAACCTCCCTATTCTTCCCTCCGGAATTTCTGAATCGCCTCCATCAGCATCCTGAAATTCCGGATCATCGAATCAAACGCCCCATATTTATAAAAATTGATAAAGACAAGCCCCACCGGCACCGCCAGAATCATGCCTGTCAGCCCGCGCAGCTTAAATCCCAGATACAAAAGAAACAGGGTCATCAGAGGCGGCAATCCCATCGACTCCCCGACGATCTTCGGCTGGATAATCTGGCGGACGACCTGCGTCAGGATGTAGAGCAGGATAAGCCCGGTCGCATACGCATACTCCCCCGCGAACAGCTTCACAACCGCCCATGGAAACAGCACCGTTCCCGTTCCAAAGATTGGCAGAAAATCCAGAATCGCCGTCAAAAATGCCAACAGGACACCGTAGCGGACACCCAGCACCAAAAATCCTGCCGCAAGAATCAGCGCCACCACACACATGATACGGAATTGTGCCAGAAAATATCCTCCAATCACTCCCTTTGCGTCCCGTTTCATATACTCGATATAGCGGAATATAAATGCCGGAAGATGCCCCTTCAGCCAGAGCATGATGGACTCCCGGTCCGCCAGAAACAGATACGAAGACAGGATAGTAATGACCATATTTACCAGAAGATTCGGAATACTCTTCGCCACATGTCCGGCGATCTGCACGGTCGGTTCCGCCGCCCGCGATACCAGTTTTCCAAACAGACCATCCAGATTATCCGAAAATGCCAGCAGCGGCGGTTGTAAATTCTGCGGAAAATATTCTGCAAGCTTGCGCCCATTCTGCAATGCATTCTCGATCTCAGCGATCACACTCTGATATATTTCCGGTGCATCCGCCAGAAAACTTCCCATTTCCCGGTAAACCAGAAGACCCGCCCCGTAAAAAAGACCGATCACAATCGCCAGCGCCGCAATAATGATCAGCATCGAGCCGTGGCGCCGCACCAGCTTCACGCGCCGTTCCAGAAACCGCACCAGCGGATTTGCTAAAAGTGCCAGAATCCATCCGACCACAAACGGCATGAAAAAATGCAGAAGTCTGGGACCTAAAAAGATGACCAGACATAAACCAAGGAGCGGAATCACAATATTCAGAATCATTCTAAAACATCGTTTCATCTCATCCTTTTCCTTTCCAAGACGATGATACAATTTCGCTATACCAGATTATAGTGTTCCGCAATCTTTCTGAATGCCGGAAGCGATCTCTCGATCTGTCCATATGATACGCAGTATGCAATGCGCACATAACCTGGGCAAGCGAATGAACTTCCCGGTACTACCAGTACATTGTACTGTTTGCATACCTCACAGAATTCCTTCTCATTCTCCACTGGAGATTTCACAAACAGGTAGAACGCGCCCTCCGGCTTGATGCAGGAAAATCCGCACTCTTTCAATCCGTTGTAAAGCAGGTTACGGTTGCGGTCGTAAGCTTCCAGATTCACATTCGCATCTACGCAGCGCTTGATGACTCTCTGCATCAGGGATGGCGCATTGACACAGCCCAGAACACGGTTCGCAATCGTTGCCGCCTGGAATACGTTTGCGCTCTCATCCATCTCAGACGGGATTACCAGATAACCGATACGCTCGCCCGGAAGGGACAGAGACTTACTGTAAGAGTAGCAAACCACTGTATTGCGGTAATATTTTGTCACATACGGTACAACCGCGCCGTCGTAAGCCAGCTCACGATACGGCTCATCGGACAGAAGCACGATCGATGTACCAAATTCCTTCTGTTTCTTTTCCAGAATTGCTGCAATCTTCTGCAGTGTTTCCTCGGAATAAATAACGCCGGTCGGGTTGTTCGGGGTGTTGATGATGACCGCCTTGGTTTTTTCGTTGATCTTTTCCTCAAATTCAACGAGATTCGGCTGGAAATCCACCGTATTCGGAGATACAACCACCAGCTCGCCGTCATAGTTGCGGACATAGGAACCATACTCTACAAAGTACGGTGCAAAGGTAATGACCTGCTCTCCTGGATTTAACAGGGTCTTTAAAATGACATTCAGGCCACTTGCCGCACCGACCGTCATCAGAATGTTGCCTGCGTGAAAGGAGGTGCCGAACCGGCGGTTTAACGACTGTGCGATCGTCTCGCGCACATCTTCATAGCCTGCGTTGGACATATATCCGTGTACAAACAGGGAATCTTCTTCCTTTACGATATCCTGAATCGCCTGATTTACCTCTGCCGGAGCCGGTACGCTCGGGTTTCCAAGGCTGAAATCAAATACATTCTCACGTCCATATTTCGCCGCCAGCTTATTGCCCTCTTCGAACATCATACGGATGGCGGAGTTATTTTTCATAAGCGGTATCATTTTTTCTGAAATCATTGGCTTGCCCTCTTTTCTATAAAATTGATCAATGCGGCAATTCAATCTGCATACAAGCAGCACTTTAACTTGCTGAATTGTCGTCTTTTTGTTATTATAGCAGATTTTATTTCATTTTTATATCTTAATCCATATATTTTTACCGCCCTGCAATCTTATGTGATACCAAAAACGCCACAACCGCTGTCACCGCGAAATAAAACCATGTGGACGGATTGCTGAACCAGGTTGTGAAAAACGATAACAGCATGTAAAGTGCAAACTGTGCGTACAGAAGATAGGTAATCGGATTCTGCACCTGGCGCATCATCCGCATCAGCAGATACGCCGCCGCTCCTAACAGGGCAGAAAAGACGAACACGCCAATTACGCCGAAATCGTAGTACGCATCATAAAACATCGTCAGCGTCGTCAGTTCTTCCTTCGTCACATAATATGGAAATGCCGTCAACGTCGGAACCAGAAACTTGAGTCCCGTCAGCGTCCAGAACGGTGCCAGCATTTTCATGCCCCAGCTGTGCTTCACAAGTCCCTTGACCAGACAGTCGAAATTATCGTAATTGTTTGCAACATAAATATACGGCTGCGTCACAAAAATCGGCAGGTGCCGTTTCATCTCAAAAACCGTATTCAGGTAGGCAGTATCATGGCTGCGCGCGATCGTCAGCAGAATGTAGAGCACAATCAGCCCCGCCAGCGCAAAAACAACGTAGATCGGATTCAGCTGGTGTTCCATCTGCATGTAGGTAATCAATGCCAGCAGTACCGCAAACAGAAGCTGGGAGCGCGACACGCACAGAAGCGGAATCGCCACCGCCGCTGCATCTGCCAGAAGCATACACACCAGCCGTCCCCGGCTGCGACCGCCCTCGATGCAAAAATAGATCACAGAGAGCGCCGGAACCAGCACACAGGACACCGTCAGATAATGAAGCCCGGTCACATGGAAATAGGAATAGGCATGCGGAACTCCATGGAGCAGCAGCGGAATATAGCCCATATAGACCGCCTCAATCGCGAAGCAGCCTGCCGATACCGCCGCCAGCGCCACCGCGCAGAAAAAAACAGTTCCGGCATAGGATTCCAGCCCCCGGCGCTGCACCGCGCCGGAATGACCGCCCACACGGACGGACGCTTCGCCGGAAAATGCTTCCAGATAATAAAAAGCCAGATAAAAGCCCGCAAACGCCGCCAGAAGTCCCAGCCACGTTCCCGCACTCCATGCCTGACTTAAATAACTAAGCTTCATACACGCCAGTCCCTGTCCACCTACAAAGGAAAGAGCGAAAATCCCCCGCAGATGCAGAAGATTTCCACTCCGGATATAGTCTGACGCATACAGATACACCGCCGCCGCCAGAAGCCCTGCGCCGGATAAAAGATAATGGCGGCTGAGCGCCAGAAGCAGCGAAGCCGCATAGCAAACCAAATAAACGATCATAGTTCCATCCTATCCGTACGTCTGTACACAGTCTTTTACCGCACCGTTTTTTTTCTACTCGCCCAGCCCGTCATCAACGATTTTCAGCATCGCTGACAGAGCTTCCTCCTCGTCTTTTCCATCACAGATAAACTCGATCTCATCACCGCTCTTGATGCACGCCCCAAGCACGCTCAGGACACTCTTTGCATTGGACACGGTGCCACGGAACTGGAACTGGACGGAACAATCGAATTTTACCGCCTCATTACACAGGATTCCCGCCGGTCTCAAATGCAGACCGGTCGGGTTTTTTAATTTGATTTTTGCTTTTACCATTATTTTAACTTCTTTCTCCTCATTTGTGGACGACGTACTATGCTTTATGCCGCATTGCCGCTCTCTGCATCCACATTTTCTTTTGCCGAGCTTGCCCCGCTCTCCCGGTTGGAACTGCTCTGGCTGTCCGTGTCTCCATGGTCACTCTCGGTGCTTTCCGTCGTCTGGGCGCTGGAGCTTCCATGCTCGCTGACCCGCACCGTCACAGCCGGTGCCGACAGCATCTTATACGCGTCCCCCAGCTGGAGCTGCGCCGTTGCCGTGTGCTCGCCCAGTCCCATGCCTGATACATCGACCCGGATATTCATCTTCGACGCCGACAGACTGCTTAAATCCTCCTCGAGTCCCTGTACCTTGACTTCCATCTTCGTATCCTCGACGGTATAGCTGTAGCTGCTGTTCTTTCCGTTTAGAGTCACATCCTCCGGTTTGACCGTAAAGGTTTTCTCCGTCAGCTTCTCCACCTGCAGTGTCACGTTGATTGTCGTGCTGTCCAGTCCCACGATCGTAAGCCCGGACGGCAGGTAATCATCCAGATCGATCTCGCACTCCACATCCTTTGTCGCGCCCTGCACATTGAGGGACGGTCCCTGAATCGTGATCGTGCTGACCGAAGCCAGATCGGTCTTGAGTCCTGCCACAGACACCGACTTGATATCCGTCTTCGGACCCGTATAGCGGTATCCATCCGCCACCTCGCCGCTGACGTCAAAATCAAGCGGTACTTCTTTTACTTTCAGGATCTGCATCGTATAAGAGACATCTCCGCCAACCGTCTTGACAGAATCTCCCAAATCTGACAGCACATTTCCATTGGCGTCAAAATACTCCGGTGTTGCTGTTCCACCGACATCCGCCACAGCACCGTCAATATTAAAACGGATACCCACGCTGCTGATCTGTCCGATCAGGGAGGTTGGTCCTTTGACCGTCACCTGAGATGGCACCATTGTCACCTCACCCGCCTCGTAACCGTCTGCCGCCTCGCCCTGCGGATACGCTTTCAGCGTAAATGCCTTGGTCTGCAGCGCCTCGGTCGTGATCTTGATGACCTCCGGGGACTTCACAACCGGCGTGGACTCCAGCAGTTCCTCATTGTTCACCACTTCCACTCGGATCGGGATCGCCCCCGTCACATCATACATTTCCGATAAATCCGCATAGGCGTTGAAATCCGACGCCTTTACCTTATAATCATCCTTCGTCCGGATCTTGAAACTGATCACCGCCGTTTTTTTGCCTACCACATCATAGGCAAGATCCGCCTGCTCCAGCACCTGATCGTTCGTGATCGTGACCGGAACCTCCCTCGTCGACACCTTGATCGGGTTCGCCACATTCACGACTGCCAGCCACACAAAGAAAGCACAGAACAGGGCAATCAGCTTGATCGCAAGATTATTCGTCAGCTTTTCTTTCATTTCTGCGTCTTCCCTTCCATATTCTGAAACGACCTGTGTTTTCCGTTTCCCGTTTTACCAGAACCGACAACATATCTCTCAGTTCATCGCCATCCTTGACACTCTTAAGCCGTCCGGACACAGCCACCGACACGCGCCCCGTCTCTTCCGATACAACCAGGGTCACGCTATCGGTCGCCTCACTGACTCCGACTGCCGCACGGTGTCTGGTTCCCAATGCCTTGCTGATATCCATATTGTCCGAGAGCGGCAGATAACAGGTCGCCGCCGTCACACGGTTACCGCGAATCACGACCGCGCCGTCGTGCAGCGGTGTGTTGTGCTCAAAAATATTGATCAGAAGCTGGCTCGTCACGATACCATCGACCTCGATGCCCGTCAGCTCGATCTCTCCGAGCGGCGTGCCCCTCTCAATGACGATCAAAGCGCCCGTCTTGACTTTTCCCATCTCAAAACAAGCACGCACCAGCTCTGCAATCGTCTTTTCGCTGAAATCCTCATTTTTCTTCGTATCATCCGTTGAAAACAGCGTCGTCAGCACGTTCTGGCTTCCGATCTGCTCCAGTGCTTTCCGCAGCTCCGGCTGGAAAATAACGATGATCGCCGTTACCGCAATGTACGACGTCTTTTCCAGAAGCCACAGAATCGTATCCAGTTCCAGGATCGCAGCTGCCAGAAAGAATGCAAGAATAAAAATAATACCCTTCAGAAGCGTCCACGCCCGCGTATTTTTGATCCAGATCAGCATTTCATATACCAGAATTGCTATAATCGCGATCTCTATTAAATTTTTAAAGGTTATCTTCGGTACGAACGAGATCCACGAATAAATCTCCGCCAGTATCTCTGCCATTCTTTTCCCTCCCTTTCGGGCTGCGTTTCTGTTACCAGTCACGTACATATGACCCGTCACGCATTTCTTTTAACAACAAGTTTCTTTTATAAAATAGTCTATCTTCTCTTTACTTTATTGATTTCCTGTACCTTTACATCCGTCCTCGAAATCGCAATCTTTGGAACCGCTTTCACATAGTAATAATAATCATCATCCTCAAACTGCGTGTACTCGGTCCGGCTGTAATCGACCGAAAAAACAAACAGCTGATAGATCAGCGATGCAATGACCGCACCAATCATTCCCACAACCAGCTCCGGCACGGACACCGGAACGCCAAAGCGGAAATCGCCGATAAACACAACCAGAATCTGTAAAATAAGGCCAGCTCCGATCGCGATCCCCCAGGAGTAGTTGATCGACAGTTTCTTGATCACACAGACCGTCAGCGCCCCCAGACAGCATGCCGCAATCATGACAAGCATCGCCGGGTTTGCCAGCAGGTTTTTGACGACCTGCGCCAGCATCTGCGTGATCTCAGTCTGCTCACTGCCTGCCAGGAAGCTTCCATTCTGCTTCACATACAGAATCACGTAGTACAGAAAAATCCCACAGCTCATCGGAATCACCGATACGAGGCTTCCAGTCAGTCCGAGAATCATCGGGACTGCAAACGGCATCTTCAGAAAAAACAAGAGCGGCGTTACAATCAGGTACGCGCTGTCACCCGGCTGAAATCCGTAATACAGCAGCACCACGATCAGAAGAAACACCAAGGTGATGAGCGCCACTTCCATCGATGCTGCAAAGAGCTGTGCCAGCAAAAAAATCCCAATCAGAAACGCAATGGCTCCAAATGGGAGAAATGCACATATAATTCCCGCAAACAGCGGCACCAGACCGCCGCTCAGTTTCGGCATCAGTCCGATGTTCTGGTTAATCAGAAACACCGCCGCAAAGGCAGTTATAAAACGCAGGAATGCATTCACAAATGCACTGTATCTCGCATAGAAAGCCTTGAGTGCTTCTTTCCCTGCAAGGAGTCCTCTCATCTGCCTCTCCTCTCTCTCTCCATTTTTCTGGCGCGCCGGCGTATATCGTAGCGCTTATCCAGATGTTTCAGTTTCGCTATGTAGATCCGGTTCATCTTTTCCTCGTACTCATACCGCTCGCCATACACGATGATCGTCAGCACGACATACAGAAAAAGCCCCCCGAGGTATAAAGCTCCTCCTCGAAAAGCCAGTCCCTTCAGTTCATCCATTCCTATCGAACTCAGAACTACTTCTACATTAAATAATATCCACATTCCAAAGAGAAGTATGCTGCACAATGTATAGCTTATAAATCCCCGGAGCAGATTGCGGCTGATATAGTCGCTTTTAAAATACTGATTGACTGTTTTCATATGGGAAGCATGCTTCTTCTCAAACAGTGCCAGTTCGGTCATTAATTTTATCTTGTCTTCGTTGAGCATACATGGTTCCTTTTTTATATATGCCGCGGCTTCCGGTCCAATACGTCCCGTTTCTGAAACCGCTGCGCCAAAAACGCATTCTTCCATAAATTATAACATAACTTTTTTCTCTTGGCGAGGGGGCGGGGGGATTTTTCATAGGTTTTTCATAAATTTGTAAGGGATTGTCAGACATCAAAAAAGAGCTCTGCCGATCACACATTTTCGCATGATCGGCAGAGCGTATCAAGTCTGTTTCATAAGATGTAAAAACCATGCCTTTTTTGCTTCTTTTTATGTTATGATACTTTTATGATGATACCAGGGTCAAAAGGTCAGAAGTTCGACGCAAGCTTGCTTGCAGGAGAATTTTTGACCTTGGGACCCGCCAAAAACATGAGTAAGTAGCCATTTTTCCAAGAAAAATGAGCGAATTACGAATGTTTTTGAAGATTGCGGGAGCATATAGTGCGGAGCAATCTGGTATCAGAGGGGGCAAAATGCCTTTTGACCCCAACATCTTTATGATATTAGGATCAAAAGGTTCGAAACATGCGTAAGCAGCCTTTTTCCAGACAATCAGAAGAAAAGAGGGATTTTGTTTTGAAAATCGCGATTGTAGATGATTTGTCCAGTGTATGGGTGCAATACCTCGCGCTCCCTTGCTTTGGCGTTTTATTTAAGCTGATAGTAGACGCCGAGAGCGGAATGATTTTATTTCTATATTTATTTATCATCGATTATCTGTTGGTCGTGCGTGCCGCCGCTTTCTACATCTGTCAGGCGCTCTTCGGCTACAACTTTTTCTCCTGGGAGACCGGGTGTTCCGGCTCTGAAAACACGCCGCCTTTCATCCGTCTCTCCGCGGTGCAGACGGGTACCTCCACCCTGTCCATCACCACGGACAACACCAGCGCATTCAGCCCTACCTGGATGAATGAAAAACTGGTATCGACCAAACCTGCGGGAAGCGGCATCGGAACCGAATCGATCCGCATGATCGCCGAACAGTACCACGGCGATGCACGGTTTGAATGGCGGGACGGCGTATTTTATGCTTCGGTATTGCTGAATCCGTAATGACACAAAAAGGGGATATCCAGTTTTTTCTGCTATCTCCCTACATAACTGGTTCCTGCAGCACGGTTCCCTCCGGGAATGCGGTACGGAACACGCGGCGCACCAGCGGACCTGCTACAATGAGCTGGAACGGAAGCGCCATGATGATGTTCTTCGGAATATTGGTCAGCCAGATGATGAGCAGCTGGCTCCATGCGCCGGATTTCACGCAGGCTTCCAGACCGCCATATAAGGACATAACAAATACCATCGGAACGACCATGCAGCAGGAGATCGTAATTACTTTACGAAGTGTGCTGCTCTCCGGTGATACAAAGTAACGGAACGCAATTCCCTTCGCCGGACCGGACACGATGAACCAGTCAAACAGAAACGCATACACGAATGCAAACGGGAATCCGATCCATCCTTCGCGGATCGTTTCCAAGGATAAATGTCCCATATGAAGGGTTACATTGTACATACTCATCCAGAGTACCATCGTGAAACACATGATAACGGAATAGATAAAACTTTCTCTCTTATTTCTTGGCATTTTCATTCTCCTCCTATAAAATAATTGCTTCTATCCAGATGCATCGGCAAATCAGTCCGACACACCCACGCACAAGATGCTGTCCGTGATAAATTTCACAAAATAAAAGGCAGCAGAAATCGGAAACTCGTTTCGATCTCTACTGCTGTATGCAATCTCACTGCGTTTTTTCAAACTATATTCAACTTGGGTTACGGTTCGCTATTATAACGTCTTTTTTCCATTCGTGTAAGCACTTTTTTTATTTTTTCACAATTTCATCATATTGAACGATCAATTTTTTTTATTTTTTATTCCGCTTATGCAACTTGACAAGAGCTGCTTTTTCAGCTCCCCTTTCATTTTTTCCGAATTTTTCCCTAAAAACAGGCAAATAGATATTGACAATACTGCCTTTATTCGATAGAATGTAATAGTATGTTTACATTGAACTGTCCGTGTCCAGGCTTTAATGCAAACCAAATACAAAATGAATTACGAATCAAAATAAAAGAATTTATGATGGAGGTACACTACATTGGCTAACATTAAATCCGCAAAAAAAAGAATCTTAGTTGCAGAGACAAGAGCTGCAAGAAACAAGGCTATCAGATCCAAAGTTAAAACTGCTGTTAAGAAAGTAGAAGCTGCTGTTGCTGCAAAAGATAAGGCTGCTGCACAGGCTGCATTATTAGCTGCTACCAGCGAGATCGACAAGGCTACTTCCAAGGGCGTATACCACAAGAATACAGCTTCCCGCAAAGTATCCCGTCTTTCCAAGGCTGTAAATACTCTGGCTTAATTATCCAGAGCGGATCTTTCGAATTATATATTAAAAATTAACCCAAATTAAAAAACCATTATTCTGTGGGTGTGACAGAATAATGGTTTTTTGTTGCTTCTTTTCCAGCCGGGTCCGGCCGAAGAACCGCTGATTCTGATGCTGGCACTGCCCTTTAGAATCAGCGCACGGAACTTCTGGGCTGACTGAGCAGCAGCTCCACCGCCAGCCGGTCGCCCATCCGCCCGGTCTTGACTGCCTCCTCGGCATCCACGCAGGTCTGCACATAGGAAATGAGCTGTTCTTTCGTAAATGCCGCCGCCTGGCTGCTGAGCTTTCCGGCTACGAACGGAGGTACTTTCAATTTCGAGGCAACCGTCCCCCGGTCTGCGCCGGACGCCTGCAATTCTCGCACCAGCAAAAGCTGGTTAAACTGTCTGGCAATCAGGAACAGGATCCGCATCGGCGGCTCCCTGAGTGTCAGCAGGTCTTCGTACAGATCCATCGCCCGCTTCGTCTTTCCCGCCGTGATCGCCGCTACCATGTCGAAGATCTTGTTCGTGATCTGCACGGTCGTGATGACTTTCACATCCTCTGCCGTCACTACCTCACTGCCCATCGTGTAGGAAATGAGTTTTTCCAGCTCCATCCGGATGTTTTCCATATCATCGCCGACGCGCTCCAAAAAGAGATTCATCGTGGACGGCGTGATCTTCCGCCCATTCTGCGCCAGGATCGTCGCCGCCCATCTGGCGAGCTGCGCGCTGTCCTGCCGCTTCATCTCCGCAATGTGACCCAGATCCTTGACCTTTTTGTAGAGTTTGTTTCTCTTATCGACCGCCTCCTCCACAAATACGATGCAGGTCGTGTCCGGCATCATCGGCAGATACTCCGCCAGCGCCTCCGAAGAAGTCTTGAAAAATCCGCTGTCCTCGATCAGAATCAGACGCCGCTCGCTGAAAAATGGCATCGTGTCCGCCAGACTGATCAGCTCGTTCACATCCAGCCCTTTTCCCTCGAAATAATTGTAGTTCATCGTATCATCGCCCGAGATCGCCGCCCGCAGCTTCTTTTTATAACTCTGCTTCAAAAACGCCTCTTCGCCGTATAGCAGATAAACCGGCTTAAATGTGCCATTTTTGATGTCTTCATTGATCGTCTGCATTAACTCCGTCCCCGCCTCCTGGTTCTATTCGATAAAAACAGATCCATTTTTTCGAATGTCTGTCCATCCGGTTACTTTCCTGTCTATTTTTTCACTTCCTACTATTATAAACATTTTTCTAAAATGTTGTCTACTGTAAACCCATAAAAAGAATAAAACAGCAGCTCCTTTTGTTGCTTGAAATTTTTCCTTGGTTCACTTTCAGTCAAAACCTACATTACCATCCCTAGCAAAAGATAGACCGCATACGCTACAATCCACGCAATCACGCACTGCGCCACCACGACAAAGCAAGCCCATTTTCCGCCCAGTTCGCGTCTGACCGATGAAATCGCTGCCACGCACGGCGTATAGAGCAGGCAGAAAACCAGCAGACTGACCGCTGAAAGAGGGGTCAGAATGTCACGCAGGCTCTGAGTCGTCCCGAACAGAACCGACAGCGTTGATACAACACTCTCTTTTGCCATAAATCCGGTCAGAAGTGCCGTGCAGACACGCCAGTCGCCTAATCCCATCGGCGCAAACAGTGGTGCAATCACACCAGAAATAACCGCCAGAAGACTCTGCTGGGAATTGGACACAACATTCAGGTGCAGATCAAATGTCTGAAGGAACCAGATTAAAATCGTCGCCACAAAAATAACTGTGAATGCTTTCTGCAGGAAATCCCTTGCCTTTTCCCAGAGAAGCTGGGCGACATTGCGCGCCCCCGGCATCCGGTAGTTCGGAAGCTCCATGACGAACGGAACGGCTTCACCCTTAAATAAAGTTGTTTTAAGAAGCATTGCCATCAAAATTCCCATCAGGATTCCCAACAGATAAAGTGCAATCATAACAATCGCCCCATGATGCGGGAAAAAGACAGCGGTAAAAAACGCATAAATCGAAATCTTGGCGGAACAGCTCATAAACGGAGTCAACAGGATCGTCATTTTTCGATCCCGCTCCGAAGAAAGCGTCCGGCTTGCCATGACTCCTGGTACCGTGCAGCCAAAGCCAATCAGCATCGGCACGATGCTCCGTCCGGAAAGACCGATCTTTCGAAGCAGTTTATCCATCACAAACGCCACACGTGCCATATAACCGCTGTCCTCTAAAAGCGACAGGAAGAAAAACAGCGTCACAATGATCGGCAGAAAGCTCAAAACACTTCCGACACCATTGCACACACCATCGATCAGCAGAGAATGGAGCACCGGATTGATACCTGCCGCTGTCAGCGCTGCGTCTGCCCGCTCTGTCAGCCATCCAATCACCAGTTCCAGACCATCTGAAAGGACCGCGCCAATCACATTAAATGTCAGCCAGAATACCAGACCCATGATTGCAATAAATGCCGGAATCGCCGTGTAGGTTCCAGTAAGAAGACGGTCAATCTTCACACTTCGCTGGTGTTCCCGGCTTTCCCTCGGTTTGACGACTGTCTGCCTGCAGACTTTTTCGATAAAACCAAACCGCATATCCGCAATCGCAGCTGCCCGATCCAGCCCGCGTTCCTTCTCCATCTGGCAGATAATATGTTCCAGCGTCTCTTTTTCATTCGTGTCCAGATTCAGACGCGCCTCAATCTCCTCATCGCCTTCTGCCAGCTTCGATGCAGCAAAGCGCACCGGAATACCCGCATTCTGCGCGTGATCTTCGATCAGATGCATAATACCATGCAGGCAGCGGTGCACCGCGCCACCGTGATAATCCGCATCACAGAAATCCTGCCGTCCCGGTTTCTCCTGAAAATGCGTTACATGAAGCGCATGATCGATCAGCTCTCCGATTCCTTCATTCTTTGCCGCTGAGATCGGGATAACCGGAATCCCCAGTTCTTCCTCCAGTTCGTTGACACGGACAGAACCGCCGTTCTGGCGCACCTCGTCCATCATATTAAGCGCCAGAACCATCGGAATATCCAGTTCCAGAAGCTGCATGGTCAGATACAGGTTGCGCTCAATGTTTGTCGCATCCACGATATTGATGATTCCCTTCGGGTGCTCCTGCAAAATAAACTGACGCGTCACCAGCTCCTCATTCGAATATGGCGATAAGGAATAGATTCCTGGCAGGTCGGTCACTTTCGTATTTTCATGTCCGCGGATCGTGCCATCCTTCCGGTCCACCGTCACACCCGGGAAATTCCCCACATGCTGATTGGATCCGGTCAGCTGGTTAAAAAGCGTCGTTTTGCCACAGTTCTGATTACCTGCCAGGGCAAACGTCAGAACGGTGCCATCCGGCAATGGGTGTTCCTCCGCCTTTGTATGGTATTTTCCACCTTCTCCGAGTCCAGGGTGATCGATCTCGCGCGCCATCGGAATCCCATGTTCCTTTTTGTCCGCTGCTTCGGTTCCTGCCTCGCGTACATTCTCAATCTCTATCTTCTCTGCATCCGCCAGGCGCAACGTCAGTTCATAGCTATGAATCCGCACCTCAACCGGATCGCCCATCGGCGCATATTTTACCATCGTAACCGATGCAGTCGGAATCAATCCCATATCCAGAAAATGATGCCGCAGTGCACCTTCTCCGCCAACTGTCCGAACGGTTGCAGTTTTTCCTATTGGTAAATCCTTTAATGTCATTCTCTGCCTCCATCTCTCTTCATTAGTCAAACTCATTGTATGTCATCAGACTTCTACATCCGCCTGATTTTGAAGCAAAGCATAGAGAGAAAAATACTATTGAAACTTTTTCTCAATTATGTTTCCAGATAAGTCTATTGTACTTTAGGGAATTTGTCAATCGTTGGAATCTTTAAGAATCTACCAATCAGAAAAAAAATAGAAAAGATAAAAGAAAAACAGCAAGGATGAATCATCCTCACTGTCTCAAAATAGCTGGGCTACAAGGATTCGAACCTTGAAAATGACGGAGTCAGAGTCCGTTGCCTTACCATTTGGCGATAGCCCAATCTTTTATTTCATAGCTGTCTCAGCCACATTTATTATTATATCATAAATTTTTGTTTCGTCAAGTATTTTTTTCAAACACTTATGTTTTTTTGAACAATTATAATTATTTACCAGTTCGAAACATTTTACAGTCTCGTAATGCCCCGGATATTTTTCCGTCACGAGGCTTCCTGCAAATAATTCTAATGATTCTTAAAATTCCTGCTGCCCGAATCCAACTTCTGGTAACTCCAGACATATCATGGTTCAGGCAGCAGGAATCATATATCCTCATACACTCCGCTTTAATTAGCTGACTCCGCATCTGTCTTCGTTTCTTTTTCCGTCGGCTTTGTCTCCATCTGACTGTACTCTGTCTCCGAGTGCGTGCTCTCTTTTACTGCTTCTGTCAGTGTCTCCGGCGCGCGGGATGTCTCGGACGGCTTTGTCTCCACTGTCTCATCATCCGCATCGTCGTCATCCTCATCAATCAGATCATCCGCAATATCCGGCGTCTCGAAATAGCCTTTTACCGTACCAAAGGAGCCGCCGTCCCGCACTGCCACTCCGCCGAGCGTAAACGTGCACTCCGTATTGGCTGGAAGCCCTTTGACGTGAATCTCACAGGAGGTTCCGCCTGTGTCCGTGATTCTCGCCGAATAGCTCTGACCGTCCGGATCTACCACCGACACGGTCGGATTTTTCCATTTAACCTTTTCCTTAAAAACGATGTTCAGCGAACCGCTCTCGTAATCTACATAGTCAATCTTCGCTTTCTTGCCTCCCGAATCGACTTCTTCCTCGTCCTCATCTGCTGCGGCGGTTGTCTCCACCGGGCGTACTGCAGTCGATGGCTGTTCTGCCGGCGTCGGTTCATTTTCCGGCTGACCGGTGCTTTCCACGGTCGTCTCCGCTAAGGTTTCTTCCTCGGTCTGCGGCAATGTCACCTCACGAACCAGAGCCGCATCCGTCTCAATGGTGCTGTCCGTCTTCGAATAACCTACCGTATAAGCACGATCCGCGATCTCCCGCGCAATCTCTTCCATCGTCATACCGGAAAATTTTTTCATATCATTTTCGGTCAGGTCGTTGTCACGGATCAGCTCCCGCAGAAAATACGCTTTTCCATAAGAAATATTGTATTTCTCCGCCAGATCCTGAATCTCCCCGGTTACCTTCATCCGCTGGTCATAGACAACCGCCTGTACCGCGTGTTCCTGCAGGGAAGACTCTACATCCCCTACGACATCCTGACGCAATGATGATGCCTTTTTCTCATTCTCATTGGACACGGTAACCAGAATCGCATTGTCCAGTTCATCCAGATAACCATTCCGGACCATCGAACCGATCAATGCGTTGACCGCAATATCAAGGTCTACATTTTTCAAATTCATATCATCCAGGATCGTCTCCGCATCCTCATTAAGCGGATTCGCCTGCAATACTTTCTCGTTCCGGTTGACGGAAAGCTCAATACTCGGATTGACATCGATGCCAATCACCGAATCGACACGGTGATTCTGGTAAAATGAAACACCGCCTCCTAACACAGCCACACACAGGCAGGCGGCTGCTGCCATCGCCACGGTCCTCATCCGGCGGTACATCCGTACACGGCGGGATGGTTTTACATAGATCTCCTGTGGCGTCGAGAGATCGATTTTATCGAATACGTTGGGAGTCAGGGTGTCCATCGCCGATCGCAGATGTGACTCAATCTCATCCTGTTCCCACGCTGTTTCAGAGTGATCGGTCAATGTACTCCCTCCTCTCTCAGGTGTTTTTTCAGTTTTTTCATAGCACGGTTGTACTTGGAAAGCACCGTTGCCAGCGGCATCTCCAAATCTGCCGCGATCTCACGATGTTTTAACCCCGCTGATGTCCGCAGAAGTACAATCTGCCGTTCTTCTTCATTTAATATTTTGAGTGCTGCGTGTAATACCATCTTATCCGCAGCATCCTCTATCTGGGGACAGAATTCCCCTGTCTCCATCTCAGAAAGATCCGAAAGCCCGATATCCGCTTCATGCTTCTGGTCACGGAAACGCATATAGCAAAGATTTCTAGCGATCGTAAACATCCACGCCAGCGGTTTGCCCTGCGACTGATAGCTTCCAGCAGAAGTCCAGACCTTTAAATAAAGCTCCTGCATGACCTCCTCAGAGTCCTGCGGATTCCGCAAAATCGACAGAATAAAACCGTATATAGTTTTATCCGTATTCTGATAAAGCTGCTGAAACGCCGCCTTATCTCCCTCTGCCACTCGCAAAAGCAGCTTTTCATCGCTCATCTTATCATAGGCGACCGTCTCTTCCATGGTCGTTAAAAGCCCCATCAAAAACATGGACGAAATTTCCTTTCTATATAACTTAATGCAGAGAAACCAGTTCTTATTGCATTTGTTATGAATTTTTTCTGATTTCTGTCCAGCTCCTCACGGCAGCTGGCAAAAATCAATGCAGCTTTATTCATACTCGACCCGTTCCAGAAAAAGCCCCTCCGGCGGCGCCGTAAAGCCTGCCAGCGCTCGGTCACAGGAAAAAAGCGCCTCCGCCACTGATTCTGGTGTCCGCTTATGAAGTCCTACCTCGATCAGTGTACCGGTAAGGATTCTTACCATATTATATAGGAAGCCATTACCACGAAAATGCAGTTCGCACACACTTTCCTGCATGGTCAGCTCAATAGCAGTGAGATTCCGCACCGTCGATTTTTTCATCCGTTTCAACGAACAGAATGCTTTAAAATCGTGCTCACCCGTCAGATACGCAGCCGCCCGTCTCATGGACGCTATGTCCAGCGGTTCCCCCAGACCGTACACATATCGGCGCTCAAATACATTTTTCTTCGCTGCCGTCTCAATCCGGTAGCAGTACGTCTTGGAAACAGCATTTAAACGGCTGTGAAAACGCGTTCCCGCCTCCTGTGCCGATAAGACAGCGATATCATCTGGAAGATAGCGGTTCATATACGCCTTTATCTCCTCTGCACTCATTTCATCACAGGATGACGGCAGATGAAAATTTGCCGTCTGCCCCCAGGCATGGACACCTGCATCGGTCCGCCCGGAACCGTGTACTTCAACCGGCTGACCTGCCATTTTTTCAAGAATCTGTTCTAGTTTTCCCTGAATTGTCTTGTCTGTATTTCCCTGTTTCTGCCACCCGTCATAGCGGCTTCCGTCATACTGTAGGGTGATTTTTATATTTCGATCCGGCATATTTTTTCTCCATGTGTTATCCATTTTCATTCTTTTTTATTCGTAAATATATCTGTCCCGCCGCCAGATACAGCAACGTTCCGGTCAGCGCTCCTGCCATATCCAGCCACACATCGCTGATCTGACCAGAACGCCCCTCGGTAAACAGCTGAATCGTCTCATCCAGAAATGGAACCGCAAATATAGCGATGCGGTGGATTTCCAGCCATACATGTCCGTCCGGTGTCAGCGCACACATTCTCCCAGTCCCATCTCCCCGATCAACCAAATCCTCTATCCGCATTTTTTCTGAGACAGTCCGGTTCCTGCGCACACAGGCATCACTCTGTCTAAGCAGCATTCCCAGCCCTGTATATTCAATAAAATGAGCACATTTGCGCACAATATGTTCGGTCAGCCATGGTACAGCCACTCCGGACTCTGCTGCCAGCTTCTGCAAAAACCGGAGGATCCGTCCGCTCTCCGCCGATGACTGTACTGCCGGACGCATGGAATTGGAGTAGATAAACAAAATATATAAAATTAAAACAATATGCCAGATCCAGACCGTCACCAGGACTCTCTGTCTTCCCCGGATATTTTTTTCCACATTCATCTATAAATTCCTGTATCCATTCTATCTTCTATTGATTTATATCTTTACTGATTGGATTGTAAAATGCCGCTCTCTGCAATCCGGCGCACCGCCAGCGCAATCGCATCCTCGTCCTGCACCAGTGCCATCCGCACATGACCTTCGCCCGACGGTCCAAATGCGCTGCCCGGTGTCACCAGAACACCTGCTTTTTCAAATAAAGCCTTTACAAACTCCAGTGAATCCGTAAATCCTGCCGGGATCGGCGCCCACACAAACATCGTGCCTTCCGGTTTTTCCATCTTCCAGCCGATGGATGCAAGTCCGTCGCACAGACAGTCGCGCCGTCTCTCATATGCCGCCCTCGTCGAAGCCACACAGCTCTGGTCACCGCTGATCGCCGCGATCGCCGCTTTCTGAATCGGCAGGAACATACCATAATCCATGTTGGATTTCAATGTTTTCAGATGACTGACCACTTCCTCATTTCCCACACAGAAGCCGACGCGCGCGCCCGCCAATCCGTACGTTTTTGACAGCGAATTAAACTCCACGCCGACCTCGCGTGCGCCCGGAAAACGCAGGAAACTTCCGCAGGTTCTTCCGTCAAACACAAGCTCACTGTAGGCGTTGTCGTGAAGAACGATAATATCATATTTCTTTGCAAATGCAATCAATTCCTCATAGAAACTGTCTGGAGCCAGCACCGCCGTCGGATTGTTCGGGTAGGAAACAATCATAAATTTCGCTTTCTGAGCGACTTCCTCCGGAATTTCCTTCAAATCAATGATGTAGTGATTTTCTTCGCGCTGCGGCATATAGTAAAGCTCTGCCCCCGCCAAAGACGGACCATCCGCAAACACCGGATAACACGGATCCGGTACCAAAACCACATCGCCCTCGTCCACGATCGAAAGTGCGATGTGCGCCAGTCCCTCCTGGGAACCGAGCAAAGAGCAAATCTCTGTCTCCGGGTTCAGCTCCACTCCATAGCGGCGCGCATACCAGTCGGACACTGCCTCCAGAAGTGCCTGCTGATCCTGAATTGCATACAGGTAATTTTCCGGTACCAGACAGGCTTCGCTGAGCGCCTTTAAAATATGCGGTGCGGGGGCAATATTCGGTGCGCCGATGCTCAGATCAACGATCATCTCCCCCTCCGCCAGTTTTTTCTTCTTCATCTGCGCCAGCATGGAGAACACGCCCTCGCCAAACCGGTCCATTCTATTTGCAAATTTCATCTTGTGTTGTCCTTTCTTGAAAGAAATCTCCGATTTTCTTTCCTTTTCTATTTCTATTTTTATCTCTATGAATCCTCTTTAAAACTCTAATAATTCCCATCCGCCCGATCACTCTGTCAAATGACTTATTCAACCAGTTCCACCAAATCACATCGAACTGCCCTCGCTGAATCTTATCAATCCAGCTTTGCATCATCAGGCTATATAAGTATTAATTATAGTACATGGATATGGGAAAGTAAAGGGAGGATAACAGCTCTCGCCAGCTATTATAACTTTTCAAAAATGTTGTAAAAACAACGGACTTTTCTATGCCGGACGATTATACTTATCATGTACTTAAGAAAACAAAAAATCAAAATAGATGTTCTGACATATCTCATCCTTTCATGTATGAAGATCGGTCAGATGCACATGAATAAGAAAGACGAGGAATTTATATGGTACGAAGAATTGTAGAAATTGATCAGAAAAAATGCAACGGCTGCGGTCTCTGCGCTTCCGCCTGTCATGAGGGCGCGATCGGCATGGTGGACGGTAAAGCAACCCTTTTAAAAGATGATTACTGTGACGGCCTGGGCGACTGTCTGCCAGCCTGTCCGACTGGCGCGATCTCCTTTGTCGAGCGCGAGGCGGCGGCTTACGATGAGGCGGCAGTCCAGGTCCACATGGCAGCACGCAAAGCAAAGCAGGTATTAGAGTCAAACGCAGCGGCAAACACATCCGCACGTTCCGAAGCAAAACCGGCGACACCGGCATTTGGCGGATGTCCTGGATCCATGAGCCGTTTCCTGAAACGTCCTGACACAGCTGCTTCCCATGCATCCTCAGCAGCCACATCCACAGGCGGTCCTAGCAGCGCTGCTTGTGACCATTCAGAAAACACCCCAATAAGCGCTCTGTCCAACTGGCCGGTTCAGATCAAATTAGCCCCGATCCGCGCCCCGTATTTCGACGGTGCCAAACTTTTGGTCGCTGCCGACTGTACCGCTTACGCATACAGCCGCTTCCATCAGGACTTTATTCATGGTAAAATAACTTTGATCGGATGTCCAAAGCTTGACAGCATCGACTACTCCGAAAAGCTGACCGAAATCATCCGCAGCAACGACATCAAGAGCGTGACCGTTGTCCGCATGGAGGTTCCATGCTGCGGAGGCATTGAACAGGCAGTTAAAAATGCCTTGCAGGCAAGCGGAAAATTCATTCCATGGCAGGTAACAACCATTTCGATCGATGGGCGGATTTTAGATTAATATCTGCCATTTCCCCGATTGACCTACCCAACCATTTCGTGCAGGTTCCGCTCTCCATACACACCTGCCGAATGGACTCAATCAGACTCAAAAGAATACGAAAATTTATATATCTAAACGAGATTTTATTAAGGAGGTTCATTATGGAATACCCATACATCAAAAACATTACTCACGAAAAAGTGCAGTCTTTAGCCGGCCTGGTAAACGCAGAAGACGGTCAGATCGTCAGCAAGACTCTGGCACAGAACGAAGCTGTCAGCGTTACTCTGTTTGCATTTGCAAAAGGCGAAGAAATCTCCACCCATGATTCCACCGGAGATGCGATGGTGACCGTTCTGGAAGGCACCGGCCGCTTCACGGTCGATGGCGTCGAGCACCTGGTTCACGCAGGCGAAGTTCTCGTCATGCCGGCGAAAAAGCCGCACGCCGTTTATGCACCGGAAGCATTTAAATGGATGTTGACGGTTGTTTTCCCATTTAAATAAAGACTGCGCTCAAACTCTTTTTACCATGCAGCCCGACTGATAGCAGCCCTTATCCATTTATTCCAAAACAGGCATAACGCAGGAATCCATGCATGATTTTCATCCTTTTCTCTGCGATATGCCTGTTTTTCATTTTATAAGCACATGGTTGTGTTCATTTTTCCAGTTAATCTCCCTTCAACAGATATGAACAGCAGCTTCCAGCTTTCATTATTCCACATACTCATGCGTCTCCACCCACTGCAGCAGCTTTTCAATCGCCGGATTCGGGTTGCTCTGACGCCATGCGATCTCAAAATCAAGTTCTTCCGGGCTGCCGTCCGCGCGGAGAAGCGGAACCACTACCAGATTCCGCGCATTCCGATAATGGCGGACGGCATATTCCGGGAGAATCGCCACGCCAAATCCCGCTGACACCTCCAGAAGCACCGTCTGTACCTCCCGTTCACGCGCCACGATATTCGGTATAAAACCGCCCTTATTGTAACAAATCAATACTTCCTCCGCCTCATCGTTGGAACGCCCCTGCGGCTGCATGATGATAAAGTCTTCCCGCGCCAGATCACGGTACATCAGATGGCTCTCTCCCGCCAGCGTATGCCCCGGATAAAGAACCGCCATCATCGGAAATCGTTTGAGGAACCGGTGCTTTAAATCCTCGTAATTCTGCGTGTACAGAGACAGATTAAACGCAAGATCGCAGGTTCCATTATCTAACAGCTCATAGAGCGCGCTCATATTTTCCCGCAGCAGATGAATCGAAATATTCGGGTACGCCTCATGAAAACTTCTGAGCGTCTCCGAAAAACGGCTCTGCTCATATCCCCGGATAAATCCGATCGTCAGCTCCCCAGCTACGCCTTCCGCTGCCGTCCGCGCGAGCTTCGCCGCCTCCTCGGCGCGGACCAGAACCGCCCGCGCCTCGTTCAGATATACCTTTCCCGCCGCCGTCAGCTCGACATGGTGCTTGTCCCGCACAAAAAGCGGCACCCCGATCTTCTCCTCCAACGACTGAATCTGCAGCGTCATCGCTGTCTGCGAAATAAAACATTTTTTCGCCGCCCGCGTAAAATTCAGCTGCTCCGCCGCCGCCACAAAATATTCCATTTGTTTTAAATTCATCTCATTTCCCCATTTCTATATCCTATATGTAATCGCGTCTTTTCGATCGAGCAAAAAAATGAATCATGCCGCCCAATTTACGGGCTTTCGATCTGGCTTTTCCTGTTTTGTTATAAGTTTCCCTTATTATAATATCTGTTCTTTCTATTGGCAAGTTTTTCATTCATCCTTTATAATTTTTAATAGTCAACAAAAGAAAGTGAGTGAAAGGTATGAAACAATTCAAAAATTTCTACGAAGGCACATACGCCAAGTACATTCTGCCGGGCGTCCTGTTGCAATCGGTTCTGATTGGCGGCGGCTATGCAACCGGACGTGAGATTTATTCTTACGGTGCGAAATTCGGAGCGATGGGCTGGATCTCCGGACTGACGATCGGCATCGGTTTTGCCCTGTTTGCCTTCCTGACCTTTGAGATCTGCCGGATCTACAAGGTTTACGATTATAAAAACTATATCAAGCAGGTCATTGGACCGCTCTGGCCGATGATGGATATTTTAACTGTCCTCATCGCGATTCTGCTGATTGCCGTTATGGCAGCCGCAACTGGAAGTATTTTCGAGCAGGTCGGACTTCCGAATATTCTCGGCTCCGTTGTGATCGTTCTGATCTGCGGACTCCTGAACTTTAAGGGTTCCAAGGTGATCGAGAAATTTGAATCGATCGGTACTATTTTACTGTACGGCGGCTATATTCTGTTTACAATTCTGGTACTCGTCAACAAGGGCGGCAACATTTCCCATGTATTCAGCACGATGGACACCAGCACCTACGACGGCTCTGTCACTGTTCCGCTGTGCATTTACACCGGTATCCTGTATGTTGCCTACAACATCAATTCCATCCCGATGGGCATGTTCTCCCTGACACGCCAGACCAAACGGAAAGAAACCTTTATTTCCGGTCTGATCGCCGGTCTTCTGATGGTTATTCCGTGGTTTTTGTCTTACTTTGCGATGATGTGCTTCTACGGTGACACCTCCATCGTCGGCGCGGATGTCACAACCCCGTGGATGGAAATGATCAAGGCAGTCAACGGCGGACCGGCACTGATGGCACTGTTCAGTCTCGTTATGGGCTGGACGCTGGTTGAGACGGCAACTGGCTGCATCCACATGATCATCGACCGTTTCGACGTTGCCATGGAGGAAAAGGGCGCTGCCAAGCTGTCCGATACAAACCGCGGTATGATTACGGTCATCACGCTGATCGCTGCACTCGTATTATCCCGCGTCGGCGTTGTCACCTTGATCGAGCAGGGCTATTCGTACCTGTCTTACGGATTTATCCTCTTCTACCTGCTGCCGACGCTGCTGGTAGGCGGATATAAGATTATTAAACATAAAGACAAATAAATATGTAATGATAAGAACACATCCGCCTGTGGGAGATTTCATCTTATAGGCGGATGTGGTATAATGTAAACACTTGACGAGGTATTTTCGAATCAACATAGAAAGGAAGTATATGCAATGAAATATGTCGGATATTACAATGGAGAAATCGGCCCCCTCGAGGAAATGAAAATCCCGATGTTGGACCGCGCCGTTTATTTTGGAGATGGCTGCTACGATGCCACCACCTTTGCAAACAACAACATTTTTGCCGCAGACGACCACCTCGACCGTTTCTACAACAGCTGCAAGCTGCTGGAAATCCCGTTTGAAATGTCGCGTGAAGAACTGCGTGCCGAGCTGCAGAAATGCATCGATGCCAATGAGATTGACCACGGTATGCTGTACTGGCAGTGTTCCCGCGGAACTACCTATCGTGGACATCAGTTTCCACCTGCTTCCGTAAAACCAAATCTGATGATTTTTACTGTTCCGTGCGACCTGATTCCATTTGATAAGACTTTCCGCCTGATCTCGATGGAGGACACCCGTTTCCTGCACTGCAACATCAAGACGCTGAACCTGATTCCAAGTGTCATCGCTTACCAGCGCTGCATCGAACAGGGCTGCCAGGAAACGGTCTTCCACCGCGGCGAACGCGTCACCGAATGCGCCCACAGCAATATCTTAATCATCAAGGACGGCGTTCTCCGCACCCCACCGAGAGATAATCTGATTCTTCCGGGCATCACGTTAAAACATCTGCTGATGTTAGCTGAGAAAAACGGCATCCCGACCAGCGAGGCACCATTTACCATGCAGGAACTGGCAGACGCCGACGAAATCATTGTCAGCAGCTCCGGCGGGCTCTGCATCCAGGCCGTTGAACTCGATGGAAAACCAATCGGAGGAAAAGATCCGAAGACGCTGAAGACTTTGCAGGATGCTTATGCGGAGTTTTATGCGGAAGATACGAAGGTACGGTAAAAATCCATAAATTTGCCAAGAGCTGTCACTCAAAACGTGGCAGCTCTTTTTCGCTTGCGACATGTTTCTGCTTCGCACAAGTGCGCATCCTCGCGGAGCATTTTTTGTTTCACAGGACGCAATTTCCTATGAAATAAAATAAGGGATCCCTGTATTTACAAGGATCCCCAGGACGCGGAGACGGAGAGATTCGAACCCTCGTGCCGGGATGAACCGACAAACGCATTTCGAGTGCGCCGCGTTACGACCGCTTCGCTACGTCTCCAGATATTAGGTGTTTCTCTTCGAAACACCTATACTATTATACATGATATTTTGACTTTTGTCATCTGTTTTTTTCACTATTTACTGATAATACGCATCAATTCCGTTCGCAATTCCCCCGGCAATCAATTCCTGATAATCATCCCGTGCCATCTTCTGATCTTCTTCCGGGTTGCTCATAAAGCCCATCTCGACAATGGAAACCGGTATCTTACACCAGTTGATGCCGCTCATGCTGTCTGTCTCCTGCACACCGCGGTTCTTGAAGCCGGTTGCCGCGCAGACAGAGTCCGTGATCTTCTTGGAAAGAGAATAGCTTGCCGCGTGAAGCCCGCCGTTGTACGGGTTGGACGCCGTCTGGCACATGGAAAGAGTACCGTTGACCGTCGTGTTATCCAACGAATTACCGTGAATCCGGACGAAAATGGAGGCGCCGCTCTTGTTGGCGATCTCCGCTCTCTCCGCATTGCTTAAGTTGACATCGTTGGACTCGCGGATCATGACGACCTGATAGCCTCTCTCTTCCAAAATCCGTTTTAACTTCTTCGAAACTGATAAAGTCAGCTCATATTCCGGCAGCTTCGTCGATATGCCCTCGGTGCCGGAAGCCACCTTCGCCTTCATGGTTGAGGAGCCCGGTCCGACTGGTTCTTTGTCCGGATTGCCCTTTGCCTGATGTCCCGCGTCGATCGCTACGATACGTCCATTGGACACCGGTGCACCCTGTGCATCCGCTTCTGCCCCCTGCGCTGTGACCGTCGCTTCCTCACTGCCCGGCTCGGTCGTCGTCAAGTATTCGGAACGGATAAAACAGCTCTTGTCCTTATAAAGCACCTCGCTCCAGCCGTCTCCGATACCGACGCGCTGCACGCTGTCGCCCTGATTCAGCTGTGTCACAATCTCATACTCCGTTCCACAGCCCGAACGCACGTTGAGCAGGTTCTCAGTCGCATACACTGTCTCGTCGACACTCCGGAAGCCGCTCGCCGTCGTTTTGTCACTCTCCAGCTCGCTCTGATCCGCAACCGCCGCTGCATCCGCCTCCTGAATGCCCTGTGCATCTTCCAGCTCCAGACTTTGCTTTGCCGCATTCGGCACCTGTTTCTTCGCTGTCTGTTCCGCCGGTTCTGTCTCAGCAGCCGCCATCTGCACCTGCTTCTGTGCCTGATTCGGAAGGGTAAATCCCGCATGGCTTACGCCAATGGAACCCGCCGCGACCACAATCGCGGTCACCGCCGCCCAGAAACGTTTCCGGTAATCCGGTGTGCCTGGCTTTCTTTTTCTGCTTTCTCCTCTTGCCATTTATAAAAAACTCCAATCTTACAGAAGATTCTAACCTCTCCATGATCCGCGCATTCACTGTTTCCAATCAATCGCATCGCAGCACAACTTTGATGCCGACAGAGATTTCAGCCCAATTAAAATCTTCTTTCATTTCTAAATTATTCGATCGTACCGCCGCCTACGACATATTCGCCGTCATAAAAAACGACTGCCTGTCCCGGCGTCGCCGCTCTCTGCGGCTCATCAAATACGCATTCCACCCGATCTTCGCCAATCTTGCGGATCGTACAGGATGCCCCTTTGTGGCTGTAACGAATCTTCGCACTGACGCGCATCTCCTGATCGCCCAGATCCTCAATCGCCATCCAGTTGAGGTTCCGGCAGGTCAGGCGGTTAGAAAAGACGTCCTCATTTTCCCCGATCACAACCTCGTTCGTCTCCGGACGGATCTCCGTCACGAACACCGGATGACCAAGTGCCAGATTTAAGCCCTTTCTCTGTCCCACCGTATAATGGGTAATTCCTTTATGATGACCTAAAATATTGCCGTACTTATCTACAAAATTGCCTTCGTCAATCCGGCAATCACTATTTTCCTCGATAAATTTTGCATAATCGTTGTCCGGCACGAAACAGATCTCCTGACTGTCCGGCTTGTGTGCCACCGGAAGTCCAATCTCCTCCGCCATCTCTCGAATCTTGTCTTTCGTATATTCGCCGACCGGCATCAAAGTGTGTGCAAGCTGATGCTGGGTCAGGTTATAAAGCGCGTAGGTCTGATCCTTCGCCGCCGTCGCAGACTTGCAGATCGCATAGCGGCCATTCGGCAGCTTCCTCACGCGCGCATAATGTCCCGTTGCAATATAATCAGCCCCAATTTCCAGACTTCTCTGCAAAAGGGACTCCCATTTTACATATCGGTTACAGGCAATACATGGATTTGGTGTGTGTCCGTCCAGATATTCCTGTACAAAGTAATCCATGACATTTTCTTTGAACTCTTTTTTGAAGTTCATCACGTAATACGGGATCTCAAGCCGTTCCGCAACCCGTCTGGCATCATCGACAGCGCTCAGACCACAGCAGCCGCCGTGCTCTTCCTGCTCTACATTCGTCTCATCCTGCCAGATCTGCATTGTGACGCCGATCACATCGTATCCTTGTTCTTTTAAAAGCCAGGCAGCCACGGAGGAGTCAACTCCTCCTGACATGCCGACTACTACTTTTTTCTTTTTCATCAATACTCTTCTTCGACGTCTTCCTCGCCGATATCCGTCTTCGGTTTTACGAGTCCTTTGATCTCAATGCCATTCTTCTGAGCATAATCCCAGAGAGCAGCGTGAATTGCCTCCTCTGCGAGCAGAGAACAGTGTACCTTAACTGGCGGAAGTCCGTCCAGTGCCTCCATAACAGCTTTGTTGGTAACTTCCATCGCTTCCTGGATAGTTTTTCCTTTTACCATCTCGGTCGCCATGCTGCTGGTCGCAACGGCTGCACCGCAGCCAAATGTTTTAAATTTTACATCCTGGATGATCTGGTTGTCATCGATATCCAGGTAAATACGCATAATATCACCGCATTTTGCGTTGCCGACGGTACCCATACCGCTGGCATTTTCAATCTCGCCTACATTTCTCGGATGCTGGAAATGATCCATTACTTTTTCTGAATACATCGGGTGTTTCCTCTCTATATCTTCATTCACTGTGAATGTTCATTTTGCTTAAAATGTCTAAATCTTACTGCTGCGGATGTTTCTTAATGTAATCCTCATACAGCGGAGACATAGAACGAAGACGTTCTACAATCTTCTTTAAGCAGTCTACCGTGAAATCAATCTGCTCCATGGTTGTCTCGGCTGACAGGGTCAGACGCAGGGAACCGTGTGCAATCTCATGCGGCAGTCCGATCGCCAGAAGTACATGGGACGGATCCAGGGATCCGGAGGTACATGCAGAACCGCTGGAACCACAGATGCCTTCCATGTCAAGCATGATCAGCATGGATTCACCCTCGATGAACTGGAATGCAAAGTTTGCATTGTTGGAAAGTCTCTGGGACGGATGTCCGTTGAGGCGTGCAAATGGAATTTCTTTTAATACACGCTCGATCAGGTGGTCACGCATCGCTTTTTCTTTTGCTGTGCGCTCTTCCATCGTCGCCATCGCAATCTCAACTGCCTTGCCGAATCCTACGATACCAGCCGTATTCTCGGTACCGCCGCGGCGTTTACGCTCCTGCGCGCCGCCGTGGATGAAGGAACGAGTCTTTAATCCGGTACGGATATAAAGGAAGCCGGTTCCCTTCGGTCCATTTAACTTGTGGGCGCTGGAACTGAGCATATCGATATGACACTCATCTACATTGATCGGAACATGACAAAATGCCTGTACCGCATCGGTGTGGAATAAAATGCCGTGTTTCTTCGCAATCTCACCAATTTCCTTGATCGGCTCAATCGTACCGATCTCATTGTTTGCAAACATAACAGAGATGAGGATGGTGTCCGGACGGATCGCCTTCTCCAGCTCGTCTAATTTAACAACACCGAACTCATCTACATCCAGATAAGTAACCTCAAAGCCTCTCTGCTCCAGGTACTCACAGGTGTGCAGAATCGCATGGTGCTCAATCTTGGTCGTGATAATGTGCTTGCCCTTTGCCTGATATGCCTCTGCTGTGGAAATCAGCGCCCAGTTATCAGACTCCGTGCCGCCGTAGGTAAAGTAAATCTCGTTGGACTTTGCGCCCAGCGCTTTCGCGATCGTCTCGCGGGCCTGTGCAATCGCTCTCTTCGGCTCTGCCGAAAATTCATAAACGGAAGACGGGTTGCCGTAATACTCCGTAAAATACGGGAGCATTGCCTCCACTACTTCCGGACGCGTTTTGGTTGTCGCCGCATTGTCCAGATAAATCAACTGTTTCATAACTAATAAATCCGCCTTTCTTCTTAGTGTATGCACGCCTGCCTTTATTGTGATTGTATCACACGGAATCTCACGGCAGGAACTCCCCGCCTGTAAACATTTGCTGCGTACATAGTTTGTAGCAATAAAGGTAAAAGCTTCATCTACGTTCTTTATTATTATATAGGAAAATTGAAAAAATACAAGCAAGAATGAGCGGGTTTTTGAAAAAACCTAGTTAAAAATGGGGTATATAATGTGCTCAAGCTATTCCACCTTACTTATCCAGACAATAAAAAACCGTCCAGCTAGGAGGGGTCAACTCCTGACTAAACGGTTTTTTATTAAATCTTTGCTCCACTTCTGCCTTGAAATCCGTTACCCAATCGGCAGCAATTCCGTGGAAACGCATGTTATCCTCCAAGAGGGAATCTTCGGATAACTGCTGTAGTGCTGTCATTGGCTTCTGACCGCACATGGAGGGTTGATGCAATAGGGTTTACATAAATAAAAAGAAATAAACTGGTAACGGATACCTGTCAATACTTATACATAAAAGGGATTGGTATAGAATCAGGTCGGTTCTTCACTTGACATATCGCTATTGTAATATTATTATATATTATTAGGATACTTCTAAGTGAAAACTCTTGTTTTTTCCTGATGGCTATAATATAACACGCATCAACTTGAAATACCATCCCCGGAACGAGAATATAAATATTGTTTTTTTACAATAATATAAGCATTTAAAAATAGTCCTATAAAGCAAAGGCTAATTAAGCTAAATGGAGGCGGAAAAATGTATATTAAAAACCCGGAGTATTTTATTACCACCGTCCGTGAGGGAAGCATTTCCAAAGCGGCTGAAAAATTATATCTGTCACAGCCATATTTAAGCCAGTGTATCGCACGAACCGAAAAGGAATTAGGTGTCAAGCTCTTCGATCGCAGCCATATGCCGCTCAAACTAACTGAGGCAGGAAAAATCTATATGCGTTATCTGGAAAGTGTCGGAGTCCTGACCGGGCAGTTTGAGGAACAGCTCGGCGAGCTGAAAACGGGGCGCAGCCGTACTCTGAATGTCGGCATGACGCTGTGGCGCGGATCCGTCCTGCTGCCGGATATCCTGCCAAGCTACTCTGAAAGCCACCCGGATGTCCGCATCACCTTACGTGAACACCACACTGCCCAGCTTTCCAAGCTGTTACAGGAGGATCAGATCGATTTCGCTCTGATGAATATGCCGCTCAATCTGGATGATTTCGTCTATGACACCGTCTTCAATGAGCGCCTCCTTCTGGTAGCCAGCAAGGACCATCCGGCTATCCGCGGTCTGGAAGCAGGCACTCCGGACCATCCGCTTCCAATCGACATGAAAAAGCTGCGCCGGGAACGCTTCATCCTGCTGCAGGAGGATCAGGTCATGGGACACGCCATGAAAAACCTCTTTGCCAAGATGAATATGGAACCAAAGGATGCCCTATACACCACCAGCAGTACGACTTCGGTCAACCTGGCGGCAAGAGGGTTCGGCATCACCTTCCTCCCGGAAGGCGGAATCCGCCACACTGCCCACGTGGAGCAGCTTGCATTCTTCACCGTAGACAATCCACCGTTCAGCGTGCCGCTGCTGCTTTTATATAAGAAGAACAGCATTATTTCACCACACGCGAAGGATTTTATCGATATGGTGAAGGAGTATTACCGGAATCTGGAAGCAAACAAAATAAAAGAATAAAGCCATAGGCTCTATTAAGCACAAAAAGCACATGAAAGTCTTCTATTGTTCCCAAATGTCTTTCATGTGCTTTTCGCATTTGCTTCTTCTGCTTAAACTTCCTCTTGATCCAGCTCCAGTCCTTTGACCATATTTTCGAATTCATATAGTAGGTCAATATACTTCTTTTGCCATGTTCCAAACAGGCTGCCACATCTCCCTCAATGTGGCAGCCTGCTCATCACTTTTTCATCAATCCTGCACTGCTCTTCCATGCCATCATCATAATATCCACTGAATCATCATATAGGTTGGCATTAGAAATAGATATGGGTTTACTACAAAGCTTTTTCATCTTTTCCTCACTTTCTATTTCGGTATGATTAAAAAGTTTCCTATCATCCAAAATATGCGCAGCAGTTACAAGAACCGCTGCGCCAAATCCAAACAACTATTTTTTAATTACCGCTGAATCGTGTTGGAATTCTGATTGTATGCTTTCGCTACGCACTTCCATTCACCATTCATCTTTAACAGAAGCAATACATCTGTGAAATCAATCCGATTGCCCCAGCCTTCTTCCAGAACACGTACAACCGCAAGTGATTCCTCTACCAGAAGTACATCAACGCGGGCTTTAAAATTGTCTCCACCAGGAACGGTATCTACATTATGATAAAACTGCTCAATCGAACCATGCTCCAGTTTTCCATCCAGATAGCCAAACAGAACCGCTTCATCGGTAAACAGCTCTTTCGCATATTTACTGTTTCCCTCTGCGACACTCTTAACAAATTTCATTGCTGCTTCTTCTACCGCCTGATACTCTTTTAATTCTGCTCTCATAATCGTTTCCTCCTTAATGAATACATTTTAATTTTATGTAAAGCAATTTGCCTTATATGTTTATTTTCTTTCGCGGTGT
The DNA here is from genome assembly GCF_003477745.1 of Clostridium sp. AF35-15. Lineage (NCBI taxonomy): Bacteria > Bacillati > Bacillota > Clostridia > Eubacteriales > Clostridiaceae > Clostridium > Clostridium sp. AF35-15. Next base: position 31,557 of record NZ_QUDY01000002.1, on the reverse strand, counting down.
CCAAGCTGTTTATGTAAGAGGACATCCATCCGCACATTCTTTTCGGTTCAAATTGACTTTACTTAATAACTATATTATAATTATATCAATAATAATCAAAAGAACAAGTACGCACATAAAAGTGCAATACTAACCAAAAGGAGAGTGTAAAATGGGGGCCCGCTGCATATCAAAAGAACAATTGGAAACCACTGGATTTAGCTACACACTGTCATTAATCAACGGAAAATACAAAATGACCATCCTCTATACCCTGATGGAATTTGGTGTCGTCCGTTTCAATGAAATGAAAAAGTATATCGGTGGAATTTCTTACAAAACACTTAGTTCTACCCTAAAAGAACTTGAAATGGATCAATTAATTCATCGCGAAGAATACCCACAAATTCCTCCAAAAGTAGAATACAGCTTAACCGAGCGCGGAAAGTCCCTGATTCCCATTTTAGACGGAATGTGTGACTGGGGTGACAAGCATCGGCTATAATTTCATACCCACAAACGCCATCCTGGCTTTTCTTCTAAAAAGTGATGGCCGGCGTTTGTGCTCTTCACTCCGCTCTTCCATTCAAATATGCCTTTGAACCGTTTATTTTCCGAAAATGGGCAGCAATAGACATAAATTAAATGCTTTTTCCTAATTCATATGCCTGTTCCACTTCTTTTTTCCCGTCAACGTCTCCCGGCATCATATTGCCGCCCGCCAGGACATGGCCCAGATTTTTCCATCTTAAATATTCCATCAGGTGATCGTAATATACCACCGCATCCTCAAACCCATTTCCTTCCGCTGCCATCAGAAGTGCAGATGACTTATTGCCGCGAAGGTAATTTTTATTTCCTTCTTCAAGTGCAAACAAACGATCCACTGCCGTCCGGAGCTGCCCACTCATATTCCAATAATATAGCGGTGATGCCATAACAACGACATCTGCCTCTTTCACCGGCTGATAAATCTGCTGCATATCATCTTTTTGGACGCAGGGATATTCTTCCTCATTTTTTCCTCCAAAACATCCTTTACAGCCATGGATCTCCATCTTTCCAAGCCAGAAAATCCGGACGGTATTTCCGGCCTCCTCGGCGCCTTTTGAAAATGCATTTACTAATGCAGCTGTATTTCCCTTTTCCCTCGGGCTTCCATTTAAAATTACAATTTTCTTATTCACAAACTCTTCCTCCATGCTTGAATATATATCAATACTCTGCCCCCTATTTCCGGAGCAGCCAAAAGACATTTAGGTAATTCTATCCTAAATGTCCTTCAGCTTTACCATTTACCGGCCTTTATTTTTCATAGACATCTGATACTTCTGCTTCTACATATTTTTTATAAAGCTCATTCCACTCATTCTGAACCAGTTCAGAGCTGCAATGCGCTTTAAAATCAGCCTCCTTTTCCCAGGCATCGGATACTACCATTTTATCAGAGTCCGTGATCGATTCACCAATCTGATAATAAATATTACCCTTTTGCTTGCGGAAGTTTTCAATCAGCTGCAAGCGTCTGAGTTCCGCTGCGTATTCACTTCTTTTCCCGCTTTTAATCGTCAGTACTGCAACAAAGTTTGTCATCTTTCCATCTCCCATTTATTTAATACTAATACTTTCAAGTTTACACGTTTTTGTATTTCAATAGTGCCGATTACACTGCAACCATCCACAAAATCATCCTCTTACGCCTCTACTTCCCCATTTTTCAGACGTTTAAAGTAATCAAGTGTCAGTTCCCGCATTTTCGGAACCCAGAACATAATGCCAATGACATGAACTAAAATTATAATCATATTTCCGACATCTACCCACGGCAGAGCTGCATCTACACCAACCGTTCCGCCTAAGAAGCAAAATACAACTACCAGCACCTGCATTATTTTTCTGGCTGCTTTACCGAGCAGGTTCTCTGCCAGAATTCCGGAAGAAGTTGACATGGATAACGCCGAGGATGCTGCAAACAAAATCAAGCTGATGGAAGCTACCAGTCTTCCGATTAAGCCAATCGTGCCAAATGCATTGATTGCAAGGACAGAACCCGGAGCACCTGTTGTCCATGTTCCAGTTACCAAAATAACCATCGCACTGAATGTACAGATAACCATCGTACACATAAATACTTCAAAAATACCGAACATTCCCTGTTTTACCGGTTCATTGGTATTCGCCTGGGCATGAAGGATACTTGCACTTCCGTTTCCGCCATCATTCGAATAAACACCTCTTGCGCATCCATTTTTAATCGTAGCTGAGAGCGCCGCTCCTGCAAATCCGCCGGTTGCTGCCGTTCCGGTAAATGCGTTCGTAAAGATAGATACAAATGCTGGAACAAAATTTTGAATATTTAAAATAATCAGGATTGCTCCCGCTGCCATGTAAATAAATGCCATCGTCGGGACCAGTTTATCGGTTACCTTTACCAGGGCACCTAATCCGCCCAGGAGAACTGCAATAATAATCACGCAGCAGATAATGGTTGTAATCATTGGTTGGACGCCAAACGTAGCAACGGATGATGTAATGGCTCCTGTATGTACGCCGCAGCCAATTCCCATACCAAAGCAACAGGATACCGCCCAAATCCATCCAAGCGGTTTCCATATCTTCGCCAGATAAATATTGGCTCCGCCACGCCACTGTCCATTTTCATCTTTCTGCCGTGTGTAAACGCCCAGCAGAGCCTCCGCATATTTTAAAGCCATCGCGATAAATCCAATCACCCACATCCAAAAGACAGCTCCCGGTCCACCCAGTGCAATTGCGCTGCCGACACCAATGATGTTTCCTGTTCCGATCGTGTTGGCCAGTGTAGCCACCATAGCCGACCAGCTGGAAATACCTGATTCATCCTTATGATGTGCTGCATCTCCAAAGGTTGTCTTAAGCATATGTCCAAAATGCTTGATCTGTACAAAATCGCAGGCGACCGTGATAACCAGACCTCCGCCAATCAGAACAATCAGCATCGGAAGTGTCCACATCCACCCAGTAAACGCCATAATTGCATTATAGATTGCCATACGTATCTCCCTTCTTAATAAGCTCTGCTTTCTTATTACTCGTACATAGATGCAAAATATACAAACATCCGATCCTGATCCAACGTTCCACTAACCGGATCCGCATGCATCAGTTCCGGATGCCACTGAACCGCGATAATCGGAAGTTCCTTATGGACCATTCCCTCTATAATGCAGCTTCGTTTACACTCCACTTCAACTTTTTCTTCATTTTCAATTTTTCTCATCCATTCTTCTTTTTCTTCTTTTGAAAGGATTCCGGAAAACCATACCTGGCCAATCTTAAATCCCTTTCCCGGCTTCTTAACCGCCTGATGATGTGCAGAGTTTACAATTCCGCTCGCCCCATACATCAGCTCAAACGGTGTTCTCCGGATATTAATCGTATTATGCAGCTTAATTTCACCTGACTCATATGTATGCATATTGCCTTTTTCCAGATCCTGGATAATGGTTCCTCCAAAATATATGTTGACAAGCTGCATTCCTCGGCAAATCGCTAAAATTGGTTTTTTAGCCTTAACGGCCGCGTCCACAACTGCAAGCTGAAGCTCATCCAGTTCCCGGTCCAGATTTTTGCTGCCCTGGTTCTCTTCCCCATAGAGAGCCGGGTCCACATCCGGAAGACCGCCTGGAAACAAGATGCCATCGCACTCTTCAACCACCTTCGGATCCAATGAAATAACCAGTTCTGTATCCAGATTTTTCATCGCATCTGAAATGCCATCATACATCCCGTGTTCGTCTCTTTCTCGTTCTACATACATGACTTTTTTCATTTGTTTGTTCCCCTCCTGTTTTGTCATTATAATAATTTTTTTTGCAAAGCGATCTTTCTATAAGCTTGCTCCTATACAGCATTTGCAGTTCTCTTCCTCTTAAGAACTGTTCAAGTTGAAGGATCATGTCTCCAGTCATTAACAAACATCTGTAAAGGACAAACTGTAAAGCAAAATAATACTCAGACAGGTTGCCACACCTTCTGGATATGACAACCTGCTCAATTTTTTTATATGTGTATTAGGTTGTATGAAGTCTATTTCTCTATAATTCTAAAATTACTTACGAATCTTCTCCACAAATTCCTTCAGTCTCTTGCATCCCTCAACAACATTCTCATAGCTGTTTGCAAAGGACATACGGATATAGTGGTCGCCTTCGCTTCCGAATACATCGCCCGGTACCATTGCTACCTTGGCATTTTCAAGAAGCAACGGGGCAAATTCCTGTCCACTCATGCCGAGTTTTTCGATGTTGATGAAGATGTAGAACGCACCCTTCGGGCAGCGGCAGCTCAGTCCGTCGATCTCGTTGATTGCTTTAACTGCATAGTCGCGACGTCTCTGATACTCTTTTACCATGTCTGCTACTTCGTTCTTCTCTTCTTTCAGCGCTACGACGCCGGCTTTCTGTACGAAGGAACTTGCACAGGTAACCACGTGCTGATGCAGCTTATTGACAGTCTTGACAATCTCTTCGCTGCAGGCTGCGTAGCCGAGACGCCAGCCGGTCATGGAGTATGCTTTGGAGAAGCCGTTTAATGTGATGGTTCTCTCCTTCATGCCCGGAAGAGAGGCGATGCTGATGTGTTTTGCATCATCGTATAACAGTCTCTCATATACCTCATCTGATATAATCATGATATCGTTCTTCACAGCAATCTCTGCCAGTTCTTTCAGCACATCCTCTGCCAGCACACCGCCGGTCGGATTGCTCGGAGTGATAAGAACGAGTGCCTTGGTCCGTGGGGTAACCTTTGCACGAATCTCATCGAGATCAATCTGGTAATCATTCTCCTCTTTCAATGTATAGGTAATCGGAACCGCGCCCAGAAGCTTCGGAACATTTAAGTAGTTTAACCAGCCCGGATTCGGAACCAGAACCTCATCGCCCTCGTCGAGAATTGCTGCCATGACATCAAAAACTGCCTCGGAAAGACCTACACTGACGATGATCTCAGTCGGTTTGTACTCTACATTGTTCTGCGTCTTTAATTTCCAGGCAATCGCCTCCCGCAGCTCCATGGTACCAAAGTTGGAAGTATAGAATACATCGCCTTTTTTGATATCCTCGATGCAGGCATTCTTGATGTATTCCGGTGTATCGAAATCCGGACGTCCTAACTCAAAGTGAATGACCGTCTCTCCTGCGCGCTCCATTGCCAGCGCCTTTTCGTTTACTTTACGGATTCCAGACGGAACCAGTTCATCCATTCTTTTTGCGAATAATTTATCCATAATAAAATCTCCTTTTCATTCTGCATATACTCTCAGATTCTCATTGGTCCGCATCTGCTGACACTTTTCCAAGAATATTTTATTTTTCCTGGTAGCCGGCCGGAATTCCGTTTTTCTGTTCTCCAGCCCTTACGCTGCCTTTGTCTCGGTTTCCGCACCAGTTCCCAGCGTATGCATCATGCCCTCGCTACGTGCTACCACCATGGTGGTTACCACATCACCGGTTACGTTAAAGGTTGTATTTGCCATATCAATCAGTCGGAAGATACCGGCAATCAGACCTACAATCTCCAGCGGAAGTCCCATGTTCGTCAGAAGAATCGTGGTCATGATGATCGCGCCTCCCGGAACACCCGGACAGCCCATAGCTACTAATACAGTAGAAATAATAATGTTTACCAATGCGGACGGTGTCAGGTTCATTCCATAAATCTGTGCCGTCATTACGATAGCCGCTGCATAGTAGATACATCCACCATTCATGTTGATGGTTGCGCCAAGCGGCAGGGAGAACGATGATAACTCGGAAGATACACCAAACTCATCATTCGTAACAGAGGTTGTGATCGGAAGAGAACCGCTGCTGCTGGTGGTGCTGGCCGTTACAACCCATACTTTCCAGATACCCTGCAGCCATTTCTTTACCGGGAACTTTGCCAGAAGCGCTACCATCGGAATATACATCAGTAAAACAAGGATTACATCGGAAGCATGAACCGTGAGAATCAGCTTTCCGAGCGGTCCAAAGATTTTCAGACCATATGCACCAACTGAATCTGCTAACAGTGCACATACACCAATCGGAGAAAACTCCATAACAATGGCTGTGATTTTATACATTGCATTGGCACAGCTCTGTACACCTGCTAAAAGGCGTTCCCCCTCTTTTCCCATCATGATAAGTGCTACGCCTAAGAATACCGAAAATACAATAATCTGCAGCATATTTGTGTTGGTAAAAGAAGTGAAAATGTTGGATGGGAACATATCGATTAACGTATCAATGATACTCGGCATCGCCTGCGCCTCATAATCAGTCGATTGTGATAACGCGGTTAAATCAAATCCTTTTCCTGGATTGATGATGTTTGCCATGATAAGCCCTAATCCTACACAGAGTGCAGATGTCAGCGCATACAGTCCAACCACCTTCACGCCAATGTTCCGAAGCTTTTTCAAGTCTCCTAAGCTCGCGACTCCCGCTGTGATGGAAAAGAATACCATCGGAACGACAATCATTTTAATCATATTTAAAAAGATGGTTCCCAGAGGTTTTACAATGGTTGCTTTTTCTCCAAATACGAGTCCGATGACAATACCAAGACCAAAACCGATGAACGTCTTTGTCGCCAAGCTCAATTTCTTTTTTTCTTTCATGAATATTCCCCTTCTTATGCAATACCCTCACTTACTGTTCACACATATGTGACCACCATGTTGTTTCACAGCACTTTCTATTTCAAAAGTGCCTGCTTTAAACAACCTCCTCTATGCTATATTCTCTCCCAGATTTCATTTCCCCAAATGTCCTCCGGGAGAGAGGTATCTGCAGTTCCGGGTAAATTTCCCAATTCACCTGCAAAACATGCCTTCCGTGAACTCTTCCGGATGTCCTGCATTCCGGAAATGCATCTTTGCCATGTTTTGCAATTAGTATGCTCTTGTCATCGCACCGTCTAACAGGATGGTCTGACCAGATACGTATGTATTCGCCTCGGAGCACAGCCATGTAGCCAGACGTCCGTATTCATCGATGGTGCCGTAGCGTCCCATCGGGAACTTCTTCAGGTCTTCCTTCTCGTAATCTGCTACGCTGATGCCAGCCTTGTCTGCACGCATCTTGTTCAGATTCTCAATTCTTGCGGTGCCGATACGACCTGGTCCAATGACATTGACTAAGATATTGTCTTTGCCGACCTCACTCGCCAGGGTCTTGCTCATGCCGACAACGCCCATTCTCATGGTATTGGAAAGAATCAGGTTGTCCAGGCAGTCCTTAACGGAAGAAGAAGTTGAGTTTACGATACGACCGCCGCCGAGACGTTTCATGGACGGGAGTACCGCACGGATGGTTCTTACGTAGGAGAGCAGGCACATCTCAAAAGCGCCCTCCCATGCCGCATCATCAAAGCTTACGAACGGTCCCGGCTTCGGACCCGGACACATATTTACGAGTGCGTAGATATCGCCCAGTGTTTCAACGGTGTGTTTTACAAGTGCCTCGATGTCCTCCGCCTTGTTAACATCGCAGAGGAAGGTCTCCGGACGGTTTCCGGTTTCTTTCTCAATCTCAGCCTGTGCTTCCAGAAGCTGATCTTTAAACGGTTCTGCGGTACAAATCATAACCTTTGCACCTTCTCTTGCCATCTCGGTTGCAATTCCCTTGCCAAGTCCGGCTGCTGATGCCATACAGAGAACTACTTTGTCTTTTAATCCTAAATCCATGTTGCTACCTCCTGCTTAAAATGAATATATAAAATGATTTGAATGTTCTTTTTGAATTTTTCGTTTTTTTGAAGTATCTTATTTCCCAAATGTATCTGATATGTGTCAGTTTCTTGGAATTGGGATGGCGCTTTCACGCCATCCCCGGTACATATTACAAGGCGATTCTATTTGGGGGAAATCACCATGCAGCCCATTTTTATCTCCATCCATCACGGATGAAATCTCATTTTTTACGCTTCTTTCTCCGGATGTTTCTTTAAATCAACAACCGGGTTTACAAGTGGTGTCATCTCGAATCCGTCCGGTCCGGTGATGCGGCACTCTGCTACATCGCCATCCTGGATGTGGAACGCTCTCGGTGTTCCGGTGGAAAGGATGTCTCCGGCGTACCAGCCCTGGATGCTGCTGTGCAGGGATACCAGACGCGGCGGTCTGTGGGTCATGTTTGCTACTACGTTTTCTGCATGAACTTCACCGTTGTGAACACTCTGAACCAGAAGTTCATTGACATCCGGTACCTCATCCGGAGTTACAAGCTCCGGACCGAAGGAGAAGAAGGTCGGGAAGTTCTTTACGATAGTTAAATATCTCGGATTGCCGCTTACATAATCATTTCCCTTTAAGATGGATTCCTCGGTCATATCAAGGATGGTGGTGTAACCGACGATGGCATCCTGCCAGTTTTCTTCGGATACATCTCTGCAATCCTTGCCCATGATGATTCCAAGCTCAGCCTCTGCGGTGGTTTTCTGTGCTTCTTTTAACTTCGGAAGCAGGATTTCATCGCCCGGACCAATCAGGGTGTCTGCCTGCTTGAAGAAGCTTCCCGGAAATCCCTTCGGAGCTGCAGAACCGATGTCTCCGGCATGGTCTACATAGTTAAGGCCGATACCAAAGATACGTTTCGGGTTGCGGTAGAGCGGTCCGTATACAACTTTCTCGCTCGGAACCAGTCCCGGAATACTTTCCAGCTCTTCCTTGCCGCCTGCGTTATACCATTTTGTCAGTCCCGGAATCTGCTGCTTCTGGATGAGACTCATGACATCCTCGGCCCATGCAGTTCCCTTTGCTGCATTCAGTGCCTCAATCGGAAGCACTCCATTCTTTAAGACGATACCGGCTTGTTCTGTTCCGTTCACTTTGATAGTTGCAAATCTCATATGGTTTCCTCCTTTATCTGTCAGAGATTGCTTCTTCAGAAGTTCTATTTGTCTGTTTCTTTTCATTTTGTTTCAGCGTCTGAAACCCAACCTCATGAAGCTCTCTGTTTCTTTCTGACATTACTTTACCATTCCCACCAAAAATGTTCCAACTCTCTTTCGAATATGGACGTATAGGTAAATGGTTATGGACCATAACGTGTCTAAAATGATACTTGACCTTCCCTAATAAGCGAAAATACGCCTGGATACAGGCTTTCCTTGTGGTTGGAGGAAGTGGAAATGCCTGTTCCAGACGTATGATTTTAAATATATATAATCGTTTTATTATGGATTTTATAAGTTAATCGTTCTAGTAGTATGTTTGATGTCCATAGGAGAATCCTTATGCCTGTCCATGACACTGAGAATTTGAACACTTATTTTAATATGCAGCCTTGAAAAACGGCACCAGTGCAATCGCTTTCGCACAGTCATGGGAATAGCCGCCGCCCAGGCTCTGCATCCGAGTTTCTATTTTTTCAGCTATGGGATATACTCCAGTATTTTATCTGGTTAAAAATCCGAGTTATTTTTAAATATGGCACTATAAGCAATTTCCTATCAGTATTTTGTGAAATTTTAAACTATTTTTTAGCCAGTAGAATGTATTTGATAAAATCATCTACTGTTGCCCCCACGCCCGGATAGCGCTTCATCGACAAAAGGATTGCACGCTTTGCCAGCGGATCGCCAATCTTGTAATAACAGAGTTTTTCCGTTTTCTCTATGTATTTCAGCAGTGCATCCCTAAAAAAGATGATACCGGACTGTCCGCTCCGCGCCACATTATAGGCAGTCTGAAGCTGATCAAAATACATAATCACCTTCGGCTCGAAACCAGCGTGGGCGCAGATATCCATACTCCTTTTATAAGAATCCTGATTCTTTTTCAGCATCAGAAATGGTTCTTTCGAGACTTTGGAAAGGTCCACCGCACGCACCGCTTCATCCAGAAAACTCCGCTCCAGGATTGATTCCCTGGAGATCTGAAACTCTTTCAGCTTCTCATTCACAGCAAAGGAAGCAGGAACCGCCATAATCATATACTCATACCCCAGCGTCACACTCTCAAACATCTCCGGGTCGAGTGCCTCGACATCCATCGTGATATCAAACTGCCCGGTTCTAAGCCCCGCATCCATCCCTGAAATATCCGTCTCCGTCACGTTGATCCGGCACTTTGGATTCAGTCTGCAATAGCCCCGGATCACCTCCGGAAGAAAATACGCACAGAAATATCCGGAGCTTCCGATGTTAATCACACCGGAACGGATACCCGCCAGCTCTGCAAAATGCTGCTCCATCTCATTGCTGAGCTCGTATATCTTCCGCGTTTTTTCCAGATAATACTGCCCCGCCGGGGTCAGTGCCACCGGGTTCACATTACGGTCAAAGAGAGCGATTCCATATAACTGCTTCTCTATCTTCTTGATCGCGCCGCTGAGGGCTGGCTGGGAAATATAGAGTTTCTGGGCTGCTTTTGAAAAACTTCCTTCCTTCGCAATTTCCATCACGTATTCATACTCACGCTTACTGAACATACTCCCATCCCTCCATTGTATCTTTATGTACTACTTTATCTTTTGTCCGGTTATATGTTTAAGCCACTCCCCGAAAAAAAGTAAAAATATTTTTTTATGCCATTATAACGAGTTCTTTTTATCACGTCAATTCTGTAATGTATACTAATTTTACACAATTTTCAGTCTCTAAACAACAATCCGAGTATTTTTCACTCTTGCTTTATGAGGCGTTCTTTCCTATAAAACAACGAAAAAGACGCTATGCTGAAGCCTCATTACTTCGTACACAGCGTCTTTTTATCCAGAATTTTATTAAAATCTAAAATTTGAATTATTCAGCCTGCTCAGACTCTTTCTTTGCGTTCAGGTACTCCTGGATGTTTGCCATAACCTCGTCTGCGTTCAGACCATGTACCATGCAGGCCTCCTCCAGAGACTCACCGATCGAAGACGGACAGCCAACACAGTGCATGCCTGCCTCCATCAGAACATATGCAATACCCATATCATACTGAAGCATCTCGCCCATCGTGGTTGCTTTTGTGATTTCCATGATAAATTTTCCTTTCTATTCATACTTGCAGTCTCTTACGCAGCTTTGTGGTTTTCACCGCCGCTGCAAAAACACCGCGATTATTCTTATGCTTTCTTATATTAACACGAATCGCGCGGTTTTACTATCTTTTTTTGTGAAACATAGAAAATGTTACGATTCACTGGAAAAATTTTTCTGAGCTGAAAATTTTGTACAATCCGGCAGCAGCATTGCTCTTCTCTTGCATCCTCTTCTTATTTCTCTTATAATTACCATGATTGTTCTATGTTTTCCTGTATTGAGAATACGATAGTCACTGGCTCCGTTTTTCTGCCTGTGTCGGAAAACATTTTGATTTTTATACATTAAGGAGTTTTATAAAATGGATCCCTTTTCCATGTTAGAATTACTATTATCCGAAAACCAGTTCGAACTTATTCTCCCGGAAACCGGCACTTCTGCTCCCGACACGATCCGCCTGGTTTACCTGATGAATGATGCAGTCGAAAGTTTCCTTCTCTTCCACAACGCCCGCCTGACCGGTACCTACGATCCGGCATACGAGGGCGAACTCGATGCCCTCTTAACCCAGGATGAAAACGAACGCTACGCCCTGATCGTCCATCAGGGAGACTCGGTTGTCACACTCTTTTTCGAAGATCTGACTCTCGAAAATCACTACTATGACTACAGTCAGATCGGGCACTTCTGGATGAAAGGCTACGAATACCTCCGCCAGCTCGAATACCGCATCGCCATCCTGCGCGACAAACTCGACTATCTGGGGGAAAACTCCTGCAACGCAAACGAGCGGGAGCTTGCCTCCCTCGCGGAATTTCCTCCGCTAAACGTCTGCTGCTACCCGGCGGTCCCGGAAAAATACCGCGTCATCCGTGAAAATCCCTGGCATCTCTCCGAAGACGCTTCGCGCGTCTTCCAGTCCATCGCCGTCGAAGCCGGTGATCCAAAACTGCTACATCGCCTGAAGGACTATGAGCAGCACCCCACCAAGCGCCGTGCCCGTCAGATTGCCCGCCTCCTGCACCGGAACACCCATGCCAAGACAGTCGATCTCCTGACCCGGAAACTTCAAAAAGCCTCTTCCGCCTATCCGTCCCGCACCTTCGGAAAAGCCCAGCAGACCCGTCACCTGGCTCTCGAACTTCTTGCCAAAAAAAGACAGAAAGAGCTTGAAAAGCGCGGCATCCGCTCCGAACTGCTGCGTGAAGAACCCTTTACGACAGCGCAGGATTCGATTGAATTTAAGATGCATTTAATGATATGGGAGAAAGGAATTTTGAACCGTAAGGCGAGGATTGAAACCTGGGAGGAGCCGTAGTGGGACGTGAAAAACCTGAGAGCGGCAGCACTGGAAGCCGTTCTCAGGTTTTCACCTTGTTTTTAAGAAAATGATGGTTGGAATAAAATAATTTATTGCAACAGATCCTGCCGGTTGCAGTACTCTGTATGCAGCAGCTTATGTGACAGCTCCCCGCACGGTTCTCCCAGATACGTCTCATAAATTTTCTGGATCGCCGGGTTCTTGTGCGACTGTCTGACCGGAAGCTCTGCCTCTGCCTCATAGATGGCTTTCTTCCGCTTCTCCATGATCGACCATGTCTTAGGCGGATTTCCACCGCCGCCGATGCAGCCGCCCGGACATGCCATGATCTCGATAAACTGATAATCGGCGGTTCCGTTTTTTACCTTTTCCAGCAAAACTTTCGCATTTTTAATGCCATGTGCCACCGCTACCTTGATGACTCTGCCGTTCAAATCAACCTGTGATTCCTTGATTCCCTCGAAGCCGCGGACCGGTGTATAGTCGAGATGTTCCATCTCTTTGCCGGTTACCACCGCGTAGACGGTGCGGAGTGCCGCCTCCATGACGCCGCCAGTAGCACCGAAAATAAGTCCCGCGCCGCTTCCTTCGCCAAATGGATCGTCAAACGGTGTATCCGGAAGCTCGGCAAAATCGATTCCACCGGCACGGATCAAGGCAGCCAGTTCCTGAACCGTGATGGAAATATCCACATCCTGGTAGCCGCTGTCCTTCATTTCCGGACGGGTACACTCAAATTTCTTTGCCGTACACGGCATAACGGAAACACTGCAGATCTCACCCGGATCGATGCCCTCGCGCTTCGCAAACCAGGTTTTAATCAGCGCGCCGAACATCTGCTGCGGAGATTTCGCCGTCGATAAATGCTTTGTATACTCCGGTGCATAGGTTTCACAATATTTGACCCACGCCGGACAGCAGGAGGTGATCATCGGCAGGGTTCCGCCGTTCTGCAGGCGGTTCAAAAGCTCGGTTCCTTCCTCCATGATCGTCAGATCGGCAGAGAAATCGGAATCGAATACCTTGTAAAATCCCAGGCGCTTGAGAGCCGACACCAGACGTCCTGTGCTGACAACGCCCGGCTGTTCGCCCAGTGCCTCCGCCAGCGTAATGCGGACGGACGGAGCCACCTGGATAATCAGTTTTTTGCCTAATTCTTTCTGGCGATATAACCCGTAGGTATGATAATGCACCGTCAATGCTCCGGTCGGACACACCTGCACGCACTGGCCGCAGTTAATACAATTGGTATCAGCCAGTTTTTCCCCATAGGCCGGGGCAATCAGCGTATGGAATCCACGGTTTTCCTTCGAAAGGACATTGATTCCCTGAATCTCATTGCAGACCTCCATACAACGCCCGCACAGAATACATTTCTGCGGATTCCGCATGATGGCCGGAGAACTCCAGTCCTCCTTCTGATGGCGGAGCTGCTTGTCATAGCGGATATCGAGGTGCATTCCGACATCCTGCGCTACCTTCTGCAGATCGCATTTTCCGTCCTTCGGACATACGAGGCATTCCTGCGGATGTCTCGCAAAAATCAGTTCCAGAATATTTCTTCTCGCTTTCAATACCTTCGGGGAGGCCGTCTGCACGACCATTCCCTCCGAAACCGGTGTGCTGCACGCCGTCGGAAGCAGTCTCTGTCCTTCTACCTCGACCACGCAGATGCGGCAGACCGCCTTGATGCTCAGATCCTCATGATAACAGAGAGTCGGAATGTGGATACAGGCTTTTTTCGCCGCCTGTAGGATCGTCGTTCCTTCCTCCACCTCTACCGGCTGCCCGTCGATTGTCAGATGTACCATCATGCTTCTCTTCCTCCTCTCCGCTCAAATCGTCCCGCGTAGGATGTTCCCCGGCTGCGGTGTCTCGCATACGCGTCATACGAATCATACATGACATCGCGTTCACCGACTGCTGCACGCCGTCTTCCCATCCGGCTGTTTCCATCGTTTCTATAATCTTCTTCTGCTTCATAAATTCCTTCCGCCACGGCTGCCTGAGCGCAGACCGGGCAGTAATCGCGGTCGATGTGCGCCAGATATTCCTTACGGAAGTTCTGGATGCTCGTCTGCACCGGAACAGCGGTCGAATGTCCCAGACCACACAGGGCAGTCAGGCGCATCGTCTCCGTCAGCTCATCGATTTTTTCCAGATCCGGCAGAGTCGCCAGCCCCCGGCTGATGCGGGTAACCAGATTGTAAAGCTGCTGGCCGCCCTCGCGGCACGGTGTACATTTTCCGCATGACTCGCCGCGGAAGAAGTCCAAATTGTTTCGCACAATATCTACAATACAGTTGCTGTCGTCGATGACCAGAATCGTACCGCAGCCAAGACGTCCGCCGGATGCCGAAACTGTATCAATATCCAGTGTCATATCGATCTGATCGGCATTGATGATCGCACCGGAGGTACCACCGGTCTGCACGCCCAGAAGCCCTTTTCCATCCGCGATGCCGCCGCACACTTCATAAATGATATCTTTGAGGTTCACGCCCATCGGAAATTCAAATACGCCCCTGCGGACTACATTTCCACAGACCGTAAAAAGCTTTGTGCCAGGGCTGTTCGCTGTGCCGATGCTGCGGTACCATTCCGCTCCGTTTAAGAGGATCGGTGCAATATTCGCCAGCGTCTCTACGTTATTTAACATGGTCGGTTTTCCAAAGAGTCCGTGAATGCTTGGAAACGGCGGACGGAAACGTGGCTCGCCTCGTTTTCCCTCAATGGACTCAAACAATGCCGTCTCCTCGCCGCAGACGTAAGCACCCGCACCGGAGCGGAACTTGATTTCAAAGTCAAAACCGCTCTCCATCATATTTTTTCCTAAAAATCCGCGTTTTTCCGCATCCTCCAGCGCATCTTTTAATACCGGGAACAAATATGTATACTCGGCTCTCAGATAAATATATCCGGTATGGGCGCCGACTGCTTTTCCAGCAATCGCCATGCCCTCGAAGACCGCACACGGGTCGGTAGAGAGAAGAATCCGGTCTTTATTCGTTCCCGGCTCTCCCTCATCGGCGTTACAGACGATGTATCTCGTTGGGTCAGATGCGTGGGCGGTAAACTCCATCTTGCGATAGGTCGGGAATCCCGCACCGCCGCGTCCACGAAGTCCGGAGGCGCGGATCACATCGATAATCGCTTCACTGTCCATCGAAAGTGCTTTTTTCAGCGCTTCAAATCCGCCGCGGTCCGCATACTCCTGTGAACTTCTCGGATTAATCTTGCCGCGGTTTTTCAGCAATACGTGCATTTCCTCCATACTATTCCACATCCTCCCGTATATATTGTTTGATAATATCCCGCACCGATTCCGGCGTCAGGTTGCCGTACACGTGCTCATTGATCATGATCGCCGGGGATATTTCACAGAGTCCCAGGCAGGGACAGTATTCCAGGGTGAACCTTCCGTCCTCGGTCGTCTCCCCGATGCTGATGCCGAGCTGATCCTCCAGCGCCTGAACGACTGCCTGCGCCCCATGTACGTGGCACGGCGCGCTCTTGCACATCCGGACAATGTAGCGCCCCCTCGGTTTTACCGACAGCATCGCATAAAAGGTGATGAAACTGTACACCTTGTTCATCGGAATATCCATCTCCCTGGCGATGACTGACGCCACCTCCTTGGAAAATGCCGACACAACCTTCTGCGCCCGGATGATCACTGTCATCAGCATATCCGGTCTGCCCTTGTATTCCGCCGCAATCGCAGCCACCTGTACCAGCTTTGAAGCCGGTGTCTTATATACATAACTGTCCCTGTCCATCCTGCTCCCTCACTTTCAGTTTGTATTTTTCCAAACTTATTTTTTGTTTGACTAACTGTCTGTTTGATTTTTTCTCAATTATAGGGATGCACTGACAAATTGTCAAGAAAAACTTACAGTTTGGTTTGTTAATTGACAAACAGTTTGTCTGAGAGTATGATGAAAGAAACAGGTTTGCTCTCATTTCCCGTTATCTTGTACCTGAATTTTTGATTTTTAAACAAAAAAGGAGAACATTCTCTTATTTATGTTCCCTATCTACTAACTTTTTTCTATAGAAACAGGATTGACGCAGCAAAATGAACGCGATAAAATTTTTTTCAGGAACTTTGACAAAAGAAAGACAATCCCTGTGCATTTCATTTTCCGAATTATTTTAAGACGCAAAATTTTGCGATACACACTCGAGGCACAGAGCACCCCAAAGGAGGTATTCATGGAAATTTCCAACTACATGGACTTTCAGTTTCTCATCCGTTTTCTCGAAGGACTTCAAAAGTTTCTCGGAGATAACTGTGAGATCATCGTCCACGATTACCGCAAAGGCTACGATCACACGATCGTCTACGCATTCAACTCACAGCTAAGCGGGCGCGACGTCGGCGGTTCCCCGCGCGGCGGCATGATCACACAGCTTGGCAATGATATCGAGCCGCTCAAGCATTCGATCATTTCCCTCGATACCAGCCAGAAAGACCGGCTTTTTAAGTCCTGCACAACGCTCATCGAGAACGAACATCACAAAATTATCGGATCTGTCTGCTTAAATATGGATGTTCGCGATCTCTATCTGGCACAGAGCGCCCTGCAAAATCTGATCGGACGCCCAGGCACCATCGGCGTATCGGCAGCTGTGGGCGCACAGATCGACGGCATGTCTGGCTGCACACCATCCGGAATGGCTTCTGATGGCACCTTTTCAGGAACTGGCAGCACGGACGGCACGAATGGCGCAAATCAGGCAGCCATGTCTGACCGCGACTTTATTCTCAAAAAGAATGTCGATGATATTTTACAGCACTATATTTATCAGGCAGAGTCCATGATCGGAAAACCGATGATGCTGATGAACAAGGAAGAAAAGATTCGTGCACTCGACTATCTTGACCAGAAAGGCGTCTTCAAGATCACAAAAACCAGCCTGCTCCTGTGCGACGCGATGCAGATTTCCAAGTATACACTGTATAATTATCTGGAAGAAGCGCGGATTTCACGAAAGAGTGAAACGAATGAATAAGAATCATAAACTAATTCTTTCAACCTCTGTTTGCTTAACCTTTGATTCATTTTAAAATATAAAAGACCTGAAGAGCAGCCATTTACCGCACCTTTCAGGTCTTTTTATATTCATTTACCATATTTACATTATTTTCTCAATTTTTCTAGTATTCTTTCTATTATTGTTGCTTCTTACCTATTCTTTTTATCCTATAAACAGACACCACGCCGGAATCGTAATCATCGAAATCAGCGTTGTGAGCACTACCGTTTTCGCTGCAAACGGTGCATCGCTGTCATAGCGCGCCGCAAAGATCGCTGCAGTTGCACCGGCTGGCATTCCCGTCATGATGACTGCCACACCTGCTGCCACCGAATCCAATCCGGCCGCCAGGCTGATTCCATATGCCAGAAGCGGAAGAAGGAACAGACGGAGCACACTGAATTTGAGGGCCGTCGGATTAATAATCTCACGCAGTTTCACATCGGTCAGAATCGTACCGATAATAAACATCGTCAGCGCCGAGTTACAGTTTCCAATGTAGGTAACCGTCGATTTCAGCACGCCCGGAAGCTGCAGCTGTGTCGCCATCAGGAACATACCGATGTAGACACCGACCAGACACGGGTGCGTCAGGACATTTCTCAATACCTTTTTCCGGTCAGAACCGCCTCCAACAAAATAGGATGTACCCGCCGACCACATGACAACGCGCATCGGAATCAGGAAAATGGATGCGTAGAGAAGTCCCATACTTCCATATACGCCTTCCGCAACCGGGTTTCCAAGGAATCCGCCGTTGGAAACGATCGTACAGTATTGAAGCACCTTCCGGTGCTGCTCTGAATATTCCTTAAACAGCACTTTGTTGAGTGCCACACAGACAAGCTGCAAGACAAATCCAACCGCCAACAGCAACCCGCACGTTTTAAAAATCGAAGCATCAAATGAAATCAGGCACGATTTCACAATATTGCAGGGAATCACGATATTCACGCAGAGATCCGTCAGACATTTTTCGCCTTCCTTGCTGATGATCCCTCGACGTTTCAGTACCGCACCCGCCAGTATCATCAGGAATAAGGAACCCTGTAGGTTGCAAAGTTCGAGTAAATTCATATGGCTCTTCCTCCTTTTCCTACGACCTTCTTATGAGACGAACCAAAAAACTCCAGATCGGCAGTATGTACAGATACGACGCCACCACCACACTCGCAATCGGAGCACCGACGGCTGCCAGAGGAACGGCTCCGGCGATCGACCACGGAACCAGCGGTGCCAGCACAACCGCCGTATTTTCCAGATCGATTGCAAATCGTTTATTATCTGGATTTCCTTCCTTGCAGAGCTGATGGGTCAGCATGATCGAAAGCGTCTGGTTACAAGCGATCATGGAAGCAACTGCCGCCACCGCAAAGGTCGCACCAAACGGAGTAATTTTCCGGCTCAACGCCTCTATTTTCCCCTGAATCGGCTTCAAGAGCCCAGTTCCCTCGAAAATTCCTGCATAACAGGAGGACAGGCTCACAATCGCAGCCACCTTAATCATTGATTTCAGTCCGCCGCCGTTCATCATAGCATTGAGCGCCGGATCGCTTGCCTGATAACCGGTCAGGCACATCTGTAAAATTTCTTCGATTGTCCGCCCCTGCAGCACCACGCTCAGAAACGCCGCCAACACAATGCTGATCAGCATCGTTTTCTTGACCTCCACCCGGAACACAGACAGCACCAGGATAATCGCCGCCGGGATTACCGCGCTCCAATGAAGTACAAAACGATTGGAAAACAGCCCTTCCACATCCATCCGTCCGTTTCCGGCACTCATGGAACGTCCCACTATATAATAGAGAATACATGTAGCCACAAATGGCACCAGCGATGTCTTTATCATTTCGCGGATATTTTCATAAATATCCGTCTTCGTCAGCACACAGACAAGATTCGCGCTGGACGATACCGGTGAACAGCGGTCGCCAAAATAGATGCCAGAAAGAATCGCACCGCCGATCCAGAACGGGTCAAGCTCCATCGCACGTCCCATCGCCATACAGATAACGCCCATCGTCGCGCCGGTTCCAAAGGAGGTTCCGGTCAGGATCGACACCATACAGTTAAGAAGGAACGCGATCACCAGAAATGCCGACGGCGACACCAGCTTCGACGACCAGCACACGATCACGGCGATCGTGCCGGATGCCCGCCACAGCGCTGTGATAAAGCCAATAAGTCCGAAAATCATCAGGATATTGCGGACGGTTTTAACGCCAGAAAGCGACATTTTTCCGAGTTCCGCGAGGCTGTGCTTCCGAATCAGGCCATACGCACAGAAAATCAGATAGCCACCCGCCAACGCCCAAAGCACGGACGCGCCGGTAAACACGCAGCCTGCCAGCGCCGCGATAAATGCAAGTAATACAATTCCCTCCAGCATACTTCCTCTCTCTTTCCTACCAACCTGTTATTTTTCATCATAATCTTTTGTTTTTGATGTTTTTAGTATATTCCTGTTCCACCTTAATGTCCATCTGTTATTTTATGTATTAAATACAGCTAATTTTTGTATCTTACGCAAAAAATCCCTGCTTTTTCTCTATTCGTTTGTTTCTTGATCTAAAAAAGAAGACTTCCCAACATTTTATAATCGTCCAGCTTTCTTCTACTTTTTTCTATTTCTTCATATACTTTTCTGACATACCCTCCCCGGAGATCTGCTATGCGAAGATTTCATCCTTTGATTACCGGAACCCTGCTCCTGACAGCAGTCGGATTTTTCTGCCGGATTCTCGGCTTTTTCTACCGCATCTTTCTCTCCCGGACGATCGGCGCCGAAGGTCTGGGTTTATATCAGATGATTTTTCCCATACATGGCATCGCATTTGCTCTCTGCGCCGGTCCAATCCAGACTTCACTCTCCCGCCTGACCGCCGCCTCCCCGGAAAAGGGACGCGCCTTTTTGCGGGTCAGCCTCGCACTCTCACTATCGATCGCCCTGCCGCTGACCTCTTTGATCTACACCTTCGCCGATTTTCTCGCCGCGCGCGTCCTTCTTGCGCCCGAATGTGCGCCGCTTCTGCCCGCACTCGCCCTCTCGATCCCCTTCTGCGCGATCCATGCCTGCTGCTGCGGGTATTATTATGGGCTCAAAAAAACGGCAGTCCCGGCATTTTCACAGGTGGTCGAGCAGTGCATCCGCATTTTCTCCGTCCTGCTGATCGTCCATGTCTGCCGCACGAACAGGATTCCGATCACGGTGCTGCTGGCTGTCTGGGGGCTGTTGATCGGGGAAGCGGCATCGGCGGTGTTCTGTCTGCTGGTTTATGGATGCTCGAAGTCCGTTGCCATACTGCCAAATGCAAACACACCTATTACTCCCCTGCTCCTCCCCCTCCTCACCATGGCACTCCCCCTCATGGCGAATCGCCTCACGCTCAGCTTTCTCCAGAGTCTCGAAGCCATCTTTGTACCGAACCAGCTTCTCCTCTCCGGGCTCTCGCGGGTTGAATCGGTCAGTATTTACGGAGTCCTCACAGGCATGGCACTCCCCTTTGTCCTCTTTCCATCCGCCATCACCAACTCCCTCGCCGTCGTCCTGCTCCCGGCAGTCTCGGAAGCGCAGGCGCAGAATCAGCCGGACAAAATCGAACGCACCATCTCCATGGCACTCCGCTACAGCCTGTACATGGGAATTCTCTGCGTCGGGCTCTTCACCCGCTTTGGTCCAGCACTGGGCGAAACCTTTTACCACAACGCCGATGCCGGACGTTTCATCCAGATTTTATCCTGGCTCTGCCCGTTTCTCTACCTCTCCACTACCATGGGAAGTATTTTAAACGGACTTGGGAAAACGGGAACCGTCTTCGTCCACCATACGGTTTCCATGCTTCTCACCCTGTCGCTCGTCCTTTTCGCCATCCCGCGATGGGGAATTTTCGCCTATCTGGCGGCGCTTCTCATCAGCGAACTGGTGCTCGCCTTTCTCCACATCCACGCCCTCGCCTGCGAAGTCCCGATCCGCCTACCAGTCAGCCAGGGCATTGTAAAACCGTCATTCTGCCTGCTGGTTTCGATTGGGATGTTAGAAGTTATTCCAAACGCGTCTTACCTGCCTCACCTGTTTCCGCCTGTCCTCATCCAGTCCGGTATCCTTTGCCTGCTGTATATAGGAGGACTGCTTCTCTTACATACAGGTACAGTCAAACAATAAATTATATGCTATTTTGCTATATCCCTTAAATGCAATATGTTTAGGTATTTTCTGGCAATTTACATTTTTTTATTTTATACTTATTACATTCAGGGGGATTTACAAAGGGGGAACTTTTTTGAAATACGATATCAATTTTCGGCATTTAGAATATTTTATCAAGGTAGCGCGCCTCGGATCCATCAATAAAGCCGCCCAGGCGCTCTATATTTCCCAGCCGTATCTTGGGAAAATCATGCACGATCTGGAAGAAAATCTCGGCGCCAGGCTCTTTAACCGCAGCCGCTCAGGCGTAACATTAACGCCTGAAGGAATGGAATTTCTGACACATTCCGAAAAAATCATTGACGAAATGGAACAGCTCTGGTTTCAGAAAAAGAAGGAACAAATCAAAATTTCTGATCCGCTGGCTGTCTCCATGACACGTTTTTCCCATATCATGGAAAGTTTCAGTGAAATAGTCCTGCGTCACCGCGATCAGCCATCCTTCTCCCATCGACTGTATGAAGGCAATTCAGACGAAGTCATCGAGGATGTGGTATCCGGGCGTGTCGATGTAGGCGTGTTTCATTTTGACAGCCGCAAACGGCGTGAAATGGAGGCCTTGCTCGAATCAAAAGGGCTGGAATACCATTTTCTTGCCAACATCGAACCACACATTATCATTTCCCGCAAACATCCGCTTCTGCTGCAACAGAAACCGGTCAACCTGCACACACTGGCAGAGTACGGCTTTCTTTGGTATCTTGGACAATGCGATGATTATATTTACCAGCTTCTCTCCGAAGGAGATCAGAATGCAGAAAAAATGCGCTCGAAAATCACCTATATTTCCAGCCGCGCCACCCTGATGTACATGATCTCGATCAGTGACTGCTACAGCATCGGCATCCACGATTTCGCCAAACAAGAAGCCTCCTACCAGTCCACTTCTATTCCGATTCCAAACTGTGGTTTTATGCTGGAATTTGGATATGCAATGCGGAAAGACACGCCAATGACGGCGATCGTACAAGAATTTATTTATGACTTAAAGAAAAAACTTCTCTAAAAAAACACCATCAAAGCTGCCGGACATTCACAGCCGTCCCGGCAGTTTTTTTTGATCCTTTTCAGCACCTCTTCCCCGTTCATCATAAATATTTATTCATATCTGACATATATATCCCGTTATACCTTTTTGTCATATCCCTTAAAGCTGACACGCATTATACAAACTGTCTTCCCCATGCTACCATACTATCAGAAAGCAACACCGAATAAAAAACAGGAGGCGTTTAAGTATGAGAGATGTACTTGAACAGGCCGTTGCACTGGGAAAAACACATACCCATGAGGGTGCAGTTGCCACCTACATACCAGAACTTGGAAAGGTAGATGGCAGTCAGCTCGGAGTCAGTGTTTTTTGCCGGAACGGCAAACGGATTTCCGTCGGGGATACGAAAGTCCGATTCAGTATTCAGAGTATCTCCAAAATCATCACCCTTGCAGTCGCGCTGGAAATCTGCGGCTTCGACCAGGTATTTAAAAAAGTAGGCATGGAGCCGACCGGCGATCCATTTAACTCGCTGATGAAACTGGAAAATACGGACAGTTCCCCCTACAACCCGATGATCAATGCAGGCGCTATCGTAGTGGCAAGCTGCCTTGCTTCCGAAATCAGTTTCGATACCATGCTTGATACCATCCGGGCTCTCTGCATGGATCCGGACATCAACCTCGACAAAAAGGTTTATCACTCGGAAATGTCTCATATTTCCCGCAACCGGGCAATCGCCTATCTGCTGGAGAGCAAGGGGTACATCGAAAAGAATAAAGATGTGGAAAACAGCCTGCATTTTTATGTCAAAATGTGCTCTCTCAGCGTGACGGCAGAAAGCCTCGCCGGACTGGGACTGATTCTCGCCAACGATGGCATTCATCCAGACACGGGGAAACGGCTTTTAAGCAGCCAGGCGGTTAAAATCGTCAAAACACTCATGTTTACCTGCGGTATGTACGATGGTTCCGGCGAATTTGCCGTCCGGGTCGGCATCCCATCCAAAAGCGGCGTCGGCGGCGGTATCTTATCAGTGGTAGACGGCGAGATGGGAATCGGCATCTTCGGACCGGCGTTAGATAAAAAGGGGAACAGCGTCGCTGGAGAATGCGTGCTTGAATATATGTCACATGAACTGCATCTCCATATGTTTGATCCGCAGCGGCACACTTTATAGCAAAAACAATATGTAAATTGTATGAGAGGGGTATTTTAAAATGGCAGATTTATACGCAAAGATAATCGGCACAGCAAGCAACTATCTTTACAGCTACGTGTTAATCATCCTGCTGGTAGGCGGCGGCATATATTTTACCATCCGCACCAAAGGGGTACAGCTTCGTTACTTACTTGAATCTATCCGGGTTATCCTGGAGCCATCCGACAAGGAAGATGAGTCTATTTCCGCCTTTCAGGCATTGATGGTTTCCACTGCTTCGCGCGTCGGCACCGGAAATATCGCCGGCATTTCTACCGCCATCTGTTTCGGCGGTCCGGGCGCTATCTTTTGGATGTGGATGACCGCGATCCTCGGAAGTGCAACCGCATTTGTAGAAAGTACGCTGGCACAGATCTACAAACGCCGTGCCGAGGACGGAAGTTGCTACGGCGGTCCTTCCTACTATATTGAAGCCGTTCTGAAAAAAAGATGGCTGGGTGTTCTCTATGCTATTTTCATGATTTTGACTTACATGGTTGGATTTAACCTCGTTGCATCCTTCAATGTGGCAGATTCTTTTAAAGTATACAGTTTCTACAATCCAAGCCTGACTCCGATTCTCATCGGTATCATCCAGGCTGTTATCTTCGGCATCTGCATCAGCGGCGGCGGCAAACAGATCGCTAAAATCACAGGAATTCTTGTTCCGGTAATGGGCGGACTTTACATTGCAGCTGCCCTGCTGATGATTATTCTCCACGGAAACATGATTCCGGGTATGTTCGCAAGCATTTTTGAAGGGGCTTTTGATATTCAGGCTATCTTCGGCGGCTTCATGGGATCCGTTGTGATGCTCGGCATCAAGAGAGGCTTGTTCTCCAATGAGGCAGGTGTCGGTGCTTCCGCTACCGCAGCCGGTTCCGCGGGTGTCAGCCACCCGGTCAAACAGGGTCTTGTTCAGGTATTATCCGTATTTATCGATACTGTTGTCATCTGCTCTGCAACCGCATTTTTACTGCTCTGCTCCGGCGTTGCACCGAGTGCAGACATGGCTGGCATGGCATATGTGCAGGCAGCTATGAATAACGTATTCGGCACCGCAGGTGTTGTATTTATCACAGTTGCCCTGATTTTATTTGCCTTTACCACGCTACTCGGAAACTACTATTTTGCTGAAACCGGCATGGCTTATCTCTGCGGCAAAACTCCGGTCAAGGGCGTCCGGATTACCCAGAGAGTGATCGCTATCGTGATTGTCCTCATCGGTTCTGTGGCAAGTCTCGGCATCGTGTGGGATACCGCCGATGTTCTGATGGGACTGATGGCAGTCATCAACGTACCAATTATCTTCCTGATTGCCAAGCCGGCGCTCCGCTGCCTGGAAGACTACCGGGCACAGAAACAGGCTGGGAAGAATCCGGTCTTTAAAGCAGCTGATATTGAGTTGAAAGAAGAAACCGATTTCTGGAATTAATAAAAACAAAAATCCGCATAAACAGGGCTGTCAGAATCTTTCCCACACATGGTTTCAACCACACTGTGCAAAATTCCGACAGCCCTGCCTGTATTTTTTCATATCTGTATTATATCTATCTTTTTACCGTTTTATTAATCTGCAGCCTTATTTGCGGTTCTTCCAAATCAAAAACATTCCAGCTGCCAGCAGCACCACTCCGACGGCGGCTCCCATCATCCAGTTCGAAGAAGATATTTTCCCCGATCAATTTTATCGAAATCTCTATTTCTATATCTTATACTCTCATAAATAGCAGATTTCTGTTCCTACTCCTGCTCATCCTCTTTCAGCACGTACGGCGTCATCTGGTATACATAGTAATTCAGCCAGTTCGTGTACAGCGTGTTGGACATATTTCTCCATTTCAGCACCGGCATGGAAAATGGATCGTTGTCCGGGTAATAGTTGCACGGTACCTGCGGATTTAAGCCTTTTTTCAGATCGCGGTGGTACTCGTTGTTTAACGTCATGCGATCATACTCTGGATGCCCCTGAACGAAAATCTGGCTTCCATCCTGGTTCATCACCAGAAATACGCCAGCCTCATCCGATTTCGCAAGAATCTGCAATTCCGGATGTTTCAGAATATCCTCTTCCCGGTCTTCCGTGTAACGGGAATGCGGGCAGTAAAAATAATCATCAAGGCTACGGACCAGCGGGATCTTCCGGTTCAAAAGACGATGTCTGTAAATGCCGGAAAGCTTTGTCTTTCTCTGATGTTTCTGAATTCCATAATGATAATAGAGTCCCGCCTGCATACCCCAGCAGATATGAAACGTCGAGGTCACATGCGTCTTGCTCCACTCCATGATCTTCGTCAGCTCGTCCCAGTAGTTGATCTCCTCAAACTCCATATTCTCCACCGGCGCGCCGGTAATAATCATACCATCAAAGCGCTTGCGGCGGATCTCGTCAAACGTCACATAAAACTTATTCAGATGCGTCTGTGATGTATTTTTCGAAATGTGCGTTTCCAGCATCAGGAATGAACAGTCCACCTGCAGCGGCGTATTCGAAAGTGCCCGCAGAAGCTGCGTCTCCGTATCCTCCTTGATCGGCATCAGGTTCAGAATCAAAATCTCAAGCGGACGAATATCCTGGCTCATCGCCCGATCCTCATCCATCACAAATATATTCTCCGATTCCAAAATTGCCCTAGCAGGAAGATCCTTTTGTATTTTAATTGGCATAGTTATATATCCCCTTTTATATAAAATTCGTTTGAATTTTAGGATTCTATTATATACCGATATGATTCATTTCTACTTACAATAAAAACTATATCAGCATTCCTAATCATAACACAAGCTGCAAAAAAAAGCCAGCTAAACACTGTCTGGCGTCCGGCTTTTTCACCTCTCTTATAGCTTCAAAAACTCCTCCTCCGAAAGAATCGGCACCCCCAATTCCCGCGCCTTCTTATTCTTCGAGGACGACGACGCCACATCATTATTGATCAGATAATTCGTCTTGGACGTCACGCTTCCGGTCACCTTGCCGCCGCGGCGCTCAATCAGCTCCTGCAGCTCTTTCCGGTTTTTGAAATGTTCCAGCGAACCGGTAATGACGAAATTCATCCCGGCGAATGCCTCATCTGCACCCTCGCTGCTTTCTTCGTCTTCTGCCTCAAAGGTCAGCTCCGCCAGCAGATGATCGACGATCGCATTATTCTTTCCATCCGAAAAGAATGCCGTCCACGCCTGCGCCAGAACTTCCCCGATTCCATCAATCTCGACCAGCTCTTCCACGGTGGCGTGACGCATCACCTCAAAATCATTTTTAAAATGACGGCAAATCATCTTGGCATTTGCCAGACCGATGCCTGCAACGCCCAGACCGTACACCATTCTCGGCAGGGTCGTGTGGGACGCTTTCTCAGCCGCCGCAATCAGATTGTCATACGATTTCTGCCCGAATCCGTCCATCTCGACGATCTCTTCCTGATGGCGGTCCAGATGGAAAATGTCCGCATACTCATGAATCATGCCGACGCCGATAAATTTCTCCAGCGTCGCCTCTGAAAGTCCCGCAATATTTAAGGCATCGCGGCTTGTAAAAAGAGTAAAACTCTTGATCTTCTTCGCCTGGCAGTCCGGGTTCGTGCAGTAGAGTGATTTTACATCGTTGAGCTGGCGCACCTCCGTCTGACCGCCGCACACCGGACATGCCTCCGGAATATCCCGGACGCCGCTGCGCGTCAGGTTATCCGCGATCTGCGGAATGATCATATTTGCCTTATAAACCGTAATCCGGTCGCCTGCCCCCAGTTCCAGCGCCTCCATGATGCTGATGTTGTGGACACTGGCACGGCTGACCGTCGTTCCCTCCAGCTCAACCGGTTCAAATACTGCCACCGGGTTAATCAGCCCCGTTCTCGACGCGCTCCATTCAATATAGAGAAGCGTCGTCTCCTGAATCTCATCCGCCCACTTGAATGCGATCGAATCGCGCGGAAATTTTGCCGTCCGCCCCAGCGACTGGCCGTAGGCAATATCATCATACAAAAGCACCAGTCCATCCGACGGCGTATCATTTTCCGCAATCGCCTCAGAATACATTTTGACCGTCTCCGGCAGCGTCTCTTTTGTCACCTCATGGTACTCTACGACCTCAAACCCCTGTGTTTTCAGCCATTCAAACTGCTCTTTCCGCGAATTTTTGAAATCAATGCCATCCGCCTTTACAAGGCTGAACGCATAAAAATGGACCTGTCTCTGCGCTGTGATTTCGCTGTTTAACTGACGCACCGAACCGCTGCATAAGTTTCGCGGATTCTTATATTTCGCATCGACATCCTCGATCTGCTCATTGATCTTCTCAAAATCCGAATACCGGATGATCGCCTCGCCGCGCAGGATAAGCTCACCCTGATAGGAAATATTTAACGGCACATTGACGAACGCCTTTGCATTTGCCGTGATAACCTCGCCGATCTCACCATTTCCACGCGTAACCGCCTTGACAAGTGTTCCATTCTGATAGGTCAGGACGATCGTCAGACCGTCCATCTTCCAGGATAAAAGCCCGGTCTGCCCGCCGAGCCAGTCTGCCAGCTCTTCCACGCTCTTCGTCTTATTTAACGAAAGCATCGGCTTCTCATGGCGCTCCTTCGGAAGCGCGCTGACTACCTCATATCCTACATTCTGCGTCGGGCTGTTCGCAAACACAATTCCCGTCTCTTTCTCCAATGAAACCAGTTCATCATAAAGCTTATCATACTCAAAGTTGCTCATGATCTCCCGGCTCTCCTGATAATAGGCGCGCCCTGCTGCCCGCAGCGTCCCAATCAGCTCCCGTATCCGTTTTGTCTTGTCCTCTGCCATCTATCTGACTCCACCTTTCCCATCGCTCTCTCCAACTACCTCTGAATGCGTTTTCAAGCATTTCTATGCAACCTCATATGTGAACCTGCACTGACTGCCAGACAACATTGTCTCAGCCATTCTTCTTTCCGTTCAAAATATCTTCTAATTTCTGTCTCTCTGCCGCTGTCACTTCCCGGTACTCGCCTGTTTTCAGCCCATCCAGCGTAATGTTCAGCATCCGGACGCGTTTTAATGTCTGTACCTGGTACCCAAGCGCCTCGCACATCCGGCGGATCTGGCGGTTGAGTCCCTGGGTCAGGATGATCCGGAAACTCGTCTTCCCGGTCTTTTCCACCTCACAAGGACGGGTAACCGTATCTAAAATCTTCACTCCTGCGCTCATCTTCCGGACAAACTCACTATCAATGGGTTTATCCACCGTTACCAGATATTCCTTTTCATGTCCGTAACGAGCCCTTAGAATCCGGTTGACCAGCTCGCCCTCATTCGTCATGAGAAGCAGCCCTTCTGAATCCTTGTCCAGACGCCCGATCGGGTAAATCCGGACCGGATAATCTAAAAATTCTACGATATTTTCTGCCCGATCTTTATCAGAAGTCGTGCAGACAATCCCCCGCGGCTTATTGACCGCTAAAAGCACCGGCGCATCCTTGCCGGACACCGCTACGCCATCGCACGCCACGCGCTGTCCCGGCATCAGCTTCTGTCCGACCTCTGCCACGCGCCCATCGATCGTCACACGCCCGTCCGCGATCCGCCGATCCGCCTCCCGCCGGGAGCAGATGCCCGCCTCGCTCAAAAAGCGATTTAAACGAACGCCTTCCGCTGGAATCCGGGATTCCTGCTTTTCACTTGGCTGTGCTCTCTTGTATGATGTATCATTTTGATTTTTTTGCATTTTATTCATCTCATTTCGATTTATTGTGCCGTAGGATTCCGGCAACCAAAGTATAAAAATTATAACATTTTCGTCCATGGGGGTGAACCTCACATGGCTAAAGTCACATGCTTCTCAGCCGTTTTAAACGGCAAGACTAAATATCGGCGGATACGCCAGTAACTTAGAATTCGTGCGGATACGCACTTTTCCCATGCCGGATACGGCTGGTTTCCACATTACAGGTAGTCCGCTGTATATCTGCCTGCATTTATGCCGCTTTTAAATTGTTTACTTCTACATAAAGCTTTCTCAAATCTGCATAAACACAGGAGGTTCTACGCTTCACTGCAGGTACTTTTGCCTCCAGTGAAGACCTTTCCGTTTCCGGCAAGGGTTTTAAAAATTCCCGTATAAAATATCTCGCTCCGATATTATAGGATGCTGACAGGTCGCAGTTATACTGTTTTCCGGTCCGGAAGGTACATAGGCTATGGTTCTCCTGGTTTCTTACTACCGCTCCGCTTCCGTCACAGGCCAGCCTGCTGGTGTTCCGGGCACTGACCCTGGACACACGAATTCCGTTCCGATGTGCCTGATGTTCACACAGTTTCTGAATATCCCGCTTTCTCCATAAATGAAGCTTTTGTTTCTTTTTTCCGGATATTTTTCCCTGCATTTCCAGATACTCAAACACAATTACACCTGCCTGATACTCTGCGGCATATTTCGTGATCTCCGCAGCTATTTTGCGGGACAGCTCCATATTCAGCCTTTTTGCATAATCCCATCGGCTTTGGACCTGTCTGGAGGAATGTTCCCTCTGAAAACGGCGGATTCTGCCAAGCACATGATACAAATGATCTTTATCACTGGAGAAATTTATAAATTTACGTCCCAGGATAGTGCCATCTGCACGCATGATGCTGCAGACCGCATCCGTATTGATTCCTAAAGCAACGCTGCATATCACCTGCTCTTTTACATCTGTCTTTGATAAGCTTACTTCCTCTGTGTATGAAAACCGAAGGAAATATTTATGATGTTTCCTTTCCAAAGTAGGGGCAGATGCCTTTTTACCACTCCATTTTTTTCGCAGATATTCCATATCGGTATGAAGTAATTTTACTTGAAACCACTTCCACTCCCGCCCATCAAACAGCTTTAAATGTGCCGCATCTTCTCCCGGTTCTGCTTCCTTATACATGACATCCCGATAAAATACCGGCATCGCATGATTCTCACAGACCAGCTTCGGTTTTCCTCTCAGTTCTCCCTTTTCCCACAAACTAAGGCGTGTCTGATAGGAGGACACGGCTCCAAGTGCGTGTTGAATCGCCGCTCTTCTCAGATAAGATGGCATCTTAGGGAAATGACGGTCAAACAGAAATCTGGCATGATTCTTTTTTGTCTCATGTACCAGATGTTCCGCTTCATTAAAGCGTTTTTGTGGATTTCTGATTTCTGAAAGTTCTTCCCAGGTCTCTGCATACACCGGAATCAGATAGGAAACTGCCTTCCGAAAAATATCCAGCGTAGAGCGGAGCGGTATATTCTTTTTTTTAATTTCTACTCCATAGCTGGATACAATCTGCATAAAATTTCCTACTTTCTTTTTTCCTTCTCTTTTTGTCCCTCAATGTATGCCACTACCAGATCCCTGCTTCGGTCACTTACGGTGACTGCACAATACGATGGATTCCACAAATGTCCTCCCCACAGCTCCTGTTTTAATTCCGGATGCGAAAGAAACAACTGACGTGCCAGATTCCCCTTCATAATCTTTATCATGTCTGATATAAAAAATTGCGGTTTGCAATCCAGAAGTAAATGAATATGATCTGGCATAACCTCCATCGCCAGAATCTTAAATTTGTATTCCTCCGCAAGCCCATACAACATTTTTT
The DNA here is from genome assembly GCF_003477745.1 of Clostridium sp. AF35-15. Taxonomy (NCBI): domain Bacteria; kingdom Bacillati; phylum Bacillota; class Clostridia; order Eubacteriales; family Clostridiaceae; genus Clostridium; species Clostridium sp. AF35-15. The sequence continues at coordinate 230 of NZ_QUDY01000002.1, read as the reverse complement.
TACATTCTGCGTCTATCCCATTTTTCAGGACCTGTTTTCGATATTTCGTGCACCAGACAAGATGATATTGCAAAGAATACACATATCCTCTACCATATGAAAGTGTATTTCTCTTAATAGTAAATATATCTTTTTCCATGTTTATATTATACCATATGCCCCCACACTTGGCAAACGCTAGTTCTGTATCTTGATAAAAAATTTGGCGCACCTAACTCATCACTACTACA